>CAZWFP010000020.1:0-31602 GCA_964633175.1 uncultured Planctomycetaceae bacterium | reverse complement strand
TAAACTACAAAAGGGGAATTTGAAAGTGTGGTAATTTCTGATTTCATTGCTTTTCAAGTTTACAACATCACACTTCATTCTGAATTTATACAATACGACATTAAAACTAATTTTTATTACAATTAATTTAAATGGATAACAAGTGGAAGATAGAAAGAAAGTAGAAAAGAAATTCTATGGTATTTGTCCCTTAAAAAATATTCATTATTATAGATATATGAAAGAATTAGAATGGGAGAATGCGACATCTAAGGATATTGTGAAAGATATAAGAAAAGATGCCAAGGAAATGTTAAAACATTGGAAAAGAAAAATAGGGTATATACAACACCCTCTTTCCCCTTCCTACTTTAAATAAGTATCTATGCGTGTAAAAACTATTTTTTTTGCTAACGTATCTGCCTGTTCTGTCCCTTTTAAATTGGTTGCGTCATAATACTCAAAAGGACTTATAATTTTGTAACCCTTTTTTGTTAAATCACTCAAAATTACAGGTAATGCTTTTAAAGTTTCAGGGGTTTCGTGTAAGAGAATTATATCGCCGGGGTTTACTTGTGATATAATATCCTTTACCGTCACTATAGCTGGCTGCTCCCAGTCCCTCGTATGCACATTTGGCAGAATAACATAAGGAATTTTAAGCGACTTTACGGATTTAAGAAAGTTGAATGATAAATCAGCGTAAGGAGCCCATGCTATTTGAGATTTTGTTCCTGAATATTTTTCTATTGCATACAGAACTTTCCTCATATCATCTTTTGCTTCGGAAAAACTTTGAAACTGTGAATATCTTCTATGAGAATATCCCTGATTGCATATGATGTTACCATTTTCTAATATAAGAGAGATATATTTACCCGTTTTTTCTGTTATATGCTTCCCTATAAGACAAAATACTACATTTTTTACTCCATATTTTTTTAATACTGACATATATTCCGGGGTAAGATTCGTTGGGCCATCTCTTATTATTAATACCACTTTTTTTTCATTAGTATTAATGCTGTTTTTATATATTAATTGCGACAAAAACTCGCCCCTCGCATAAATACTTGCCATCAATAACAACCACGCTACTTCTACACCTATATACTTTTTACCCATCTTCTTTACTCCTTTAATTTCAATCACACTTTTAACCCTTTATTGTTTTATAATACACTTCGAAAAATTTAAATGTCAAGGGTTATAGGAAACACTCCAATGAAAAGTATAATAGTAATATTAATGATAAACATATCTATATTAAGTCAGAACAAAGTTGTAACTTTAGAATTTCACGATGGACCTACAGAGAATACGCTTAAGATTCTGGAGATATTGAAAAAATATAAAGCGAAAGCAGTTTTCTGCGTTATAGGTAAAAATATAGAAAAATATCCTGTCACAGCAAAAAAAATTGCCCAAGATGGACACATACTATGCAACCATACTTACTCACATCCTGATATGAACAACTTGACACTAACTCAAATAAAAAACGAAATAAAAAAGACAAATATGCTTATCAAAAAATATACAGGGGTGGATAATTATTTGTACGCTGCTCCTTTCATTAAATTAAGTAAAAATTACATAAATGCTGTAATCGCATTTAAAGACTCTAAGATTAGCCGGTTAGAATTTGATGATACTTATAATGCAGAACTCACCTTGGGGAGGAGTTTTAAAAAACATATATTATCAAATTTAAAAAATGGGCTCAATAAATTTATCCTGCATTTAGAACATCCAGACAAAACCCGTAAACTGAGAATAACTGAATTTAACAATATTTTAGATACTTTGGTAAAATTAAAATATAAGATAGAACCCGACCCAAAAAAATATACTGATCCTCTCAAGTTAAAGAAACTATTTACAAATTCTAACAAATTTATTGATAACAGCAAAAAGACGTATATAGAAATTTTTAACAACAAAGCCCATCCACCCAACAATATCTATCTGCTTCTATATGGATTTGACAAATATGGATTTGAAATTATAAGCTTTATGAAAAGGCGTAATATACCCATCAATGTAGCATTAAGGGGTATTGATACAATGTTAAATATAAGATATTTAAACATCATAGAGAAATACAAAATCGTTCCTTTAATACATTTTTATTCAAACGAGTTAAATTGCAACAATCTTGGCAGTGCCGATATAAAAGAGTTAAAAGATACACAAATCTTGGTGTATCATCTGACAGGCAAAATCATAAAAACGGCGTTTATTAATTGTCCACTCAATCAGATAAACAACAGTTTTTTAACCAACCTATCTAAAAAAAAGGGTTTTAACAGAATCGTATCAACATCCAAGTGGGTAGGAAATAACATTCCTGAATATATCTATACGCTCACTCACAAAGCAGTTACCTACATTATAAGAAATTTCTACACTGCATATGAAATGTCATTGGATGAACAAGAAATGTTATATAAATATGTGGATGAGTTTTTTAAAGGTAAGAAAATGAAGGCGTTTATGGAAAAAACGTTCAACAATGCATTAAAAACATTTGCCAAAAGCATTAAAGCAGGAGATATAATAGTTATAGGAACATGGAAACGTGATTTAGTTATAGCAGCTAAAAAAATTATAAAACTACTAAAAAATAGAGGATTTAAATTCGGTTATATAAAGTAGTTTTTGAAGACAATTCTTTTTGTTGTCCAAGATAATGATATTACTTATAAGTCAGTTACTCTTTTTTTGATAGAAACTCTTAAAAAATATTGTAGCAATTTACATATCTTTGTAATATCTCCCATATTTAAAACAAAAAAAAGAATGTTTGAAAATCTACATAATTTTACAGTTATCAGATATCCCAGATATGAGTCACTACACTTTTGGGGATATTTCATTGAATATCCTATGTCATTTTTTTTTACATTTATGTATTTTTTCTATTTTTTACTTACGAGAGGTTTTAATTGTATATACTTTACCATTCAACCATCTTACTATTTTTTATTCGTTATATTGTGTAAGATATTTAACAAAAAAATATTTGTAGACGTCTGTGATTTAGGAGATGAATTATTTGAGGGAAAGTTTGCTATAGTGTCCATTTTTAGCCAGATGTTAAAATCATTTGATGCTTTTATGATAAGAAATGCTGACGTCGCTTTTGTTCATAATAAATTCGCTAAGGAACGAATAAAAAAAGAAATTAAAACTAAATCTTCCATTGTTGAGTATAATGGGATACCAAACAACATCTTAAATGTTAAATGTCAAAGGCTAAAGGTTAAAGACGGAATGATAGTTTTACACAGGGCTATGTTGTATAAGAAAGAAGGGGTTGTTGAATATGCTAAATGTGCCAAAAGATTTTTTGAAAAATACCCCGACCAAAATATTATGTTCTATCAGGTAGGCGCAGGCGAACTACAAAATTATATCGAGCAGTTCATAAAAGATAATAACTTAGAAGATAAACTTATATTAACAGGTTTTATTTCCGATTCATCAAGATATTGGGAACTTATACACAACTCAGATATATGCGTTGGTATGGATATCTCAGAAGATTTCAATAGAAATACATTATCTACAAAGTATATGGAATATACACAAGCAGGAAAACCGATAATAGCATGGTTCCTGCCGGCAGTCAATGAATATCTAAAAGATTATATCTACACTATAAAAAATGGTGATATCGATGGAATGGTGAACGCTATTTATAAATTTGCTACTGATAGGATTTTAAGAGAAAAATATTCTGAATTATCTAAATTGGCATATCAAAAACTTTTTTCTGAAGGAGTGCAAAAAGAAAGGATATTATCTCATTTTAATAAAATTTTGATTTAATACTACTTCAATAGCCCTTGGCAATAGTTCTTTTTCTTTTTCAAAGACACGCTCACCTAATGTATGAGCGGTATCGCTGCCCTCTACTTTGACATAATCTTGCAATATTATAGGACCGCTATCGTAATCACTGGTTACATAATGAACTGTGCAACCACTTACTTTTGCTCCGCTTTCTATAACTGCTCTATGAACAAATTCACCATAATACCTAAATCCACCGAAAAGCGGTAAAAGCGCAGGGTGGATATTTATAACCTTCCATTCATACTCTTTTGGTATCCATAACTTTTGTATCCAACCGGCTAAGACCACTAAATCTACTTTATAATCATTCAAAATATCGAATACCTTTCTACTAAATTCATAAATATTACTGTAATTTCTTCTATCAACTATCTCAACTTTATTATTATGTTTTTTTGCTATCTCTATACCTTTTATATTTTGTTTGCTCGCTATTACCACAGCAATATCTACCTGAAGTTTTGCTTCTTTGATTTTTTGATTTAGATTATCTAATGTTCTACCTGTTCCTGATATTAAAACGGCTATACTTTTAGTTTTTGAACTATTTGCACGCATTTATCACAGATATCCGGATAATCTACACTTTTACCAACTGTTTCACTGTGAAGCCAGCATCTCTCACATTTGGGCGCATCATATTTTGAAGCATATACTACATAATCCCGTTCTATTGTATTGTTCTGATTTAATTCCATCTTACTAACTAAAAATATATCTTCTAATTGCTCATTTATGGATTGTAATAATTCTAATAGTTTTTTATCTTTTATGTGGATAGTGATTTTTGCTTCCCGTGAACGTCCTATTATTTTTTTATTTCTTAACTCTTCCAATATCTTATTAACATCATTTCTTACCTTCATAACATTATCCCACTTTTCTAAAATACCTTCCTCTAGCTTGAAGCATTCTTCATCCTCTATACAAGATAGTTCACTTTCACACCTATGGGCTGTTTTTGTTAGAAGATGGACGGACTCATATTGCTTCTGTGGGAAGAATGAATAGATATCCTCTGTTGTATAAGGTAAAACAGGGGCAAGTTGCAACACCAACTTGTTCAAAATAAACCAGAGGACGGTTTGCGCTGAACGTCTGGAAATATCATCACTAGACAAAGTATATAGTTTTTCCTTCACAATATCAAAATACAAGGCGCTTAAATCCACTATAATAAAATTGCTAAGAAGTGAATATATCTTGTGCAATTGAAATTCCTCCCATAATGGTTGAATATTTTTTAACAATTGCATTGTCTTGTTATAAAAAACCTTATCTACAAAATTTAAATTTCCATAAAATACCCTATGTTTTTCTGGGTTAAAATCGTAGAGGTTAGCCAGAATAAATCTGAAACTGTTCCTTATTTTAACATAGTTTTGCGCTACCTGCTCCAGATGACTTTTTGACAGGACAAAGTCATCGCTACTATCGCAGGACATTATATATAAACGTATTACATCAGCGCCATAGTTTTTCAGCAGATTATTGAAACTAAATATCTTGCCGGTTTCATCTGATTTAGAGATTTTCTCTCCTTTCTCTGTAACTGTGAAACTATGCGTTAGAACCGTTTTAAAAGGCGCCTTTTCAAAAATTGCAACAGATGGAATCAAAGAAACTTGAAACCATCCTCTATGTTGGTCCGAACCTTCTAAGTAATAATCACACGGGTATGCGAGCTTTTCATTACCTCTTAACACCGCAAACCAACTTACTCCTGATTCAAACCACACATCGAAAATATCATCTCCTTTTGTAAATTGGCTTCCTTTACAATTGGAACAAAGATATTGTTTCCCTAATAACTCCTTTTCGCTTTTTTCAAACCATGCAATTGAGCCAGATTCAAGAAAGATTTTTTGGATTCTTTCCATTATTTCAACATTAGTTAACTCTTGCGAACAATTATTACAATAAAATATGGGCAGTGGCACACCCCAACTTCTCTGTCTTGACAGACACCAGTGTGGTCTGTTCCTTATCATATTGGACATCCGTGTCTTGCCCCATGACGGCATCCATCTTACTTTATCAACCTCATCTAACAGTTTCTGCCTTAACCCATGCTTATCTACATCTAAAAACCATTGTTTCGTCGCCCTGAATATCAATGCTTCTTTACATCTCCAGCATACCGGATAACTGTGTTCTATCTCTTCTGAGAAAAGAAGATAATGATGATTTTTAAGATACTCTACTATCTCTTTCTGGGCAGCAAAAACATCTTTACCATTTAACCAATCAACTGTCCCATAAAACCTCCCTGACTCATCTACTGGACTATACGGTTCTATTTTATACTTTAATCCTGCATTATAATCCTCTTCTCCATGTCCAGGCGCGGTATGAACACACCCTGTCCCCTCTTCTTTCGAAACAAAACTATCCAATATTATTTTACCGAGAGGTTTATCTTCTATAGGTCTATGATATTCCAAATACTCTAACTTATCAGGTCGCACTTCTTGGATTTCTTCAACTTTTAATCCCAGTTTATTAAAAACGCTCTCCACCACGTCCAAAACTACTAATAAATGATAATTTTTATTAAATAGGTGAGTTTTTACAAGAGCATACTTAAATTCAGGATTTAATGTAACCGCTAAATTCCCAGGTAAAGTCCACGGTGTCGTCGTCCACACCATTACTGCGCAATTCTCTATTCCTTTACCTGTTACATCCCGTAATTTTCTCACGGATCCAGCCGTAAAGTTAAATATTACATATATAGAAGGTGACGCTAAATTTTTATATTCTACCTCTGCATCCGCTAATGCCGTTTTGCAATGTTTACACCATTGTATAGATTTCAACGCTCTATATATATATCCCTTTTCGTATAATTTCTTAAATGCCTCAATTACCTTGGATTCATAATCTTTTGAAAGCGTAAGATATGGGTCATCCCACGCCCCCAATACTCCTAATCTTTTAAACTGTTCCTTCTGTATAGAAGCATACTTCGTCGCAATCTCGTAACTTCTTTTTATTACCATCATCTTATCTGCAGTTGATATATCCTTTATTTTTAATTCCTCTATTGTTCTCTGTTCAATCGGTAATCCATGACAATCCCATCCAGGTTTGTAATAAGAGTAATATCCCTTTAACAATTTGTATCTATTTAATATATCTTTTAGTGTTTTATTGAGAATGTGTCCTATATGTATTTCACCATTTGCATAAGGAGGGCCGTCGTGTAAAACAAACTTAGGATTATTCTTATTTTTTTCTAATATCTTCTCATATATCTTATTTTCTTCCCAGAACTTGAGTATTTTAGGCTCTTTTTCTATGAGATTTGCCTTCATAGAAAAGCCCGTTTTAGGCAGATTTAGCGTATTCTTATAATCCATAAAAGTATTATAACCTTTATTTTTTATAATACTGACAAGTTGACTATGCCGGAAATTAGCAGCGTCTCACAATTTCCATTTTGTAAGGATAAGAAAGGAAGAGGTAGATGATAGGTCTAAGGTTCAAGGTTTAAGGTAAAGATTTAAAGATTGCGGTAATTTGTGGGGGAAGGTAGAAAAATGGGAATAAATTGAGCTGATATCAGCTCTAATTGCAATGAATCAATTGTTAATGTGGACCATATTTGGTGCTTTTGTAATTTTTCTGCTTATTTTAGACCTATGCATCTTAAATAAAAAACCGCATGAAATAAAGATCAAAGAAGCGCTACTATGGAGTCTCTTTTATATCATCCTCGCATTATTATTTAATGTATACATATACTTTCGTTTTAATAAAGTCAAGGCATTAGAATTTTTGTCTGCATATTTGCTAGAATACTCGCTAAGTGTAGATAATCTTTTTGTTTTTTTGCTGCTCTTTTCCTATTTCCGTATCCCTATACAATATCAACACAAAGTATTATTCTGGGGAATTGTAGGCGCAATAATAATGAGGTTAATATTTATAATTGCTGGTAGTGCATTAATTAAGAAATTTCATTGGACTATCTATCTACTTGGAGGATTTTTGGTTTTAACAGGTATAAAAATATCTTTTGAAAAAAAAGACAATGTCAATCCAGAAAAAAATATTTTTATAAAAATATTCAGAAGATTTATGCCGTGCACAGGTAAATTGAGAGGCGCAAGATTTTTCATAAAAAAAATGGGGAAATTGATTGCTACACCACTTTTTATATGTCTTTTAGCCATTGAAACAACGGATATAATTTTCGCTACGGACTCAGTTCCTGCTGTATTAGCCCTTTCTCGTGACCCACTTATCGTATATACCTCTAACATATTTGCTATTCTAGGATTAAGAGCGCTCTTTTTTGCTTTAGCAGGTATTATGCAGTTATTCTGCTATTTAAAATACGGTTTATCAATTATTTTAGTGTTTATAGGAATAAAGATGATTATGGAAAGTATCTACGAAGTGCCCATTTCTGTAGCATTAGGTTTTATTGCCGTAACTTTAATTATTTCAATAATTGCTTCCCTGATTTGGACTAAAACCACCAACCAGCAACCATAAGAAAAAGTAGTGAAATAATAATGAATGATGAATGAGACATTGGATACCAGAGGTAAGACGATAGACAAGTTTTTCCTATTGGAAATGGGATTGTAACGGGTCTAATGTCCGTTGTCTTTTGTCTTATGAGCAGAGGGAAGGGGATTGCGACGCCCTTCGGGCTGTCAATGACAAAAAAATTCATTATTCATTCTATCTCACTGCCCCGCTTCTTTAACCAACATTCTTGAAATGACAAATTAGATTATTAACTGCCTCTTCCATCATCTTGAACCTAATTTCTTTTACTGCGCTTCCTATATGGGGTAAAAGTAAAACATTTTTTAATTTCAATAAACTTTTATTAATGTATGGTTCGTTTCTGTAGACATCTAAAGCTGCTGCTTTTATATGATTGCTCCTTAAAAGTTTAATCAACGCCTTTTCATCAATAACTTCTCCCCTGCTCGTATTTACAAGTATAGCTCCATTTTTAATCTTTCTTAATCTAGAACAGTCCAAAAAATTTTTTGTTTGGACTGTTAATGGTAAGTGAATACTAACTATATCAGAATTTTCCAATAGTTCATCCACATCACAAAATGTGAAGTGATATTTTTCTTCTAACCATCTTTTTCTGGTTAACGTGTAATAAACTATTTTTGCTCCGAGATTATAGAGTTTTATAGCAACTTCACAACCTATATTACCCATTCCAATAATCCCAACTGTTTTGTTTTCTAAAAGGTCTCCAAGGAATAAATTTACTTTCCACCCCGTAAACCTTCCCTTCTTCATATACCAGTGAGCATCAACCACATTACGCAAAACAGCAAAGATCATTGCCACTGTCAGTTCAGCTACGGCTTTAGACAAAACTGTTGGAGTGTTATATACTTTGATGTTTCTTTGTTTTGCATATTCCAAATCAATATTATCCAACCCGGCAGAACATTGAGATATAACTTCTAACTTATCTGCCTTCATTAAAACACTTGCATTCAACTTATCTGTGAGGGTAGAAAGAATAGCATTTTTATCTTTCAATAAACGTGAAAGTTGCGCTGGGGTAAATGGATACTTACTGGTATATTGGTTTATAATAAAGTTCTCTTTCTTCAACTTTTGCAATAGTTCAGGATTTAGGTTATAAGTAACAAGAACTTTTTTCAACTTTTTAACTTTTTATCAATTTTTCGATAATTAATAGTCCTTTTTTCAAAGTATTAGTATCGGTTGCGAAAGATATTCTTATATTGGTGTCATACTGTGAAAACGCTCCTCCTGGAACAACCACCACTTTTTTTTCCAGCGCTTTGCGGGCGAATTCTTCACCTGTATAACCAGGCGGCAGTTGAGGAAATATATAAAATGAACCGTCCGGTTTCTGGGTTTTTAGAAATTTCGATAGGTGGTTATATGCTAAATCTCTATTCCTCTTATATTTTTTGACGAATTGATTGGTTGACATAGGAAAAACTAATTCAATTGCCTTTTGTGCCATAGAAGGAGCGCAAACAAAAGAGAATTGTTGAATAATGGATATTCTGTCAATCACTTCTTTAGGCCCTATCAAATAACCAACTCGCCAACCTGTAATGGCATACGTCTTTGAAAACGCATTTACCAACATAAGTTTCTCATATTTGTTATAAAACGATGTAAATTTTTTATCATAATCAAAAAGGCTATAAACCTCATCCGCTATCAACCATAAGTTATGTTTTTTTGCAACTTCTATTACTATGTTCATTTCTTCCTGACTAACTATTCTGCCCGTAGGATTATTCGGAGAATTTACGATGATAAGTTTCGTTTTAGATGTTATAGCATTTTCTAATGAGCTCCTATTTATAAAAAAATCGGGATAAGTTGATACGGTTACTGGATTTGCACCAATTAGTTTGATAAGATTATAATACATAACAAAATAAGGGTCGAAAATAATAACATCCTCGCCAGGATTGACAAGAGCAAGCAAAGACAAAACAAGTCCCCCACTTGCACCACAAGTTATTATTATGCCTTCAGGTGCTTTTATATATTTTTTGGTATAATCTTCTATTATTTTCTCTATAAGTTCATGAATCCCTATGGTTGGTGTATACTTATTAAATCCTGCCTTCGTTGCTTTTGCAAGAGCGCTCTGCAATTTTTTAGGGGTAGAAAAATGGGTTTGCCCTATTGATAAATCAATAGGGTTTTTTATCTGGGATGCAATGGCAAACATTTTTCTAATACCAGATTCCTTTAATTGATATACCCTTTCTGCTAAATCCATATTTTATCCTCCAAAACATCGTTCTTGCGAGATATCAAAAGAAAATTGACTTTCAACTATTCACCCTCGCCCCAGCCTTTTATCTCGGTATATAACTAACATCAATAGGCAAACCAATAATAGGGAAACGATATATTATTATTTAACAAAATCTCTCCAGAAATTTGCGTATATTTTCGGAATCTTAAGGTTCTTAACAAAGGTTATACTATCTGGCATTGTGGGATTTTTTAACAGTTTCATACCTGCTTCTGTTGGTAACTTATCGCCCTTTTTAATATTGCAAAAATTACAAGCGGTTACAACGTTTTCCCATGTGGTGGCTCCACCACGGCAACGAGGGATAATATGGTCTATCGTTAATTTACTCTGTGGGTAATTTTTGCCACAATACTGACAAATATACTCATCTCTTAAAAATACATTCTTCTTTGACAGTTTAACGGCTTTCAAACGCGGCCTTGCATCACTCTTTACCCTTATAATCTTAGGAAGAGACAGAACAAGACTTGGGGTCCTGATGCATAATCCGTTCTTACCATTTGCTCGCGCCCATTCATCAAAGTTATATAGCATATAACTATCATTTTCTTTATCCACAACCTCTGCTCTACCCTTATACAACAAAACAAACGCATGTCTTACAGTAGTAACTCTCAACGCCATAAAAAGCTTATTCAGCACAAGCACAGGGTAGCTCAGTAAATTATCACCATTATCCATAACTATTAAACAACTTTATTATAAATAAGGAAAATTATTTTATAGTAAAATCTCAAGATGGAAACGCTTTATACTCCATACGGCTTAGTTCTTAATATAAATTATAAACCTCATACAAAATTCAATGAGATATCTTTACGAGTATCAGTAAAAAACAAAAACAACTTTAACATAATTAAAAACAATCTTTTGGAAAGTTATAAAACGAAAAACGGAACGCAAAAATTTGCGCAAAAACTTCGTTCATATTATGTATCTGAATTTAAAATAACTGAGCCGGGCAATGGAAGCATTTTAGAGATTCACATCAGGGTACCGCTATCCTACGGGCACGCACAAACATATACCAAGGTAATTAAGATTATCCTCAGAATTTTATTAAGAAGTTTCCCAAAGCGAATAGAGAATTTATTTGGAATAGAAAAACTTCTTGATTTATATAACGACTTAAATATAAATATTACTTTATCTGGCAATTTTAATGTTGCAGCAGTATTTAGAATGTTTAGAACCGCCTCACCTTACATTGGTTTCAAATATTAGCATTAACTACTTTTATAATAAAACTATTCTATGAGTATTAACGATTTAAAAGAATTCAAAGACAGATTTACAGGGAAAGAGGCATTAGTCATAGGATTAGGCAAATTTGGAGGTGGGATAGGCGCAATAAAATTCTTGTCTACTATTTGTAAAAAGGTTCTGGTTTGTGAGCAAAAAGCACCATCCGAATTTGAAGAGATTATAGAGGAACTTAGAAAAAACTATCCAAACATAGAATTTAAATTCGGAGAACATAACAAGCAGGATTTTAACGATAAAGACATAATAATATTAAATCCATCCGTTATAATTGGCAGCAATATCTACCAATGGGCTAAAAGTAGCGGCGCAATGATTTTTACGGAAATAACACTGTTTTTCAAGTTGTGTAGAGGCAAAAAAATTGCTATAACAGGCACTATCGGTAAAAGTACCTTAGCGTCTTGTATTTATACCGTATTAAAAAACTCTGGAAAGCAATGCTGGTTAGGCGGTAATATAGGGGGATCCCTCCTGCCAGAAGTGGATAAAATAAATGAAACTGCTTGGATCGTTTTAGAAATATCCAGTTTCCAACTACAATATTTCCCCGAATATAATCTTCACCCACACATAGGCATTATCCTGAACCTCTACCCTGACCACCTCGACAAACATTCAAACTTTGACCAATATAAAGACACGAAAATTAACCTAATAAGATTCCAGAAAAGCGATGATTATGCTATATTAAATTTCGACGACCCCCACGTTAAAAGTTTTGCAAAATACACGAATGCTAACGTTTACTTCTTTTCTGCAAAAACCTCCCCTGATAAGGGAACTTTCATATTAAATGATGATGTATATTTCGTCTCCAATAAAAAAACAGAAAATATCTTTAATTTACACTCTCTAAAAAATAAATACCTACATCTAAACACTATCTTAGCCCTAACATGCTGTGCTAAAATACTACAAATAAGCAATGATAACATAGTAGAAGGTTTAAACGACTTCAAAAATTTAGAACACCGAATGGAATTCGTTGGTGAATATAAGGGTAGAAAATTTATAAATGATAGTAATGCAACAACACCTCAAGCAAGCATTTTTGGCTTGGATTTAGTTAAAGGCAATAAAATTGTTATTACCGGCGGTAAAAATAAAAATATTGATTATGAACCTATCTGCAGGAAGTTAGCAAGCGATACAAAAGCGGTTTTCTTAATTGGGGAAACAACAGACATATTTTCTAAATTAATTAGGCAATTTAATAGCAACGCTACCCTATACGAATCACCTAACCTACAACAATCTCTTATTTCTGCCTATAAAATATCTTCTGAGGGTGATTATATAATACTCTCACCAGCAACAAGCAGTTTTGACCAGTTTCCTAATTTCGTAGAAAGAGGTAATCAATTTAAAAAACTAGTTAAGGAGATAATGGATGGTAAATATGAGTGATATTGTAGAATATACAAACCTACCTTATAAATTGTTTAAAAGAGGCAAGGTTAGAGATGTTTATGAATTAAATAATAATGAATTATTAATAGTATCAACCGATAGAATAAGTGCCTTTGACGTTGTTCTCCCAAATCCCATACCGCAAAAAGGTATATTCCTAAATAAAATTTCTAAGTATTTTCTAGAACTTATCAATGAAAGATTGGGAATTAAAGTCCACTTAGAAAATAGAAAATTAGAGAACAACATTCCTGACAATATCATTCAAAGAAGCACCATAGCAAAAAAAACTGAGCCAATAAAAGTTGAATGTATAATCAGGGGGTATCTGGTAGGAAGTTTATATAATGAATATAAAGAGAAAAAAACCATCAATGGTATGAAAGCTGATAGAGAATATAAATTTGGTGAGCCACTACCACAAATATTGTTCACACCAACAACGAAGGAAGAAGTAGGACATGATAAACCTATAACGATGCAGGATATAGAAAAGATGTATGGACCTACAATATCTCAATTCCTCGTAGAAAATTCTATAAATATATATAACTTTGCCAAGGAATTTTTATTATCTAAAAATCTGGTTTTAGTTGATACCAAATTAGAATGGGGGATATTGAATAACGACATAATATTAATAGATGAGGTTTTAACTCCTGACTCCTCGAGATATTGGTTAAAAGAAAATTTAGACAATGAGAATGTATCTGACTTTTATGATAAACAATCAGTGCGAGATTACCTAATAAGTTTAAAATGGAACAGAAAGCCGCCTGCTCCAACATTACCAGGTGAAATTATTGCAGAAACTGCAAGGAGATATGAACTAATTTATAAGAGAATAATAAAATAATGGCACTGTCTTAGACAATCAAAATACTTTTTAGATAACAAAAATTACCACTTCCTCTCAAAAACGAGCACAAAGGGTATTGCAATCTCATTGCACGTAAATAGTAATTAATTGTTAGTCGTTAGATTCTTATTTTCCCTTTCTTTTTGTTTGGATAATATTCTCCATAAAAATTATATTTTTGTTCGTATAATATAAGGGTATGAAACAGTATACATTTCCTCTTATTATTTGGGTACTGTTGATTATAAACACACATTCAGATGAGTTAGATAATTTTGATGAGGATAGGAAGATAAAGATTGAGGACGTAATTGAAAAAGGATTACAATATTTAAAGAAAAGTCAAAATAAAAACGGTTCGTGGTCTGAAAAGGTGGGCACCAAAATTATGGAAGAAGTAGTTGGAGAAAAGGCGGAAAACGTTGGTATCACATGCATTGCGGGGCTATCCTTTCTTGCAGGAGGTTATATTCCAAAAAAAGGTAGATACTCAGCCGTTTTAAGAAAAGCAATCAATTATGTTCTTAGCGTTCAAAGGGCATCGGATGGATATATAACTAAAAATGGCACAAGAATGTATGAGCATGCTTTTTGTCTTCTTTTTCTTGCTGAAAGTTATGGAAATACCCATAGAGATAAGGACTTAAAAGAGGCCATATCAAGAGCTATAAAGGTTCTCGTATTTGCTCAAAACCCCAACGGTGGATGGCGATATCAGCCCCAACCGTTAGATGCTGACATCTCCGTAACCGTTACTGTGCTTCAGGCATTAAGAGCAGCCAAAAACGCCGGGTTCTACGTTCCTTATAAAACAATTAAAAAAGCCCAAATTTACGTTAAAAAGTCAATGAATCCAGATGGTTCGTTTAAATATCAGCTTCTTAATGAACATTATACAAGGGACGATTCTTTTGCTTTAGCTGCTTGCGGAGCAGTTTCTATGATGAGTTTGGGTAACTATGACAGACAACTAATAAAGAAAATTTTGGATTATATTTGGAACAACTTACCCGATATAAAAATCAAAGGATATAATTTTCATTATTTCTATGGACACTATTATTCAGTGCAAGCGTTCTTTTTATATGGTGGCAATTATTGGAATAATTATTGGAAAAAGGTAGCATCAGAAATTATAGAAGGTCAAAACAAAGATGGTTATTGGATAGACGAAGTCGGACCCGTCTACGCTACCGCTATGGCTACAATCTGGTTGCAGATACCCAAACATTTATTACCAATATTCTTTAAATGATACAACATGATGAATCGTTCGTTAATTCTATAAATGAAACCCTTCTTGAAATTACTCTCAATCTTAACTTTATAAATTACACTCAATATCTATTCATTAAAAACTCCCTCAAAAAAGCGTCTAAAAGTACCATCTCATTATTATTAGAAAACAACTATATAACGGAAAATCAGAAATATTTAATACTCAAAAACTATCTTGAAGAACATCAATTTTCCAAAGACGACATACGGTTTGGTGCTCTGGCTCATAAATTATTTAATATTTCTTTTGAAGATATAAGAAGTGCCCTATCTTATCAAAAACAAGTAAAAAAGTTTATACCTCTTAGATTAGGAGAAATATTAGTATTACATAATAAATTAACGCCCAAACAGGTTATGGAAATTATGAATTTACAAGATTCCAAAGTTGTTAGTTGCCAATGCGGAACATCCTACAACCTATTCAAGTTTATCAAAGGTAAAAACATTACTTGTTACAAATGTAGTAAAAAAATTGTTGTTCCTGTTTAACAGATAATCTTAAATATAGTTATTCTCTCTCATCCAATTGTCATTAAATATCTTCCCAAGGTACCTGAAGGCAGAATCAGGCAAAAGCACCACAACTAAATCTGATTCTCTTAATTTATCCTTATATTTAATAACACCTGCCAATACTGCACCACTTGACCCACCTGCCAATATACCTTCTAACTTTACAAACTCTCTCGCTGTTAAAAACGCTTCTTTATCAGTCACCTTTACGATATCGTCTATTACTTTAAAATCCAATGTCTTCGGAATAAAATCTTCTCCAATACCTTCCGTTTTATAGGGACTTGCTTTAACCTTCTTTCCTGTCTTAAAATAGTCGTATAAAATAGAACCTTCTGGGTCAACTCCTATGATTTTTATATTCTTATTTTTCTCCTTCAAAAATTTTCCCGTTCCACTTATAGTACCCCCCGTCCCAATACCCGCAAAAAAGTGTGTTACTTTACCCTCCGTATCTTTATATATTTCAGGTCCTGTTGTTTCATAATGAGCCAATGGATTATATTCATTTTCATATTGATCTGGACAAAAACTATTAGGAATTTCCTTTTCTAATCTCTTTGCTACGGCGTAGTAACTTTGCGGATTATCTCTTTCCACATTTGTAGGACACACAATAACATCAGCACCTAACGCTTTCAAAACATTTATTTTTTCAGAACTCTGTTTATCTTGAATAGTAAAAATGCACTTATATCCTTTGCTAATGGCATATAAAGCAATACCAATCCCTGTATTGCCTGAAGTAGGTTCAATGATTGTAGCCCCCTCTTTTATCTTACCTTCTCTTTCCGCCTGTTGAATCATTTTCACTCCTATCCTGTCTTTTACGGCACCACCGGGATTAAAGTATTCAAGTTTAACGTATATCTGAGCCGTTATACCATACTTTTTTGGTATCTTATTCAATTTTACCAAAGGCGTATTACCAATTAATTCAGTAATATCGTTATATCTTGCCATTGTCTCATAATTCTACAATTTTTTATTTTATTAAATGACAAATCCAGAAATTACCAGAAAAAGGGAATACCTTAAAAAGTCAAAGGTCAAAACTCAAAGGTCAAAAGTTAAAGGTTTGAAAGTTTAAGGTTTAAGTAAAGACCTGACTCGCTAAACGCGCTAACTCGCAATAGAATAATAAATGAAAAATACTGAATAAAGGGAATTTAAAAGTGTGATAGTTTCTGAATGGCAACTATCTAAGAAAGATGCTAAATATATTTATAACAGGATGAATTTATGTCTGAGCAACAGATGTTTCTTGTTTTGCCTTCTGAACCTTACCAGTTTTCTGTTTAGGCTGTCTGGTCTTAACAACTAATTCAAAAATAACTTTCTTAGCACCGTTTTTTAAATTGTTATAAGCATATTTTGCTTCTCCATTTTTCGATGTCCACCTACTACCACCTAATTTCAATATTCTGGTATAGCCACCCTGTCTATCCAAAAACCTTGGAGCTATGTCTCTAAAAAGTTTCCATATAATGCTTTTGTTTTGTAACTCATCATACACCTGTTGATATCTTGATATAGAATATCCTTTTTTAGCCAATGTAATAAGTGGTTCTGCAAACTTCCTTGCAAGTTTCGCCCGCTCTATTGTCGTTATAATTCTTTCATATCTGAATAAACTCGTTACCAGATTTCTTATCAAAAGTTTTCTATGCGCCTGTTTTATACCTAAACTGTATCTATGCCTTTTATGCCTCATACACTACTATTGTTTCTTTACAAGTTTTTCTCTCTCAATTATATCTTTAAGTTTTTCCACATCGACACTCTCGCTTAAAATACCATCCACATCCATGCCTAAGGTCAATCCAAGTTCTGATAATTTGGTTTTTATCTCCTTCAAAGTCGCTCTACCTAAATTTTTAATTTCTTGTACCTCCTTCTCTGATTTCCTTACTAGATCCGCAAGCGTTTTTATACCACTCATTTCAAAACAATGTAGACCTCTTATAGAAAAATCAAACTCAGTTATTGGTCTTAATAACAAGTTTTTTAATTCATCGAACAACTCTTTCTTTTTCTTTGTATGTGTCTCCATAACCTCTGATACTGAAACTTCCTGGGTAAGTTCCTGATAGAATATAAATGGCACCAAATGTTTTTGAAGTATCCTAGCCGCCTGTGTCAAAGCAAGGGCAGGAGTAATAAGGCCATTTGTCCATACCTCCATAATTAGTTTATCATAGTTAGACGATAAACCAACTCTGGCTTCCTCAACATTATATGCTACTCTGTTTACTGGTGAAAATATACTATCCAAAGCGATTATACCTACTTCCTTTGGCACAGTGCCATTATTCAAATGTTCTTTTGCCGTTTTATATCCCCTACCTGACATAACGCCTATTTCCATATAAAAATCAGTATCGTCCGCTAATGTAGCAATAACTAAATCAGTATTTACAATGGTTACAGCAGGATCGGGCTGGATTCCAGATGCCTTTAGAGGTCCTGCTTTATGTGCTTCTAAAAATAGTTTCTTTGGTTCGTCCTGCTCTAACTTCACTATAAGTTTCTTTACGTTTAAAGCTATTTCCAAAACATCTTCAACCACATTATCGATGGTAGAAAACTCATGCTGAACACCTCTTATCTTCATATAGTATGGGGCAGACCCCTTTATATAAGACAATAATATCCTTCTCAATGAATTGCCGAGTGTATGTCCAAATCCTCTTTCTAATGGTTCTATGAAAAATCTACCATAAGTATTCGTAGAAACCGTATGGTCTATTAAAACTTTCGTTGGCATTTCAAAATCTTTCCATCTTGCTCTCATATATAAACTCCTAAATTTAATACATTAGTTACCTTGTATAATATTCCACGACATATTGTATGTTAAATTTAACTCTACTATCAGCAGGTGTTGGATTGGATAACAATTTCAACCTTGGTGGATCTTCTGAAAGGACGGTTAAATACGCTGGACAAGTTATATATTGTTTTGTTCCTTCTTTTATTGCTTTTAAGGTAGGAATTATCCTATTTTTAAAAGTAATCTCATCTGCGCTTCTTGTAAGAAATGATGGACTATACACATAATGGCCATTAACCTTTACATGTCCATGACTTATTAATTGCCTGGCATGATGTATAGATTGAGCATATCCACTCCTATATAATATACTGTCGAGGCGGCTCTCCAACATAACCAATAAATTATCTCCCGTATTACCTTTTTCCCGTTTCGCATCCCAAAATAATTTCTTAAATTGTCTTTCCCTCATACCGTATACCCTTTTTACCTTTTGTTTTTCCCTTAGACGCAAACCATATTCACTCAATCGTTTATATCCTCTTGCCGTCTGACCTGGCGGTTTCGGTCTCTGCTCAATAGGACACTTTGAAGAAAAACACTTTGCTCCTTTTAGATATAACTTTATTCCTTCTCTTCTGCATAATCTACACTTTGCTTCTAAATATAAACTCATTACACTCTTCTCCTTTTTGGCGCTCTACAGCCATTATGTGGTAAAGGTGTAACATCTTCTATCTGTTTTATGCGAATTCCTCTTGATTGTATAGCTCTAATAGCCGTTTCCCTGCCAGGGCCGGGACCTTTTACTCTAACTATAACATCTTTCAATCCGTATCTTTGTGCCTTCGTCAATAAACTTTCAACCGCTTTCTGAGCAGAATACGCTGTCCCCTTTTTAGTGCCACTATATCCTACTGAACCACAACTTGCCCAACACAAAACGTCACCTTTTGGATCTGATAAACTTATAATAGTATTATTAAACGTAGCTTTTATGTGCACTATACCACTCGGGACTATCTTTTTAATTTTACGTTTCTTTTTAACTTCTTCTGGCATTATTTAGGAGCTGGTGCTTCTTTTTTGCCTGCCACTGTTTTCTTAGGACCTTTCCTCGTTCTCGCATTGGTTCTTGTTCTCTGCCCTCTGACAGGCAATCCTTTCTTATGCCTTATTCCTCTATAACAATTTATTGATATTAACCTTTGTATATTATGTTGAACTTCTCTTTTAAGGTCCCCTTCCACCTTATAGTTTTTTTCTATATGAGCACTCAATTTTGAAATTTCCTCATCCGTCAAATCTTTCACTTTTTTCATTCTATCAATACCAACACTCTCACATATCTTTTCTGCTAATGACGAGCCGATACCTTTTAGATAGGTAAGGGCAACGAATAACCTTTTATTGGGGGGTAAATCTACACCTATAAGACGTGGCATATAATTTAAGTAGTAGCAGGATTGCGGTTTTGACAACCCCGGGCAATGCTAGCGCCTTTGACTTTCGACTTTTGAGTTTTCATCATCCCTGTCTTTGCTTATGTTTTGGATTAGAACAAATTACCATTAATATTCTATGCCTTCTTATTATTTTACAATGCCCACACAATTTTCTTATGGATGATCTAACTTTCATTTATTATGGCTACTTTTGAATCTTGGAAATAATTCTTCCTCTTTTCAAATCATAAGGGGACAATTCAACACTTACCCTATCCCCTGGCATTAATCTTATATAATTCAATCTCATTTTCCCCGAGATATGAGCCAGCACCTTGTGACCATTAGACAAAGTTACTCTAAATGTAGCATTAGGTAGTGCTTCCTCTACCGTGGCTTCTGTTACTATTGCTTCTTCTTTACACATAAAAAGTGAAGTAGCAATTTTACCAAAAATATTTAAAATGTCAAATTGTGATAAGAAGTCAAAGGGGGAATTTTAAATACAAATTACCTGTTTTACCATATAGGGACAATTTATCCCATAAAAACGATTACGGCAGGTTTCTTGTATGGGCAACGTCGCCAGGATATGTCGGTTGCGGTTATTTCGTTTGCAGGGCAATCTACTTAGCAGGTGGAGGATATGTAAAATTATTAGTTCCTTTGGAAAATTATCAAGCACTTTCAGTTCTTACACCAGAAACCGTATTTTTCGTCTACAAAAATGAATACGAAAAAGAAGAAATTCTAAAAAGAGAATTAGAAAACTGCGATTATCTAATTTGCGGTCCCGGTATCGGTATAAGCAATTTGAATATATCTCTTATAAAACACATTCTAACCAATTTTAACAAAGCCGCAATATTTGACGCTGATGCAATAAAATTATTGATAACCTGTAAAGAGATTCTAAAAAGGGGGCAAAACCCTATTATTATCACGCCTCACGAAGGAGAATTCTCGTTCATAACAGATATTCCCATAGATAAAGTTAGAAATAACAGGCAGCAATTGGCAAGCGAATTTGCACAAAATTACAATGTTATTTGCGTTCTCAAAGGATACAATACAGTTGTAACTGATGGCAAGAGAACATATATAAATAAAACGGGAGGACCGCAACTTGCAAAAGCAGGAACCGGCGATGTTCTAACCGGACTGGTTGGAGGATTGCTTGGCTTGAAACTATCCCCTTTTGATGCTGCATGTCTGGGAACATATATTCATGGAGCAGCATCTGATTTAGTTAAAAAAGAATTTGGAGAAGATTCATTAATTCCTGACAATCTGCTATCGACTATACCTCTTGCTTTAAAAAGATACAAGAAAAAACAAAAGGCGCAGGGTTAGTTACAAATTGATTTTTAAGTATTCACCTTACCTACCCTCCTCCTACTGCCACTTTCCACTTCTTCCTAATAGCTTTTGGCTTTATTGGTGGTAACTTGTGTGTTTATTAAAAATACAAAAAATTTAAAATTTATGGTGTTATATTCGCCGAGGTGGAATGATCGTAGAAGATTGTAAATAAGTAGATTAGCGTGTGTAATTATTTAGCAATATTCCAGAAAGTTAAGAGAATAATTATAGAAACTGGGTATATGCTAAAATATATGAAGTTAAAAAAATTTAAGACATTCTTTAAAAGCGAGAGCGACATAGTTACTGATGCCGACTATTTTGCAGAAGAATTCATCGTTAAAAACTTGAAAAAAGAATTTTTAGATAGCGAATTTCTTACGGAAGAAACCTACAAAACTAAACCAAAAAATGATAAGCAATTCTTGTGGATATTAGACCCCATTGACGGAACAACCAACTATTATAAAAGGTTTATGTTTTACAGCATCTCCCTTGCTCTTTGCACCAATGGGAAAATTGTTATGGGATTAGTATATGCTCCTGAATTTAATGAATTATTCTGGACCATAGGCAATGGACCCACTTATAAAAATGATACACCGGTTGTAGTATCGGATGAAAGGAATATAAAGAATTCATTTTTAGTTACAGGGTTTTCTAATGCCGTTATAAATAAAAAAACAAAACCATTTGAAATTTTTAAGAAAGTATCATTATCAACACTTGCCACGAGAAGATGCGGTTCTGCTGCAATAGATTTAGCTTACGTTGCTGGGGGGATTTTTGATGGATTTTGGGAGGAAGGATTAAATCCGTGGGATGTAGCTGCAGGATACCTCCTTGTAAAAAATGCACATGGCAAAGTAACAGATTTTTCTGGTAATAAATTTGATATATATAAAAATTCCATAATTGCAACAAATGGCAAGATTCACCACCTTCTTAAAAATCTTATAGAAAAACCCAACAGTTAAATACTATTTAATATAAATTTAGTAAGAGTATTTTTATCTTCTTGAGTTATATCACAAAATTTTAAACCAAAATTATAGAGATTTTTACTTGCATCTATACTTTCAACCCATCTCACCTGAGCGGTGGCTTTTACGGGTAATTTTTCTTGTGGTAAAAATATTTCAAGAAAAACCAAAATTTTTTTCAACACCATATCACTTACCATCTCCGCGCTCGGTATTTCCGCCTTCAACAACACACCTGTAGTGGAGATATTTTTTGTAACTGCTTCATAACTATTTGTAACATTCAATTCAGCAAATTGTGATATAAATTTATATCGAACTCTGACTTCTTTTGCTATTCTGTAGTACCTTCTCCTCTCTATAAAATAACTTCTTATACTCTTCTTTTTCTCTTCCGAAAAACTACCCTCCCCCGTCATTTGGATTGAGATATTATATAAACATCTTGTTTTTTTACTCCACTTTTATTACCAGATATTACCTTGGCATAGCACCAATCTTTTTCAACAGACGTTACTGTTAAAGTAGCGGCAATCTCATTATTCTGTAAAACATATAGCATATCTCCCGTAGATAAATTGCTATTTTCTCCTACATATATCACAACCAAATTTGATGTATCACTTACCTCATATATCTTACCTATCTTTACATAAGATGGTTTGAATTTTTCCTTTTCAGAATTGTTACTTTTTTCAACCATATCAACAGCTCCTGTTTTGGCTTGTTTCCCAGGTTTAGTAAAATTTTTTACAATATTTTTGATTTTCTTCTTATATTTTTTTTCAATAGACTTAATTTGTTTTTTTAATTCTCCGCTCACTTTCAAACAGTGGAAATAGTTATTTTGCATGTTCTTATAATCTTTTTTAGCAGAATCAGCATCCTTCTGTAATTTCTTTAATTCTTGCTCCAACTCCAGCGCTCTTTTACTTAGTTGTTCATATTGAGACTTTATAGATTGCAAAGATTCATATTTTTCTTTTCTTTCCACTTCGCTCTTATCAAGATTTGTTTTTAATAATTCTATCTGCAAATCCCTTTTTACTATTTCATTCCTTATCAATTCCAGTTCCTCTAAGAATTTCTTCTGATTGTTCAATAACTCTTTTATAGTATCCTGTATTATAATGGCATTTATATCCTTTCTATCAATTTTAATAGGCTGCCCTGATGAATCTAAAAATAGTATTGATGTGTTATTAGTAGCAGACCTATTTTTGCTGCTCGGATCAATTTCCACAGTATCATCTACAATAAATCTATACTCATAAATTTTATTGCTCTTTAATTTAAAGGTCTTCACCCACATCTTACCAATTTTTTCCATGGGTATCTTTACCCATCCCGTAAAATCTCCTTCTATTTGAACTTGTTTAGGACCCTCTTTTGATAATTGAAACGTATAATTTACATAATCATCACCATAATATTTCAAAGAACAACAAATAGTAAATACCAAATACCATATAAAAATCACAGAATCTTTGAACTTATGAGATTGTGAATCCCTAAAGGGATTAGATAATACCATAATTTTTAAATACATTCTCAAGTTTTTCGATGCCCTTCTCGTAAGAAAAATCATTTACCTGTGCTCTCGTATTATTTTTGATATAATTATAAAAAAGTTTGTCATTAATCAATATAGAAATAAGTCCATTCAAAAAATCTATATCATATTTATTTATAAAAAAACTATTATAAAAATTTCTTACAAACGCTTTAGCCCCGTCAGGAAAACATATAACCGGTCTTCCTATAGACAACAATTCTAAAACACTATTATTCCACTCTAACTCGTTTCTTAAATCAATTCCTATATAAGTTGACCTATATAACTCCAAGAGTTTACTATTATCTACATTGCCAAGCAAACAAAAGCGAGCATTTACCGGCCTATACTTAATATTTTTACAGAGCACGAAAAACTTTACAGAAGGATTATCTATATCATCATATATTTGATTAATAAATGAAAAATAGTCACATATATTATCAGTATTTTGTATAATAAACAAAATATTTTTATCTGCAACATTCGTATAATCTGTTTGTCTATCAACAAAGAAATTTACATTAATACCAAAAGGGAAATATACTATCTTATCCTGAGGGAAGTATTTAATATTTTCTTCATCCATTGTAAATATTATACTTCTATGTTCATTAGATATCTTCAGATATTTTTTCAAAAATGCTTTATTGTGTAAAAAGACAATTTTTAGTTTTGCACTTATATCTCTTATAAAATCATAATTTTCATAATCAGGACATATTATAACATCTGGATATTCAAAATCCAGATACTCAAACGGTCGAATAGAAGCATTAACTTTCATCCATTCTGGAGGAACTCCGTCATAAGTGAATATAGTTACCTTATACTTCTTTTGCAACAATGTGTTACATATATCAAAAATTCTTCGGGCATTACCTGATATATCAGTATTTAAAACAACTGCCCCGATATATGCCTTAAATAGCAAGTTAAATCTGCTCTACCTTGTAATTTGGCGCTTCCTTAGTGATGATTACATTATGTGAGTGTGACTCTCTTATACCAGAAATTGTTATCTTGTAGAATTTTGATTTTTTCTGAAGTTCTGATATATTTTTACATCCCAAGTATCCCATGCCAATTTTTAGACCGCCCACTAATTGTTTCACACAATCAGATAGGGAGCCCTGTAACGAAACTAATCCTTCCACACCTTCTGGCACTATACCTGTTTTATCATCTAATTTTAGATATCTTGATGATCCGCCTTGTTGAATTGCACCAATACTACCCATTCCTCTATATGATTTATAGGGTTTGCCTTGATAATACACAATTTCACCTGGGCTTTCGTGAACCCCTGCGAACAAAGAACCCAACATTACGGCATCCGCTCCTAAAGCAATGGCTTTCGTTATATCTCCTGAATACCTTATACCGCCATCTGAAATGACTTTGATATCATATTTTTTTGCAATTTTCGCAACATTTAATATAGAAGTAATTTGTGGGATACCGACACCACTTATTACTCTGGTAGTGCATATAGACCCCGCTCCCAACCCTACTTTTACAACATCTGCCCCACATTTTATTAAAAACTCTGCTCCTTCTGTAGTTACTACATTCCCCGCTATCACTTCTACTTTGAAACTTTTTTTCAATTCTTTTAATGTCTCACCAGCATCTTTAGTGTGTGCTGTGGCTAAATCCAATACCAAAATATCAACGCCTGAGTCTATCAGTTTTTGTGCCCTTTCAAAATCATAAGTGCCTATTGCAGCACCCACACAAAAGCGCCCTAATTCATCTCTCGTAGCATTAGGATATTCTATCATCTTCTGAATGTCTTTAATTGTTACTAATCCTACTAACTTATTATGGTCATCAACGAGAAGTAACTTTTCTACTTTCTCTCTATCTAAAATATCTTTTGCTTCCTCCAATGTTATACCTAAATGCGCAGTAACCAATCTATCTTTTGTCATAACTTCCTTAACAGATGCATCTTCATCTCTATGAAATCGCAAATCCCTTTTTGTTAATATGCCTACTAATGTCTTATCTGATAAGGTAACAGGTATACCAGATATATTGTAGTCCCTCATTATCTTTTTCGCATCTTTTATCCTTGCCTCAGGTGGTAAAGTAATTGGATCTAATATAATACCGTTTGCAGAACGTTTAACCTTTATAACTTCCCGCAACTGCTTTTCAACAGGCATATTCCTGTGAATAATTCCTAATCCTCCTTCTTGTGCCAGAGCAATCGCAAGTTGTGATTCCGTTACAGTATCCATAGCAGCTGATAAAATAGGGATATTAAGATGTATATGTTTAGTTAGATTATGACTTACATCTACATCGGCTGGTAATACTTCTGAATATCCTGGTTCTAGCACAATATCATCAAACGTTAATGCCTCACCTAAAAACTCAACCATTGCTTTATTATAATTTAATTAAAATAATTTAAAATCAGTTTTATGTTTAGTTGTCTATCTCCTCTTGATTCAAGATATAAAAAGTCATCTCCTACTTTATATGATAATATCACAAACATATTTTCAGAAGAGGCATTTATAAAGTATTGTGCCAGAGTAGAAATAGCGCTTCTTGAAACGCTAATGGAATTTGAAATATGCCCCAAAACAAATCTGCAACAAATATCCGTAGCTCCTGAAGAGGTCTATGAAGAAGAGGCAAAAACTGATCACCAACAAGCAGCATTAGTTAACATAATAAAAAATAAAGTTCCAGAAAATGTTAAACCTTATGTGCATCTCTTCGCTACTTCTTTTGACATAGTAGATACCGCAAGAGCATTACAACTTAAAGAGTTCATTAGCAACATCTTTGAACCTTTAGCAAAGGATTTTATCCACACTTTAATAAACATAGCCAAAAAATATAAGGATACAGTGCAAATAGGCAGAACTCATGGAAGATTTGCAGAACCTATAACTTTTGGATATTACATAGCAAATATATTAGATAGATTTGGCAGAACATACGTAGGAATAAAACAAAAGGCACAAAACTTATGTGGAAAATATAGTGGAGCAGTAGGTAGCTTTGGAGCACTATCTCTTTCTAATAAAGACCCTTTAAAGATAGAAACATCATTCCTCAAAAGATTAGGATTGCAACACCATTTACTCCACCTTTCAACCCAAATTGTTCACCCTGAACCAATAACTGCTATTTTATTGGAATTATCACAATTATTTACAGTGCTTGCCAACTTGGCAGATGACATGAGACATTTAATGAGGTCTGAAATCGATGAGATAATGATAAAAAAAGAAAAGAATACAATAGGTTCTTCTACTATGCCACATAAGATAAATCCTAAGGATTTTGAACAAGTCAAAAGTTTATGGAAAAATTTCATACCACAAGTCGTAACGTTCCTTATGGATAGCATATCAGAACATCAACGCGATTTAACTAATTCAGCATCACGGAGATTTATTAGTGAATTTCTCTATGCCATATCGTATTCAATAGAAAGATTGAATAAAGTTATGACTAAAATAGAACTAAATGTGAAAAAAGTCCAGCAAAATTTACAAAAGTCAAAAAATGAGATATTCGCAGAACCCCTATATATAGGTTTAGCGTTAACAGGTGAAAAAGAACCTTACAAAATTGTCTATGATTTTATAAATAAATTACGAAACGAAAATATATCTGACTATACTGATGAAATTAAAAAAGATAGCAAATTCAAGAAAGTTCTTGAAAATGATAAATTATCACAAGCAATTTTAAATCCACAAACTTACATAGGTTTATGCATACAACTTACTGAAAATGCTATTAGTTATTGGGAAAAGGAAATTACACACTAATAATTTTACAACTTGTTAATGGCGTTGGAAAGCGAGCGTTTGATAATATGAATAAGGAATGCATATTTGTAGTTCATAAACATAAAGGTAAGGTCTTACATTATGATTTCAGACTAGAAATAGGCGCTTGTTTGAAATCATGGGCAATTCCTAAAGGACCATCTCTTAATCCAAAAAATAAACGCCTTGCTATTATAACAACAGACCATCACATAGATTATGCAAATTTTGAAGGGTATATAGAAGAAGGATATTACGGCGCAGGACCTGTCATAGTTTGGGATATAGGAACAGTCATTTACGAAAATGACCCTATAAAATCATTTAATCGTAAGAAAATAGGATTCGAATTAAAAGGCAAAAAATTAAAAGGAGTATTCACCATATTTGAACTAAAAAACTCTCCAGGGAATTGGCTATTAATTAAAAAAAATGATCAATCTGCTGATGTATCTGGTAAGGAAATAGTAGACACAAAACCTAAATCAGCCATTTCTGGGTTATCGTTAGAACAGATTGAAAAATTATATAAGGAAGGTAAAATAAAACCATATAGGTGTCAATGAACAACTTAAAATTACAGATTTTTCATAGTGGAAATTTGTTAAATGAATTTGATATAGAAGAAGATAAAACATACACAATAGGAACTGCTCCAAACTGTGCAATACCAATCTTTGACGAAAACTTTCCTTCGCAATTATTGTCTTTTAAAAATGTTGGCGATTTTATCGCCATACAATCAAAAGATAAAAGTATAAAATTCCCTCCTTCTTTAAAAGTGCCCACATCCTTTATATATAAAGAATATAGATTTTCATTCAAACAAGCACCACATAAAAATATTCATAGGAGCGTTAGCAACCCATCATTTAAAAAAGACAAAAAAAATGCTTTAATAACATACCTCACTATCTCAACGATAATTATTGGTATCATCTTATATTTTTCTATTTCTTATATAAATAATAAAAATCTTGAAAAACAATTTAATAAAGATATGGGAAACTTGTCAAAATTACAGCAATCTGAAAAGATTTTAGATGAAAGTTCTGTTCTCCTTAAAAAATACAAGAATACAAAGTATGAACAACTTTTACGACAAAAAGTAGACGAATTACTAAAAATAAAAAATGAATACACTTCTTTATTAGATAGATTAAAATCTATCGCAATATATAGAAAAAATTACCATGAATTGTTTAAACTACTAAGACAAAGAAAAAAGATATTAGCAAAAATAAAGTGGGAATCATATAGAAAAGAAGCAGA
The DNA here is from genome assembly GCA_964633175.1 of uncultured Planctomycetaceae bacterium. GTDB lineage: Bacteria > Planctomycetota > MHYJ01 > CAZWFP01 > CAZWFP01 > CAZWFP01. The sequence goes on along the minus strand of CAZWFP010000020.1, from coordinate 2,438 downwards.
AAAATTACTAGATAAAATAAGATTGAAAATCATCCTTATAAAACACAAGGCATTTCTTGATATATATAAGGACTTAATGGAACAGATAACGAACGAAAGATTTGTTCAGGCATATACCTATTACAATAATGTATTGGACAAAAACAAACTCATTACAACAAGATACAAAAACGTGTTGAAAAAGAAATTAGACATTGCATTAGAAAAAAATAAAAATGATTTTGAAAAGGAGTTGCTTACGCTTGTAAATGCCCAAAGATTAGATGAAGCTGAGAACCTTATAAAAATAAAAATTAATACATACCCATCGGAATATACACAATATTTCAAAGGATTTTTGCGCCAAATTGAGCAGGCACAAGAGGAAATTGAAAAAAGCAAACAAGAGAAGGACCAAGACGAAATTGAGGATAATAATAAATCACTTCAGAACGAAAAAGAAGATAGAAATCACACAAATGACAACGACAATAATACACAGGAAGAAAAAGAACAACCGCAACAATACCAGCCCCAGATTATAAACGATAAAGACATTATAGAAATCATAAAGTTGAAAAACTTCGATGAACTAAAATCAATTTTTAAAAATGAAAAGTTTAAGTTTAATATATCTGCAGATATATTTTACTTTGCAAAAATGTTCACAAACTTAGAAGATAATTGTGCTAAAAAGAAACCGTTTGAATATACCATAAATAAAATCAAAAAAACGGTAATATCTTGTAATATAAATAAAGTTACGATTAAAGAAAAAAATGCAACTAAAGAGATAAAACTAAAAGATATGGAATGGAATGACTTATATTACATAATCCTAAAAGTTGAGCCTGACTTTGAGAACAAAATACGGCTATTAAAGTTTGCAGATAAATTTGGTTTAAACGATAGTTTACCTGCTTTTCTTGGATATCTATATATTACTGAAACAGACAAAAAAGAAGAAATAAAAAACCTTGTAAAAGAATATATAAGTGAACTAAAAAATAAAAACCCAATATGGTCTACCGATGGCAAGTGGGTTTCACAAGAAGATATAATATGTCAAAATATACATAACCTCACGAAGAAAAAAGAATCATATAACAAAATACTCGATTATTTATCCAAAATAAACAACGATAAAAACATCAACTTTACAGAAATATCGCATTGTAAAGTCCAAATGAATGACTTTCTCAATTACATAATGTCAATACTAAAAAGTCAATACAATACTACTATAGATAATCTGTTCAATCTCATAGACAGTGAAATAGATGAATTAAAAAAAGAAATAATAAAAGTTATCAGAAGTAATGACTACTTAAAATCTGTTCAGAAGAAAGGAGAACAAGTTGAATGGAATCCAAACGCAGAAAGTGATAATAAATATCAAAAGTTTTTAGATGAAAGTAACAAATATCTTGATAATGTTCTTGTCTATCCATGGGACAGTAAAACCGCTAAAGAAAAATTTAAAGATTTAGATAAATTAATGATAATATACAAATTTTTCGAAAACGTAGACAAAGGAGAATTGCTAACCGATTTCCTAAAGAAATGGGACCAGTTCTGGAAACCAAAATGGGAACAACATGTAACAAAAAGATTTGAGCCATTTACAAAAATTGATACAATAAATGAAAGGGTTTTTACCACTTTAAAGAAGAATAATCAAATCACGGATGATGAAATAGAATGTGTAAAACTCGTAAATAAATATAGGGTGCAGTTAGGATTCAACGCTTTGGTCTTCAACAAAAAACTATATGACGGTGCTGGAATACACGCTAAGTATATAGATAAATTGGCTACATTGCAGAAAAAAACAAAGGGTGTCTTAGCATTATCACATTTTCAACAAAACACAGATACAATAAGGCCTGTAGACAGAGCAAAAAAAGCAGGATATAACCCAACCGCTTTGGGTGAAAACATTGCTTACGCTCCAAATGAAAACAAAAACACCCCCGCATGGATCGTAGAAGGATGGAAACATTCTCCATATCACCATGCTGGATTAATAACGCAAGGAGTTGTTGAAATTGGTTGCTACAAAGAAAACTTTGCATGGGTTCTTCTTATGGGCACTGAAAAATAAAATGTTAGAAATAACCCATTCCACAAAGGTTTCTGAGGTTTTAGAAACTTATAAGGAAGCAAAAGAAGTGTTTATAAAATTAGGATACAAATGTGTTGATTGCGCTGTTAACAAAGAAGATTCTTTAATTGTGGCGGCAAAATATCACAACAAAGATCTGGACGAACTTTTAAACTACATCAAGAAACTATCCATAAATAACAGCAAAAACTCTCTTTCTACAAATATACCAAAAGAAAATTGATTGATTTTCAAGTATTCACCCTCACCCCCAATAGTTCGCCGAACGGCGAATTTTAATCTTTTTTAACAAATTACAGAAATTACTACAAAGAGGAAATACCTCAAAAAAGTC
>CAZWFP010000019.1:0-32276 GCA_964633175.1 uncultured Planctomycetaceae bacterium | reverse complement strand
CCATTGAGTTTTGACCTTTGACTTTTTATGAATTTCCTCTTTGTGGTAATTTCTGAATTCTCTACCCAATCTTATATATATTATTAAACAAAGTTATAATAAGCTGCTATGTTAGAAAATCTTTTTGTAGAATCTATAATAGTTTTAGAAATTATCCTGTGATTTACCTTAAGGCTTCTGCAGTTCCTACAATATCTAAAAGTTCTTTCGTAATAGTTGCCTGGCGGGCTTTATTATAAATAATAGTAAGTTCAAGAAGCAGGTCCTGAGCATTTTCAGTGGCATTCTTCATCGCTATCATTCTACTTGCATGCTCCGAAGTCAAACTTTCGTAAAAGTAATACAGAAACTTATACAGAAGGAAATTATCAAAAACGTTATAAAGTATTTCTTCCTGAGATGGTTCATATATCCACAACTTTTCGTCTATCTCCCTTTGTGGTATAGAAAGTGGCAGAAATGTGTCAATTGATACTTTATATACCATTGTATTTACGAAGTGAGTATATATAACAGTTATTTTCATATTTTCCACTAAATATGCGTCCAATATTTTCTTATATATTTGGTATAATTTTTTAAAACCTACATCTCCTACAAACTGACTTTCAAATAATTTTATTGGCAAACTATTTCTACTGCAATATTCTAAAGCCTTTTTACCCACAGGCATTACATAAAAATTTTTTTTATCGTGAACATACTTTGAAAAAAATCTTATTATATTTGAATTATAACTTCCACACAATCCTTTTTCAGAAGAGATAACTACAACAAGTTCCCCTTTTTGTGGGGGTTCAAAAAATTTTTTTACATCATCAGAAAATCTTCTCTGCGATACTAAATGTTCCACAATATCGTTATACTGATTCCAGAAATATAAGAAGTGATTCAATTTATCGTTAAATCTTTTCCATTTAGCAGCACTAACTAACTGCATTGCGCGAGCAATCTTTTGTATATTCTGAACTGCTCTTATTTTGCGCTTTAAGAATCTGACTGATTGTGCAGACATAAGCAGCGATTATAAAAGAGGTTTTATTATAATTTTTTTTATAATATGCGACTTATGGCAGATATTGAAAAACTAAAAAGCGAATTAACAAAACTGAAAACTGAGATAAAGAAGATTGATAAGGAAAAAGATATTAACGAATATAGAGAGAAGTTAAAGAGGATAAAAAGATTGCAGAGAAAAATTAGAACTCTTACGGGCAAGAAATTAGAGGCAATAAAAAAGAAAAAAGCAGCTGCTCAAGAAGGAAAACCAAAACCACAGCAACAACAAGCAGCAGCAAAATAGCATAAACTGTTAACTATCAATTATCAATTTTTCAGGAAGAGAATGCATCCTTTATAATAACCGATATCTAAAATTAATGAGTTCTATAAATTCAGCCTTCAAGAAAGAGTTAGAATATCTTAATCAAAAACAAAAAGAAGTGGTGTTTTCTAACCCTCAAAATTCATTGGTCCTCGCGGGACCGGGAAGCGGGAAGACACAAACAATAGTTTGTAGATTGGGATTTCTTATATCAAGCGGATTATTTAAGCCATATAATATTCTGCTTTTAACTTTCACAAGAAAAGCAGCGGAACAGATGAGTCATCGTATAGCAACTTTTGGCATAGAAACCAACGGCCTGATAAAAGGAACATTTCATCATTTTAGTAATTACCTGCTAAATAGATATATTAAATACACTGATTTAAAACCTAACTTTACTATATTAGATTCTGATGACCAGAAAGAAGCCATAAAAAACATAATCAGCGATCTTGGATTAAAAAGCAATAAACTTTTTCCAAAACCTACCGACCTTATAGAGTTTTTTACCTATGCCTATAATTGTTATATTGAGCTAACCGAGCTTGTAAAAAAATATGAATTTAAGTATTTAGAATATTATTTACCAGACATATTAAAAATAAAAGCCCTTTATGAAAATTATAAAACAGAGCATAATGTATTGGATTATGATGACTTATTGTATAAATCGCTCAAACTACTAAAAGAAAATAAAGATGTCCGTAAAAATCTCAGTGAAAAAATAAAATATATATTAGTAGACGACTTCCAGGATACCAGCAGGTTGCAGTGGGAAATACTGAAAACCCTTATTCCATCTTCATATATAATGGTGGTAGGTGATGATGCGCAAAGTATCTATGGTTTCAGAGGAGCAAACATAGGTAACATTATAGAATTTAAAGAATTAGTCCCTGAATGTAAGATTTTTACGTTAGTAGACAATTATAGAAGTTCCAAAGAAATAGTGGATTTGGCTAACCAATTGATAAAATCATCCAAATATGTCCATCAAAAAGAATTACGGGCTCAGTTTGAAGGTTATACAAAACCCATAATCTATCAAGCGTATGATCCCATTGATGAAGCGGAATTCGTAGTCAACAAAATTAAGGGTCTTTTATCAGAAAACAACCTAAATCTCAACGACATAGCGGTATTATATAGAAAAGACTTTCTATCCCAATCACTGCAATTGAGATTAATTAATGAAGGAATACCTTTTGAAGTCAGATCAGGAAAGAAATTTACAGAACTTGCTCATATAAAAGATATGATTGCTTTTGCCAAAATAATTATCAATCCAAATGATTCTATTTCATGGAATAGGATTCTAACAAAACTACCAGCTGTAGGTAAGGGGCACTCCAAAGAAATAATTACTCTTATAGGACAAAACATTAAAGAAAACGCTGCTATAACGTTAGCATCAATTCTTACACAACTCAAAACCAATAGTGTAAAAAAATCTATTGAGAAATTAGGAGACGTTCTACGTTATATTTACGATAGGAACCTTACAAAACCCTATGACATATTAAAATATATAGTAGATACAATCTACAAAGAAATATTATTTGCTGAATACGATAACTTCAGAAAAAGATATGATGATATTACGGGATTTATGAGCGTTGCCAAAAACTATGACAGTTTACAAGAATTCATATCAGATATAACTATTACCACTCCCATTTCCTTAGGTTATGAATTTGACTTAAACAAAGAAAAAAAGGATTTTTTAATCCTTTCCACAATCCATCAGGCAAAAGGGTTGGAGTGGCAAGCAGTCTTCATTATAGGATTGATTGATGGAGAACTGCCGGATTACAGAAACATAGATGATTCTTTTTCACTTGATGAAGAATTAAGATTGTTTTACGTAGCAATTACGAGAGCAAAAAAATATTTATTTTTAAGTTTCCCTAGAGAAGACAGTCGGCATACCTTAACAGAAATTTTTAAATCCTCGAGATTCATAGAAAAAGAATACATACCAGAACATTTATACGAATTAAAATGAAATTTTATAATTTAATATAGTAACAGCATAACCACAACATAATGCGTAATTATTCCAAGTTTATAAACATTAATATTCTATTGACATTATCTGTATCTATAAATATATACATTCTCTCTAACGTTAGTAATCCAATCTGTAGAACTAAAAAGATATGGAGTATTAGGGGAACCCTACCTGAAAGATTAATAAATAGAAAAAATACCTTATTAAAAGCACTATCTTCTAATAATATTAAAAAGGGGTATGCAGCCCTTGATAAATTCAGAAAAATAGCTCCATATTTTTTACCATTCATAAAAAAGAACTTTTCACAACTTAATTTCTGGCAAAGGTATTATCTCAGATTTTATTTTGTGCATAATATGATTAAAGTTAGCGATATCAAAATTATGTGTAATCAAGGCAATAAGTCTATCTGGTATTTAATATTAGACAATCATTTATTGGTAATAGGAGATGAAAAAGGTATTGTGGATTCTTTTCCCCTAATAAAGTTGCCCCAGGGGAAATGGGTAATAGATAGAATACTATGCAATATACAAGATAGTGGACAAAAGAAATTTGCAATTATGCTCTCATCCGATGCCGGCAATCTTGCACCAGAAGGAACCATAGTATTAACCCCTAATGGCGTTTATAAAAATGCCGAATTAGTCATTGACGAGCATCACAACGACTTCGCGGTGATACTCAAATCCTACTATAGTAAAACTATAGTAATACATAACAACAGAAAAAGCGAATTGTATGACAATGTTTTAAATGTAAGTTTTGGATATAACAGTGCAAGATTTGGATTTATTGCAACAAAAAACGGTAAAATTGTGGTTGTCATAGACGAAGAAGAAAAAGGAGTGTATGACGATGTATGCAATGTAAAATATAAGGATGGAGAAGCGGTAATTTATATAAGATTATATGTAAATAATATGCAAAATTAACATATAATTGTTTTAATATAAATACACGAAAGATGTATGTAAAAATACTAAGTGGTGCTTTAAGTGGAATAGATGCATACAAGGTAGAGATAGAAATAACACAAAAATTTTCTCAACTACCAGATTTTAAACTTGTAGGATTGCCGGATACAGCCATAAAGGAAAGTAGAGATAGGATAAAAGCAGCATTTACAAACCTGAATTATCCATTTCCAAATAATAGTCGCCTCACAATAAATCTTGCTCCTTCTTCAACCAAAAAAGAAGGAACAATATATGATTTACCTATCGCCCTCGGTATTTTATCCGTAAACCAATTAATAAAACCAGAAAAATTGGAACAGTATCTAATTATAGGAGAACTCGCATTAGATGGGAGAATAAGACCCGTGCGTGGGGTTTTACCTTATAGTTTATTATCTAAAGATTTGAAATTAAGGGGAATCATTGTTCCTGATGATAATAAATTTGAAGGTGCCATTGTAAAAGGTATAGACGTTATACCTGTAAAAACATTAAAAGAGGCCGTTGGATTTTTGAATGACCAATTAAAGATAGAACCTTTCAAATACGAGATACCTTTAAAATTTGATGAGATACCATCAGATTATGACTTTTCACTTGTAAAAGCGCAGGAGTTTGCAAAAAGGGCGCTAATAATTGCTGTTTCAGGTATGCACAATTGTATAATGATTGGCTCACCGGGAATAGGAAAAACAATGCTTGCTAAAAGATTAATATCAATCCTACCACCTCTAACTTATGAAGAAGCAATTGAAACCACCAGAGTTTACAGTGTAGGAGGATTGTTAGAAAAGGATAGGTTCATTGTTACTACAAGGCCTTTTAGAGCACCTCATGCATCAATTAGTGAACCCGGATTTATAGGTGGCGGTACGAATTTAAAACCAGGTGAGATTTCCTATGCGCATAATGGCGTATTATTTATGGATGAATTTCCAGAATTTCACAGAAACATCATTGAGTCATTAAGACAACCTTTAGAGGAATATAAAATTACAATATCGCGCTCTTCGGGGTCAGTTACATATCCATCAAAATTTATGCTTATATGTGCTATGAACCCCTGCCCTTGTGGATACTATGGACATCCCGTCAAAAGTTGTAAATGCTCATACAGAGCAATAAAGCAATATAGAAACAAAATTTCTGCACCAATTTTAGATAGAATTGACATTCATATAGAACTATCAGAACCAAAAGGTGAAGATTTGCTAAGCAAGAAAGAATCTGAAAGTTCATTTGAATTACGAAAAAAAGTTTTAAGGGCACATATGATTCAAAAAGAAAGATATAAAAATGAAAAAGTGCTATACAATTCACAACTCAACATAAAACAGATAGAACGGTATTGCTGCATAGACGAGGAATCTACTCAGTTATTAAAAAATGCTATAGATAATCTGAATTTATCTGCCCGTGCATATCATAAAATCTTGCGTGTAGCACGGACCATTGCCGATTTAGAAAATAGTGAACACATAGAACAACAGCATATCGCCGAAGCAATCCAATACAGAACATTGGATAAAGATATTAATGTTTATTAAGATTACTCAATAAATCACAAATTTACTTATTCCATATAATCACTATGGAAGTTATTAGAGAAGAGAGGGAATTTAAATAGTTAATTTTTTGAGAAACTGTTCTACTAAGATTTTAGCAATGTTTTTACCTGTTGCTTCTTCCATACCTTTGAAACCAGGTGTGGAATTTACTTCTATGATTACCGGACCTCTTTTTGTTAATATGAAATCTACTCCTGCAAAATCGAGGCCTAAAATATCCACCGCTTTTATTGCTAAGTCCTTTAATTCTTGCGGAATGTCTACTTTAGTACATGTGCCACCTTTATGAACATTAGACCTAAAATCCTCTTTTGGCGCTTTTCTCTTCATACCACCTATAATTTCACCATATAATACCAATACTCTGTAGTCGCTTTTTTTAGATTCTTCTATAAAGCGTTGAATTATTACTTCTTCCCCTAAAAAATTTAAAGTATCTAATACAGAGGTAAGAGAATATTTATTATCAGCATATATTACCCCATTCCCTTGTGAACCCTGTAATATTTTGATTATATAAGGCGGTCCTCCGAGAATTTTAGTAATATGTTTAATCTTAGTAAAACTAGCTATGCTCAACGTTTCTGCTACAGGCAGTTTATGTTGTAAGAGAATCTGACTCGTCAATAACTTGTTTTTTGTATTATAAATAGCCATAGCACTATTGAGAGTAGGCACATTATTTAATTTAAACTGATTCAGTATGGTAATAGTATACTCAAGATTATTCGCCCCTACCCTCGGCACCACACCGTCAGGCATACTAATTTTTTTATTCAGGTAATAAATTACGTTTCTTTCATTAGATAGAAATATCCTTATAAGAACAGGGTCGTAAATCGCTACCTCCATATTTTTATTGCGAAATTCTTCTATTATTCTCTTTGTGGAGTATGGCAAAATACTTCTTGTGAGAATAATTATTTTCATAAACGATTATTATATTATGATAAATGGTAATAATAAGATATCATCTATAATAAAACAATTTGAGCAATACTTACAAAATAGTCACTACAGTCAAAACACCATTTATAACTACATTTTAGACATAACAAATTTCCTGCGCACCTGTAAGATAGAGCATATTAAAGATTTTGATTCCATCCAAAAAGAAGTTGATATATATTTTGCAAATATAAATAACAAACTTTCAGATAGATCAAAATATAGACACACAAAATCATTGAAATGTTTCTTTAAATTTTTAGCACTCAATAATATCATCTCAGAAATCCCGCGCCTTCCAAAACTCGGCTTTAGACCTAAATTGCCTAACAGATTAGATGAGGAACACATTAAAAAAATATCCAGTAGTTGTAACTACGTAGAAAATCCGTATAGAATGAAATCTATATTTTGTTTATTGTATGGTTGTGGATTAAGGGTTTCGGAATTAGTTAATATCAAACTCGCAGATTGTGATTTCATTAATAAATTTATAAAGGTCTATGGTAAAAATAGAAAGGAAAGGATTATACCTCTTTCAGATAAGATTGTTAATATATTAAAGATGTATATTGAAAAAGAAAGAAGATTTTTTAAACACGCTCAAAACAGTGAATACTTGTTTTTGAGCAGGAAGAATGGTAAAATTAGCAGGGTTCAGATTTTTAATCTTATAAAAAAATTGCAAGAGTTATCCGGTATAAACGAAAAGGTTTATCCTCATCTTTTAAGGCATTCATTCGCAACAAAATTACTTGAGAACGGTGTGAACCTAAGAATCATTCAGGAATTATTAGGACATTCTAAACTATCCACGACAACTGTTTATACTCACATAGATTACAAGAAACTTCAGGAAATTTACGATAAATATTTTTAAGAACTTTCAACCCAAAAGTAGAAACTCAAAACTTTACAAAGTTATAATATTTGAGTAAAAAATTGCATAAAAAGGTTTCTTTTACTAATAAATATTGTTTAAGCGCATATATAGTTTTCCTTTATCACTGGTTATCCGTAACAGGATGCAACAATATCCACTCAAACGACCTCTACATAAATTTTAACAATCCTCAAGAAATACCGTATTTATGGAAAAAAGTTACCACCGCACCTTACTCGACCTGGACATTAAACGGCTTTGATAAGAACAAGAAATCGTTTTGGATAAAATACTATAAAAGACCCATTGCTTATATGTTTTATAAACTTATAAAAATAGATAGAAAAAATTTTTATAAACTTACATTGGGGTATCAGACAAAATATGATACATATTTTTCTGTTTATTTAAAGTATATAGATAAAAATTTTAAGCAAAGAGGATATCAGATAGTGTATAAAAATAAATTAAGTCCACAAAAAAAATCTATAGAAATTGAATTTAAACCTGCAAAAAAAATCAAGAAAGCCATACTATACATTTCCATCTTATATATAAAACGAATTTCAAAACTTTATCTTAAATATTTATCATTAAGCACTGTTGATAAGATATATTCAAACCTTGATGATTTGCATATAATACCATATAAAGAGAACATCAACCTGAAAATATGCTATAAAATTTCCCGGTCCTATGATGCCAAGTTGAAATTTAGTTTTATAAACATTCTTTCCAAACAAGTTGAACTTATAAGTAAAGAAAGCGTCATAACAAAGAAAACAGGATGCATAAAAAATCGTATAAATCTCTCAAGCGGCATATACCTATTTGAATACTCTTTAAGTTCAGCAAACAATTCATATAGAAGGAATCAGGTTATCTGGGTAACTTCTTACTTATATTACATAAAAAAATATACATACACGTATAACACGACAAATAAACTATATCTTCCAACAATTCCATTTATTTCATTTCTTAACTTTAATCAAAAACTACCTGACAATATAATTTTAGAGCCGTTTTTACCAGACAACATATTTTCCCAGTATTATCCAGTTACACCAGCCGTATTTCTTAGAAGCAATTTCTCAACAGAATTATTAAGTTATATGAAAGAAAACTATGATATAAAAAATATATTTTTAATTCTCAATACGAATAGCAATTCAATAGGCATTCAGTCAATTTTGCAATATTCCAAATCGCTACGCCCCTTAGCAAACGTGTTTTTTATCAGACAGGAAGATTTAAGCAAAAAGGTATTTGAAACCATTAATTCTTCACAAAAAAACAATTTCATATTCATAAACGATTACGATGTTAATAATTTTTATAAGATTCATGGCAAAAAAATTGTCATAAACTACGACAATTTCGTAAAGTTTATCCCTATTATATTTTTAAACATATTAACCAGACACTCGGTGTTACTTAATGAACCATACTTTTCTGAAGAATATCAATTTTTCATAAACAAAGATAAAACTATTACCATTGTAAAATACTCTGAAAATCCTATAGACAATTCGATGTTTCCTATTCAGAAAATATTGATAGATAGATCATTTGATTTGGGTTCATTCGGGTATAAAACCAACAAGAAAATATATATATTGAAATTTCAAGGGGAATTACCTTCATCTATCCAAAAAACGATTAACAATATATCCATCTTCCCAAGAACGTTTTTTGCTCCTATAAATACCATCAATGCTAATATAACTATAGAAAACTTTTTCAATGAAAGCGTTGTCATAAAACATCTAACAATAGAAACAGATAAAGAATGGGAAATATCCATACAAACTAAGACAAAAACAATCAAGATTGGGCAAAAAGTAAATATCCCTTTCATTATAAATCTACCTTCTATAATTCCTTTAAGAAGATACACTTTCTCACTGAAATTAAAACTATCTCACAGTAAAGTCGGAGATATTGAAATCAACAAATTGTTTAGTTTATCAATAAAAAACAGGGAGTTTAGCGTAAAAAACAAAATACAAAAAGAGGATAAGGGTATTAATGTCATTTTGACTTTCAAGAACAAAAAATCAAAAACCTCGGCATATCATATAGTTGTAGTTCAACCGCCCCAACTTTTGAAACAAGAAACAGCCATTAAATTATTACCAAAAAAAAAAGAGGTAACTTATATAAAATTAACTAATTATAGAAGGGGAAAGCCACTCATATTATCTATAAAAAACATATTAACAGGTAATATCTTCTTTTTGGAACTTACTCCTAAATATTAACCTGGACTATTGTTATCCAGCACCATTTTTTGACAAAATATTTTTAATGTATATAATTTACTCCTAATTTTGCTATGGAATTTAAAATAAAAAAAGACGTTTTTCGCAGATTTGTCCAGGTTTTAGAGACAATAACACCATCTAAAAGTGTAGTTCCTGTTCTACAAAATATAAAAATATCTGGACTTAACAAGGAACTATTGTTTTTTGCAACTGACTTAGAAATAGGACTACAATATAGTTTAAAAGAAAACTTTGAAATTATAAAAGGAGGAGAGATCTTATTACCTGCAAAAAAACTAGCGGATACACTGGCTGAATTAGATGAAGAAGAAATCATTGTAAAAGAAGATAATGGCAATTACTTAATCAAACCAATCAAAGGTGAGTGGTTCTACAAGTTTTTAGGGATTGACCCAGCGAGTTTCCCGCAATTTCCTAAAATAGAAAAAGAAGGAACACGTATAGAATTAGGACTTGTTGACTTTAAAGACATGGTAAATAAAACGTCTTTCTCCGTTTCTGATGGTATTTCTAATTACGCACTAAGTGGCATATTATTAGAAGTTGCAAATAATACATTTAGAATGGTATCTACTGATGGAGTGAGATTATCACTTGTTAAAAAAAGCATAGTAGGAGAGAAAGTAAAGCCGTTCAAAGCCATTGTTCCCGTTAAAGCAATGAGAATATTAGAAAAAATAGCAGAAAACGAAAAAATGTTTCATATATACTTTGACGATACCACAATGCAAATAAAGCTTTCAAATGGGATATTTTTCACACGACTCATAGAAGGGGTATTCCCTGACTACGAAGAAGTAATACCCAAAAATTATAAGAAAAAAGCAACAGTGCCTTTACAACAGTTTGTTTCCAGATTGAAAACGATTCTTGTATTTGCCTCAGAACGGTCAAAAACAGTCAAACTTATTTTTAAGAGGAACTCCCTCCAATTACATACAACGTCAAGTGAGACAGGAGAAGCATTTACGAAAGAAATTCCCATAGAGTACGCAGGAGAAAATTTTTCCATTGTATTGAACCCTGACTTTTTAAACGATGTTTGTAGAGTAATAAACGATAATAATATAGAAATGGAATTTAATGATACAACCTCTCCTGTCGTTATAAACGACAAAAGAGATTACACGCATTTAATAATGCCCATTTCAAGTCAATGAGAAGCACTTTACACATAAAAGAGGTGATAAAAAAAATAAGGCGCACTACACCTTTCGTCAACGTAAAAAAGATTGTAAAGATTGAACCTAATGTAATGTCTTTTCTCCCAGAAAAATTCCATCAATTTCTGGCGGGTATGACGTTAAGAAATAAAAAATTAATGATAAAAGTTAGTAACAATGCTGCCTTAATGGAATTACAAAACTTTTATAAAGATAGTATGTTAACCTACCTACAAAACGTTTTACCAGCAGGTTATGAAGTAAACAGTGTTGTTTTCAAGAATATATAGGATAAAAAGTCAAAATCTCGCGCCAAACATTTAGAAGTTTCCTAAAGAATATGTAATTATGGTAGAAAACATAAAAAATAAGCAACAACAAGAATACACGGCACAGGATATTAAGGTTCTGTCCGGGATAGAGGCTGTCAGAAAAAGACCTGCGATGTATATTGGTGATACTTCCACAAGAGGACTTCATCATCTGGTTTATGAAGTTCTGGACAATTCCATTGATGAAGCAATTATGGGGTATTGTAAAAATATAGAGGTCATTATTTATGATGACGAAAGCGTAAGCGTAGAAGACGATGGAAGGGGAATACCAGTTGACATACACCCTGAGGAGAAAAAAAGCGCCCTGGAAGTAGTTTTAACTATATTGCATTCAGGTGGAAAATTTGATAAAAAAGCATATAAGATTTCTGGTGGACTACACGGTGTAGGAGTTTCAGTAGTCAATGCCCTGTCAGAATATTTAGAAGTAAAGGTCTATCGAGATAATAAAATATATTATCAAAAATATGAACGGGGCAAACCACAAACACCTTTAAAATCAATCGGTAAATCCAATAAGACCGGCACTTATATAAAATTTATGCCTGATTCTGAAATTTTCTCCCAGATTAAATTTAACTATGATACAATAGCCAACCGTCTTAGAGAACTTTCATTTCTAAATAAGGGAGTTCGATTAACATTAGAAGATAAAAGAATAAACAAAAAAGAAGAATTTATAGCAAAAAAAGGTATTGAGGAATTTGTGGAATTCTTAAATAGTGGTAAGGAAATTGTTACAAAAGATATAATACTTATCCAAAAAGAGCAAGGAAGTTATAAACTTCAAATAGCATTACAGTATAATTCGGGCTACGATGAAGTCGTTTTTTCATATGTTAACAATATACATACCGTAGAAGGGGGAACCCATTTAACAGGATTTAGAACTGCTCTCACAAGAGCATTGAATTATGCTGGTAAAGAGTATAATATATTCAAAAGCAATGATGTGGTGCCTATTGGAGAAGATTACAGAGAAGGATTAGTCGCTGTTATAAGTTTCCTGCATCCTGAACCACAATTTGAAGGGCAGACAAAAACGAAATTGGGTAATAGTGACGTGGAGGGGTGGGTCTCCCAAGTTGTATATGAAGAACTAGTAAGTTATTTTGAGCATAATAAAAGTGTTGCTGAAAATATTATAAAAAAAGCTCAACTTGCAGCTCAAGCGAGAGAAGCGGCGCGTAAAGCAAAAGAATTAACCAGAAGAAAAAACGCTTTATTCAGCGGTAATTTACCAGGCAAACTCGCTGATTGTATCTCAAAAAACGTTGCAGAAACAGAACTATTCATCGTTGAGGGAGAATCAGCAGGTGGTTCCGCAAAGCAGGCAAGAAATAGACATATCCAGGCAATTCTCCCTATAAAAGGCAAAATACTTAACGTTGAAAAAGCAAGGATAGATAAAATCCTCTCCCATAACGAAATAAAAGCACTAATTTCCGCTCTTGGTACCGGCATTGGAAGAGACAACTTCAATATTGAAAAATTAAGGTATAACAAGATAATTATAATGACAGATGCCGATGTTGACGGTTCTCATATCAAAACACTACTTCTAACCTTCTTTTTCAGGCATTTAACCGACATCATTGTTAGCGGTCATCTTTATATTGCTCAACCTCCACTGTATAGAATCGCAACTCGTAATAAAGAATTTTATTCATATTCGGAAGCAGAACTGAAAAAATATACTTTGAAACTCGTTTTTGACAATGCCGAACTTACTATTAAAACTGGAAATGTTAAGCTGCAGGGAAAAAATTTATTCAGTTTCCTTGAAACAGTATTCCCATTTTTACAATCACTTAAAGAGTTTCAAAAAAAAGGCATTGACTATAAAAAACTATGGACCGGCTCGAAAAAAGATATTCCCGCCATTAAAGCCATTCATAAAGGTTCTGTTTATTTCTTTGATAACACACAAAAATTCCAGACCTTCGTCAAAGAATTACAGAAAACCAATCCTAACCTAGTAGTAGTGGAAGGTGATAAAGATATTATAAGCGGATTTGAAAACTATATATTCAAGTATGAAGTAAAAATCCCTGAAAAAATTATGAATACAATAGAATTGTTAAAAAATTACAAATTGACACCTGAAGATATATTTAGAATTAACGGTCCAACTAAAAAACCCATTTTTGAACTTTATAGCAATGGTAATAAATATGAATTTTATACTATCTCACAGTTAGAGGAAAAATCCACAGAACTTGCAAAAAAGAGTGTTGATATACAAAGATACAAGGGTTTGGGAGAAATGAATCCTGAACAATTATGGGCAACAACTATGGACGTTGATAAAAGAATTCTGCATAAAGTAACATTAGAAGATGCCATTCTTTCAGATAAATTATTTACTATATTAATGGGAGAGGAAGTAGAACCACGCAGGCAGTTTATTGAAAAACACGCATTAGAAGTCAAATATTTAGATATATAATTAAAATAAAAAGTATCAAAAGATTGACCGAAGGCACACTATTGAGTGTTCCTATATTTTTCTTAATATTTTTTTACAATATTTGTATGAGGTGGAAGGAAGCTAATAAAACGGAAAAAAATATTATTACAAATCAGTGAGTATGTTATAGGACAAAGAGATTGCACATAAAATTTAAACCTATACCAATCAAGAGATGCCATTAGCGTTATTGGGGCTTATTTTTATATCGTGTCTATTGTTGGGGTATAATATATATAGTCGCTACCTCGCAAAACAATATAAATTAGATGATAATAACATAACACCTGCTAACGAGATAAATGATAGAATAGATTTTGTGCCGACTAAACCGTTCTATCTTTTAGGCCAGCACTTTTCTGCGATTGCCGCTGCTGGTCCTATTGTAGGTCCAATACTTGCCTGTATGAATTTTGGTTGGTTCCCTTGTATTTTATGGATAATATTAGGTGCTATATTTATAGGGGCGGTTCATGACTTTTCAAGTTTAGTTGCCTCTATTCGTCATAAAGCGTTATCCATAGTAGAAATAGTAAGAATCAATATAGGCAAAAGGTCGCATATTGCTTTTATGATTTTTATATGGATTTCACTTCTGTATGTCATCGTTGCTTTTACAGATGTCACTGCTCAGACATTTTTAGGAAAAGTAGAAGAATTGGAAGGGAATTTCAAATTCAATCCAGGCGGAGCGGTCGCAGCCGCTTCCATAATGTATCTTGCAATAGCATTTGTCATGGGCACAGTGCAAAAAATTACCAAACCCCCATTATGGATCCTTACTGTTATTTTTATACCTGCAATTCTTATAGCAGTATGGCTCGGAACAAAAATATCAACAATTTTTATTTTGGAGCTTAAAAGTTGGTATATACTCATATTATTATACTGCTTCATAGCATCTCTTTTACCAGTATGGTTATTATTGCAACCCAGAGGATACCTCGGCGGATTTGTTTTATATATGGCTATTTTTATCGGTATAATAGGTATATTTTTTGGTGGATTCAGTGTAAAGCAAGAATTCTTTAAAAGATGGACAGGAATAAAACTTGACGAGAATTTGTTTCCTTTTTTATTTGTAACTATTGCCTGTGGCGCCTGCTCAGGATTTCACGGACTGGTATGTTCTGGCACAACTTCCAAACAAGTTGATAAGGAATCACACTGCAAACAGATAGGTTATGGAGGAATGCTATTAGAAAGTTTCGTTGCTTTAATCGCTCTATCCACAATACTTATCATATCCTCCGAACAAGCAAAAGGCATTGCCCCTGGCAAATTATATGGTGATGGAATAGCAAACTTTTTGACTATTCTAATAGGTAAAGAAAACTTCATATTCGCTGCTACTTTCGGAGCAATGGCTTTTTCAACCTTTGTATTTGATACCATAGATGTTGCAACACGACTTGGTAGATATATATTACAGGAATTATTTAATTCAAAATCTATACGAACAGCTATAATTGCCACTGCTCTAACCTGTGGTATACCTCTTATATTATTGCTAATATCACAAACAGGTATGTGGAAATCATTCTGGATACTGTTCGGAACATCAAACCAATTATTAGCAGGTTTGACATTACTCACCATTTCTGTATGGCTAAAAAAATCAGGGAAAAAATACTGGTTCACCCTTTTACCATGTCTATTCATTATGTTAATAACCATATCTTCTCTTATCTTACATATAAAAATTAGTATAACAACATTAAGATTAAATAACTACACGAGTTCTCCTCATCTTATCAATAGCTTTATTTCTTGCGCTTTGATTTTAATAGTAATAATATTGACATACGATGCAATAAAAAGCATCAAGAAAATCTCCACTAAGTAATTTAAATTTTACATTTTACAATTTGCATAAGTTCGTTTTGAAGGGCGTGTGGCGGAATGGCAGACGCAAAGGACTTAAAATCCTTTGGGGATTACTCCCCGTGTGGGTTCAAGTCCCTCCACGCCCACTTCCGTAAGTAGCATACCCCACCCTATTTTGTTACATACTGATAACATTCTATATTAGAACGTTGTTTTGTAATACTGTTACCAATCAACTTCAAATATCTATTAATAAAACTATTAACTAATAGTAAATATTTAAGATTATAGTTTATTCTCTCCCAATGCTGAAAAAATCTGCTACTATTTCTTCTTATCCGACACCCATTGACCTTAAACATATTAAAACTACGCCCCTTCCACAATCTATATATATGTTTCTTATCCCTACCAAATATTAAACTTAACTCTTTCACTTTAGTATCAAACTCTCGATTTACCAAACTATCCAGATTTTTTATAGGTCTGTTAAAGAACGATAGTAGATACAAGTTTAGTAGATTATTATATAATAAGCTGTAAACTATGAATTCTTTTTCTTCAAATCGTTCACTTACCCTTACGCTATTTTTATAACCACATTTATTTGTAACATAAATAAAGTCATCATACAGCATTTTAAATGTAATTGTGTTCCAGTTTCTACTTACAAGATAATTAAAAACGCATATATCTTTGTTGTATATAGCTTTTTCAAACAATTTATTGAATGGTTTATATATAATATATGATTTCAAATCATCAAACTGGCTTATAAAATACAACATTAAATGTAATTTATATATTTTCATATTGTATTTTCTCAATCTTGAAGATAGTGTTTTATGAATTAATCTTCTTCTCTTAGTTAAATGCTTTCTTAAAATCTGCATATACAATTCTTTTTCACTATAAATCTCAAATATACTTAGCGGCACAGGTTTTATGTATTCTATTGTGTTTCTACTTAACTTTATGAGTTTTCCCTTAGTTTTTACATAGATAAAATTCCTACCTGATAACTCTTTTATATTAATACCTTTAATTACCTTATCTTGTTTATATTCTTTTATTTCAACGCCTAAAATATGGTTTTCCGTATTAAACCGCTTTTTGAAGAAGTTAAAATATATTTTCTTAGCAAAATTTTCATCAAGTTCATCCCATGTAAACGTAGCCAAACTTCCGGCTTTACTGAATTGAACTTTTATGCCATCATCAGACAATTCAACAATATCACCCTTTATCACAGACCCATTTTTTAATATTACATTTTCAGCATATATTGTAAGTGATGGATAAAAAACAAAGCAAAAAAACATCAATGATAACTTTTTTCCTATATTACCATTTAAAAATCTCAGTATTTTAAGCATTATGGAGAATGGCAATAGTTCGCCAAAGGGAATTGTAAAACGATAAATTTTGAATTTTTTATGTTTTTTAATCACGGTTTTTATCTATTTTAAGGTTTTTCTCAGAAATTACCACACTTTCAAATTCCCCTTTTGTAGATTGAATTTGTTAAAAAAGATTAAATTGGCCGTTCGGCGAACTGTTGCATCGTTCTAAGAAATTACCACAAACAAGTCAAAAGTTAAAGGTTAAAACTTAAAAGTTTTCGGAAAATCTAACCCGCTAAACTTGCAAATTCGCAATAAAATAATAAATCGCTCTTCTTACCCCTTTGTTGCTATGCCTTATATAAATAGATTATTGATAATTTACGACCGGAGATTACCCTCCTTAAAAATTAGCATTTATGCGCTTTTACCTACTATTGCGATGCGCTCTTACTTATCCCTAATTCCACTAATTCCAATAATAACATCGGGCAACCCTGGACCTCCCCCTGGACCTCCCGTACCTCCACCCCTACCTTCATTACCTACCTTATTCTTATTATCTACTTATTTCTTATTTATATTATTATCTATTATCTTCTCCTTGGGTATCAACTTAATCGTAATTCCAATAACATCGGGCAACCCTGGACCCCCCGTACCTACCGTACCTTCACCGCTGATATCATCAATGTCCCATACTGATATGCCTGGGTGCCTCTCAATGCAATCGCTAACTTTGGTGCATTTCTTAGGACACCAACTATATTTACCCTCCGGACAGATCTTGCAGACCGTCTTGCATACATCTGATTGCCATAATACACCTCTAGTTGGGCAGTTTATTACGTCCGTTATATGACTCTTTACATAATCCTCACATAAGTCCCCAGGTGTCTTGCAGTTGGCTATACAGCCCTTTAACGATGCCTCCTGTTGCTGTAATCTTGTCAATTCAGCAACTTTAGGGTCCTTCTGCAATTCCTCTATTTTCTTTTCTAAATCTTCTATCTCTTTATTTAGTACATCTACCTGATTCTGCAAACATTTCTTTGCATTATCACATTTTCCCTGCCTTGCCTTGTATGTCCTTATCTGCGCCGGACAACTTCCAGTAGGTGGATTTGGAAAGGGGTCCTCCCCTCTCAAGAATTTTTGCACATCACTATCACCACACGCTCCAGATGGTGTTCCCCCTCCTCCACTACCTCCTCCATTGTTATTGTTACTATTGCTACATGCTGGATGGTTCGGATTCTGCTGACATATATAATTGGGCGGCGCTCCTGCATATATCAACACCACAGTGCCTAACAACACCACTATACCAACCATTACCAACGCTTTTTTATCTCTAACCATTTCACTCCTCCTTAAAAATTTTCTTTCATATTTTCCCATCTTTCTATCCCCCTAAATTTAATTCACACTCTATCCTTCATTCTCATCTCTACCTACCCAGTATCGGTCCACAATTGCAACCACATATTTCACATAATGGCTTGCCACTCTTTTGATGTATTAATCCACTGCACAAACTGCATATATTAGGTAATTTACAACTCGGCTCTTTATCTTTGTCTTGACCACAGCTCGATGAGCTTGCCCCCGCTGCATTGGTATTATTATTATTGGTATTATTATTGGTATTATTATTATCAATTGCTAATGATGGACAGTTTATACATCCTTTCGCTTGTATCTCTTTTTGTAATGCTTCTATGCTTTTTGTCAGTTCCTCTTTCTTTTTGTCAAAGTTCGCTAATAATGCTGTTAACTCATCTAATTGCTTCTTTAGAGCATCTCTTTTTGCTATTAATGGTAGCAATTTTGCGACTACATCTTGTTTCAATCCTGTTTTACAGGCATTGTAATTTCTGGCTACTGTATTTAAAGCATTGTCACATGCTACTGAGGATTGACAGTAGAAGCCATTGCCTACTATCCACAAGCCAATCGCCATTAAAACAACCATCCCTTTTACTTTTGCGCTACCCATTTCATTACCTCCTTAAATTATTTTTTTCCTTCTCCATTCTCTTACCGCCCCATCTTGAACCATATTGAATATAGCAAAACATATTCCTTCTTTTAACGGCTCTTTTTGTGTAGTTTTCGTAACAGTTGTTACTAAAATGAACCGTATTATGAAACAACAACTATTCATTTGCTTTACTTTCCTCCCATGATCTTAATGTTTTAGGGTCGCCAGTTATAATACTTATTGTAACATCTTCCAGATGAGGGCTTTCCAAAACAGGCGCTGTCTGTGGAAGTTTAAATTTGGCTTTTATTATTATCTTTTCATTTCCTCTAATACTGATATACTCGTTTGCAGTAGTATTAGGTACTGCTTGTAAACCAATTTCCACTCCTTGTCTTGACCAACAATCAGAAACCTCGCTATGCTCTATTTTTACACCGCCACTATCATAACAAAAATCGGGACCATCATCTTTACCCAAATTTGTCCATTCTTTTACAACATCATATGGGTCTTCTGCAAACTCTGTTACTTGTTTTGGTCTTACCACCTTTAAATCAATCAATAAGTCACCACCGCTAGATGGTATTCGTTCTGTCCATGATATTCCCAAAATTTTAATGGTTTTTACAGTTGGAGCGCCTTTAGCAGCAAAGTCAAATATCGTGCCCTCATAAGTATTTCTTTGAGTCGGGGAATATCTATCTGGTATTAAATACCCTTGATTGCCACTTGGGTCAACAATATTACTATCCTTGTAAATCCTTATACTTTGAATAGTTGAATCAGCAGTCAATGGATAACCGTTTGAAACCATATCTTTAAATCTATTAGTTCCGAAAAACAAAAAATGTATAGGATTGAAGGCAAATTCACTTTGATATGTATTAAAACTTGGCGTGCCATCTAAGTAAACAGGTCCTACCTTATATGAATTACCTATCTTTTTCCATTTAAAAGCGATATGATGCCACGTTCCCGCCCGCCAGTTTTTCAGTGCTGTATTCGTCTTAAGAAAATAGCCAAAACTATTAGGTGATGGCAATGAAGTAAAGTTATTACCCATAAATAAAGATAATTCTCTATTTCTTGCAAAAAATACAACTCTATCTTTTAAGTCAACAGGGGTATTTTGATTATACAATTCAATAGTCATAATCAAAAGGCCTATAACGCCAAATAAAATATTCCTCATCTTCATACCTCCTACTTTGTACAAATTAAAACCATCTCATTTTATAGCAAAATCTATACCTTATTATACAAACATTTTTGTATATTAAAAAGTAACATTTTCAGCAAAAAGTAATACCTAGAAAATTTGTAACCATAAGGTAACAGAATAGAGAGAAAAAGAAGCCAAAAGTTCAAAAGTTTAAGGTTTAATGAAAAAATCTAATCTATTCTTTCTATATTAAGGCCGAGATTTGCAAGTTTTGTATGGAAGTTTTCATATCCTCTTTCGATATGATATATTCTGTCTAATAATGAAATACCGTTAGCGATTGAGGCGGCAAGAGCTAAAGCGGCGCCTGATCTTATATCTGAACACATAACATTAGCGCCTGTTAAATGTGTGATACCAGAAACAGTAATCTTATTACCTTCTTTTTTTATTTTTGCACCCATTCTAATGAGTTCCGCAGTATATAAAAACCTATCAGGAAAGACCCTATCAATTAAGACGTTATCTCCGTTAATCTGGGTCATTAAAACGCAAAATATAGGGTTAAGATCAGTAGGAAATCCCGGATATGGTGAAGTTTCTATATGTAAAGGTTTCAACTCTTGTTTACCTTCAATATATAGAAAGTCATTGCCTATTTTTATATTAGCCCCTGCTTCAGACAAGGGACGGAGAATGTTTTCTATGTGATTTTCGTTTACATTATATATAGTCACTTTACTATCGGTTATCAAGCTCAAAACGATAAAGGTGCCAATTTCTATTCTATCTGGGGGTATAATATATTCTGTGCCGTGTAATTTTTTTACACCTCTAATTTTTAGGGTGCGAGAACCAATCCCACTTATATCTGCGCCCATTCTTAGAAGGAATTGCAAAAGTTGTGTAACCTCTGGTTCCATTGCTGCATTTTTTATTGTTGTTTCACCATCAGCAAAAACAGAAGATAAAACAATGTTTTCTGTTCCTGTAACTGTAGAACCAAAAGGACCGGCCATATCTATTTCTTTACCGTGTAAACCTGGAGCATTACATACTACATAACCTTCTTCAAATTGAACTTCTGCCCCTAATTCTCTGATACCATTTATGTGCAGATCTATAGGTCTTACTCCTATTACACACCCCCCAGGTATAGATATCTTTGCTCTTTTTCTTTTTGCAAGCAGTGGACCTAAAAGACAGATAGATGCCCTCATAGTCTTCATAAGATCATAAGAAACTTCATATACATCTTCATTTCTTACCTGAACTTTTAAAATATTCTCTTGTAGCCATTCCGCTTCAACTCCTAATGCTTTTAATACTTCAATCATAGTAAAAACATCTTTGACCCGAGGAACGTTTCTTAATATAGTTATTTCATCCGTTAATATCGTAGCAGCCAAGATAGGAAGTGCCGTATTTTTAGACCCACTAATATTAACTTCACCTCGTAAAACAGCAGGACCTGATACTTTATATTTAGCTACCATTCTCTATACAAGCAAACCCAGTATTATTTTCGTAGGAAAATTTAAAATTTACTATATTTAGTTTTTTTAGCACCTTTTTTAACCTCCCTATATTATATATAGGAAACTCAAAAACAAAAAATCCGTTTTTCTTAAGATACTTTCTATAACCATTAAGCATCTTTTCAATTATATACATACCATTGTTTTTTGCCACAATAGAATTCTTTGGCTCTCTAAGCACACTACAATGTAACTTATTGTATCTATATAAAGGAACGTAAGGTGGGTTCGCCGTTATAAAATCAAACCTACCATAATACGATTCTCCAAGATTATCAAAAACATCAGAAAGTATGAATTCCAACTTGTCGTTAACGTTAAACCTACACCCATTTAAGAAAGATATTTTCAATGCTTTCTTATTTATATCGGTACAAACAGCATGAAGTTTATCAGTTTCCAAAATAAGTGTTATAGGTAATACTCCTGAACCTGTGCAAATATCCAGACACTCCATATTTTTATTTCTATCTTTTATTTTATCCAGGACCATGTCCACCATATATTCTGTATCTAAGCGAGGTATGAAAACGCCTTTTTCTATATAGAAATCCCTTCCATAAAACTTTACCGTTTTGGTTATGTATTGAAGTGGAACACCTTTATTTAAAGCTAAAACAGCTTTTTCGAACTTTTTTACACTCTGTTCATCAACCGTGGAGGGTATGAGTTTTAACTTTCTATTGTCTTTATCAGACAAGTAAAATAAGATAAGAGAATTTAATAATTCTGTGGCTTCCTTTTTGGTGTATATACCTCTTAAATGTTTTACATACTTGCCTACAAAATCTTTATACTTAAAAGGGACTATATTATTATTTTAACCGTGTAAATCTTTTTAGTTCCAATTTTAACTCTTCTGGCAGGTCAGAAAACTTAAATGCCGATTCTTCTGTTATCTGTCCTGTATCTACTAGTTCTTTTAAGCTTTGATTAAATGTTTTACAACCAAAATACTTATCCTCTTTTAATGCTTTATATATCTCTTTTAATTTACCATTGAGTATATACTCTTGGATAGTGGGGGTTTTCAATAGAACCTCCATTGCTATAACAAGTCTTCCTTGTGTAGAGGGTATTAACCGCTGTGCAATAATTCCCTGTAAAACCAAAGAAAGTCGTTTCAGATTTTCTCCTGAATCTTTCTCATCAAAAAAACCGAGCAAACGTTCTATAGTTTGAGTGGTGTTTATTGTATGGAAGGTAGAGACAACCAAATGTCCTGTTTCAGCAGCGAAGATAGCCGCCTCAACTGTTTCTTTATCTCTCATCTCCCCTAATAATATTACATCAGGCGCTTCCCTCATAGCAGCCCTTAACGCCTTAACAAATGATTGCGTATGATTACCAACCGCTCTCTGCGTAACCGTACACAACTTACTCTTAAAAACAAATTCTATTGGATCTTCTATCGTAATTATATGTTTATTGAAATTCTGATTAATATACTCAAGTAACATAGCAATTGAAGTCGATTTCCCTGAACCTGTTATACCTGTAAATAAAACTATCCCACTATTAAGGGATGCAAGTTTTGCAATCAAATCCTTTGGAAATCCTAATTTTTCCGGTTCGGGTATTGATAGAGGTATAAGTCGCATCACAATTGATATACCGTCAAATTCACTGAACAGATTTGCTCTGTATCTATAAGTTTCTCTATAACTAAAACTAAAGTCCAATTCTTTTGAAGAGTTTTCGTTAAATTCTTTATAATATCTTGGATTTATAGAATCTAAAAACTTTGATATATCTTCTTGAGTAACTATTTTATCAGGGTGCTTTATTATCTTCTTATTGACTTTCAAACAAAGGGGTCTATCAGATTGTATAATAACATCAGAGGCATTTTGTTCTTCCGCTAAATCGAGAATTTCAAATATATCAACCACCGCCGATACCGGTTGAGCATTGTCTATTGATTTTTACCTTGTAAGGGTTTGCCGGGCAACTCCTTATTAACCAGACCTAAACTCTCTTTATTTATAGATAAATCAGATGAAATAATATCAAATAATTTCTGCAATACAATATCATCAGATAAATCGTAGATAATTTCTTTACCTTGTATATCCATAACTTTTCTGCGCAACTCAAATCTTAATGTTTCCCTTACACTATTTTTAGATAATTTTGTTTTTAGCGATTTATACAAGGCATTAAAACCAGGATAGTTCTTATAATTCTTGTTGTCATTCAATGCTAAATTTTTTGCAAGTTCAAAATTATCGGTGGTTAATTTTTCTATGTAGTCAAGTAATTTTTTATTCTCAGATAATTTTTCCTTCTCAGCCAAAACCCAGTAATCAACCTCTTTTTTATCTACCACAACATCCGGTTTTATACCACCTTCATTTTCCTTGGGTTTCATACCAAATTTATCCCTTTTAGCATCAATACTCTTACCCGACGGAAGAAAATACCTGCCTATGGTAAGTCGAAGAAATGATTTAGTGTTACCTTCTGTTTCCAAATCAAAAATCTGTTGAATAGAACCTTTGCCATAAGTTGTTGTTCCAATAAGTTTTGCCAGTCCGTAATCATGCAATGCCCCAGAAAATATTTCTGCGGCACTTGCAGTTCCATCATCAATTAAAACATACATATTTTTAAAATTGAATTTCTCAACCTTGTCATTAGCATAAATAGTTTTAACATAAACGTCCCCCTCTTGTGTTGTTTCCACTTCAAAAAATTCCTTGTCTTCATCTTCAGCTCGTCCTATTTCTTTATCGCCTTTGGCAATCAGAATCGCTTTCCCTGCAGGTATAAAATAATTGAGGAGTTTCAATACGCTGTCCAGATAACCCCCTGAATTATCTCTTAGATCAAATATCACCGCCTGTAATTTTCCCTTGGATAGTTTTTTTAGTTTTTTCACACCTTCCAAAAATTCATCCTCAGTATCAGAACCAAAGGATATTATTTTGAAATATGCAATTTCCGGGGAAATAAGGTCAAACTTTACTGTCCCCATATTTATAATTTCCCTTGTAATAGTAAATTCTTTTTCTTTATCCCAGCCTGCTCTTATAACATGCACATTTACTTTTGTCCCAGGAATTCCTTTCAATTTGGCAACAAGTTCTTCTATCGTTTTACCCTTTGTATATTCACCTTCTACTTTTATAATCCTATCTCTGCCTCTCAATCCTGCCTTATATGCAGGTCCATTATAAATCAACTGCTCTATAGTCAACCAGCCGTCTCTCATACTAACGACTGCCCCTATACCCGCATAACGCATATTTACCGTTTCTGTTAATCTTCTTGTTTGCTGAATATCCATATAATTACTATAAGCATCTAAACTATCACCTATGCCTTTTGCACATGCTTCAATAAGGTCTTTTTCTTTTAAATTCTCTTTATACGCATAATGCTTTGTTATTATATTAATAAGTTTATCGATTTTCTTAAACTTATCTTTTTCGTAAGAAGTAGGTTTTGTAGTTGGAGGAGGAGTTAAACTTTCGCCTCTATCCTCAAGTTTCCTTTTCAATCTTATTGCATTTAAAACAAACTCTGCCAATTTTTTCTTCTCCGCGCTTTGGTCCTTGCTCCCTGCAACTTTCTCCATAATGGTAGTAATTAAAGGTTCATCTATTATATCAAGTTCTACCAGATGCACAGCAGCCCAAAATTTTGCATCTTCATCAGACGACTCTTTTAATACTTTTTTTATTTCGTTAATACCCCTGATATCACCAATGAACAGGTTTTGATAGGCACGGGCAACATATATAGTAATAAATGGGTCGGAATTTTTTTCAAGTATCTCATTTAATTTATCCTTAATAACTGTTTCTTCTTCTTCAGTAAAGGTAGAGTCCGATATTTCCAAAGCTATTTCCGCCGCCGCCCTCCCTAATTTCACATCTACAGTTTCTTGACTGAGTATCGCTTTGACCACCGCCAATAACTTTTTCCAAGCATCTAAGTATTTCTGTTGCACATTCTTCAATAAATATGCATAAGCAATAGCAACGCGAGGATTGTATTCCTTTTCAATCGCTGATTCAAACTTTTTTAATGTGTTTTCATTCTTAGTAAGTGATTTTATTCTTATAACCAATTCACCAACATCTACATCTTTTATTTGTTCCACTACATCTTTATCTTTGTCTTGTGCTGGCTTATCCACATTTTGAGTAATCACTATCAACGAGAAGGCAATAAGCATCAAAACAGTATATCTATATAAACTTTTCATCTTTCATTTACCTCCATATATAATTTTTAACATGCCCCCACACTCTTAAACTATACATCATCTTCATTATTTGTTATTTTAAACTGTTTAAAATTTTTTTCCACAAATTTTGCACTTCCTCCTTCATTATGTTATACGAAACAAATAATACCACATTTGTCCCTGCTCTAAGTAGATAATACCCTTCCCCGACGTTTGATATCTTTCCTGTCAAATCCCAATCACTTTTTAAGGGGTATAAACGTTTATCTACATATTTGCCGGATACACGAACATATCTTTTACAGAAAATTCCATATAACTTTTTAGATACCTTCGCATTTTGTAATTTCAACATCAATAAAACTGTATCGTTTCCATACTCAAAAACTTTATGACTTTTTATATACTTTATAATCTTATAGTTAACATACTTATCTATTAAAAACAGAGTAGATAATATATTAATGTCAGAAAAGTTATCAATATATTTTACCTCGTTAAAACCCTCTGAAAACAATTTTTTGTTATACGACATATTTTTAGAACAAAAGATATGGTTATTATCTATATACCGCATTAAATTAGATAATGAGCAGAATTTTCTCGAAAATATGTTTTTAAATACCTGTAAATCATATTTTTTATAGGATTTGTAGAATAGGCGGGGACCCAAACTATATGGTAGAGTCATATCATATCGTATAATTTCTGGTAATCTATCAAAACCTTTATAACCTGTGCTTTCATAATGTAAAGGTAGGTATTTTAGATGTTCCTCTATAAACCTTTGTGGATTCTTGTTTGCTTTTCTGGCAGCATATAAAAATAAAGAAAACATTGCAGACCCCTCGTTTATTACCCTTGCTACATTACTATCAACATAAGAACCAGATGCGTTAACCTTGGATAGAAAGTTATGATAATCTAGTGCATGTATTAACTCATGAACAAAAATTGATTCCATTGGAGTTAAACCTATTTTTTCACTAAATTTGAAATCCGGAAGCGGTTTTACTATATTATGTGTATTGAAATATATGGTATTCTGATTTTGAGCGAAGAAAGCGGTGATCTGTTCTAAAAAAACTTTCTTCATTAAAGATTTTATTTGTTTTAAAGTAAATTCATCTTTTATCAATCCCAACTTTTTATATACTGGCAAAACGGTCTTTACATAATCATCTTTTGTTAAAAAATCATTTGCCAATTTCTTTAAATCCTTTCTCTTTATAGATTGTAATTTAGGGATTATGAAAAATTGCATATCTCTTGCCTTTTCTATTTCATTACTATACCGGTATATTTTTTCTTTTAGTTTGTTTTGAGAATGTATACAATTAGCAGTCAATAGCCAACAGCCAATAATTACCAAAGAAAGGTTAATATGTAACAGGAAGCGATAAGAAGTAAAGCGCTCTATTGTCATACTTTCTTTAAAAATTCATTTTAAAAAGATAAAATATTTATAAAAATTGAACATTTCAATAGAAGAAGCAAAAAAACAGCAAATTGAATTATCTAAAAAGGTAGTAATAGAAAAATTAAACAAAATACCGGATATTATATGGGGAATTGACGTTTCTTTTCCAAAACCAGATACAGCACTGGGAGTTATAGTAGTTCTAAAAGCAAACCCCTTGCAGCTTATAAATATCCATTACACAATTAAAAAAGTTAAATTTCCATATATACCAGGACTATTATCATTTAGAGAAACACCTGTAATATTAGAGGCATCAAAAGATATAGAGGGACGATATAAACCTGACTTAATATTTGTGGATGGCAATGGAATTTTACATCCAAGAAAATTCGGGATTGCATCTCATATTGGTGTCATATTTGAGGTTCCAACAATAGGAGTGGCAAAAAGCTTACTATGTGGAAAGTTAGAAGGGCGTCCAGATAAAAAAGGTCAATCATGCAATGTCATATTAAATAACCAAATCATAGGAAAGTGCTTAAAAACGCAGGATAATACCAAGCCAATATTTGTATCCATTGGACACAAAATTACATTAGAGGAAGCAACCAAATGGGCAATAAATACAAGCAGATATCGTTTACCAGAACCTCTGCGGCTTGCGGACATCTATTCAAAAAAACTTAAACACAAACAATAATAAATTTTATAATTGGACAATAATATCCAAAAATGGAAATTTTTAATTATATATACTGTAAAAAATTTTAGGAGGGATTAAGATGGGTAAGTTAGTAGAATATAGAACAGAAGGTGGGATAGCAATATTTACGTTAAATGACCCACCTGCCAATACTTATACTTATGAAATGATGAAAGAGCTTGATGAATGCATTTTACAGGCGAGGTTTGACGATAGCGTCTCTGTAATAATTTTAACGGGATATGGTGACAAATTCTTTTCTGCTGGGGCTAATATAAAAATGTTGGCATCCGTTACCCCTACCTACAAATATTATTTTTGTTTACATGCAAATGAAACTTTAAACAGATTAGAGCATACGCCAAAACTTACCATAGCAGCGCTAAATGGACATACCGTTGGTGGAGGATTAGAAATAGCATTAGCAGCAGATATACGAATTGCGAAAAAGGACGCGGGTAAAATTGGTCTTCCAGAAGTTACGTTAGGTGTTTTACCAGGCACGGGCGGAACACAAAGATTGGCGCGTCTTGTGGGAAAATCAAAAGCTATTGAATTAATGACAACCGGACAACTTATAAGCTTCGATGAAGCAAAGGAATTAGGTATTGTAAATTATGTGTATGAAACAGATGGCTTTTTCAATAAAGTCCTTGACTATGCAAGACAATTCATACCACCTGCAAGGGCATCTAAAGCCGTTGGAGCAATAAAAAGAGCAGTTCAATCCGGCATTGAAGCAGGATTCGTAGAAGGACTAGCAATAGAAAGAGAATTGCAACAGCAATTATTTACAAGCCAGGACGCAAAAGAAGGATTAAACGCCTATGTAGAAAAAAGAACACCTCAATTTAAGGGATTATAAAATACTCATTTAGTAGTTAGAAATAAACGCTACAATAAGGAGAAAGTGATGAGCGATCAAAAAGTAGCAGATCAAAAGTTATTCATTGATGGAAAATGGCTCGAACCATCTACAAATCAATATTTCAAAATTATAAATCCTGCAGATGAAGAAATTGTATGTAATGTGGCTTGCGCAGCTGAAGAGGATGTGGATTTGGCAGTAAAATCAGCAAGAAAGGCGTTTGACGAGGGGAAATGGGCAACACTCTCTGCTTCAGACAGGGAAACTATATTATTTAACATAGCCGATAAAATGGAAGAACATTTAGATGAACTTGCCTTCCTTGAAACAGTATGCACAGGCAAACCCATAAATGAATCAAAAACGTTAGAAGTTGGCATGGCAATAGAAGTTTTAAGATATTATGCAGGATGGTCAACAAAAATTGAAGGAAGCACTATACCTGTAAAAAGAAATAGTTTTGTATATACCTTAAGAGAACCGCTTGGAGTAGTAGCGGCAATTCCGCCTTGGAATTTCCCATTATTACTAGCAATGTGGAAAATTGCTCCTGCTCTTTGTTGTGGTAATACGGTAGTTGTAAAACCTGCTTCCCAAACACCGCTTACAGCATTAAAATTAGCCCAGATTGCAAAAGAGGCTGGCTTACCTGACGGTGTTTTAAACGTTATTACAGGACCAGGGCATACAGTGGGAACTGCTCTCGTAAAACATCCTGGTGTGGACAAGATAGCATTTACAGGCGAAACATCTACGGGGAAGGAAATAATGAAAAATGCTGCTAATACCATAAAACGTGTAACTTTAGAATTGGGTGGTAAATCACCCAACATCATATTTGCCGATGCCGATTTGGAGCAGTCAGTAAAAGGCGCTCTGTTAGGAATATTTTACAATAAAGGAGAGGTCTGCTGCGCTGGCTCACGCGTCTTTGTTGAAGAAAACATACACGAACAGTTTATAACTAAACTATTAGAACGGGCAAAAAAATTACAGCCCGGCGATCCAATGGACCCTAAAACCCGCTTGGGACCACTCACTACCGAATCTCAATTAAGAAAAGTAACAGAATATATAGATATAGGACAAAAAGAAGGAGCAAAACTCATTGCTGGCGGAACAAAAGCGCGCGTCAGAGAAGATGGAAAAGGATATTATTTTAATCCAACAATTTTTGATGATGTCAAAAACGATATGAAAATTGCCAAAGAAGAAATCTTTGGTCCTGTTCTCGCCGTAATTAAATTCAAAGACGTAAACGATGTAATAAAACAAGCAAACGAAACCATATATGGGCTCTCAGCAGGCATATGGACAAAAGACGTAAAAAAAGCACATAAAATAGCAAGGGCCCTTAAAGCCGGTACTGTATGGATCAATACCTATAATTTATTTGATGTTGCCGTTCCTTTCGGCGGATACAAAATGAGTGGTTTCGGAAGAGAATTGGGTAAAGAAGCGATTGAACATTATACACATGTAAAATCTGTTTGGATTGACCTTGATGAGAAATAAATAATTCAAAATATACAATTGTAGCAAGTGAAAATTAATCCAAAAGTCATATATAGAAAAATTGAAGAGGAATATTATATTTTAGAACCTGAAAGTAATACATTTATTAGTTTTAATGAAACAGGGAATTTTATCTTTAGCAAAATAGCCCAGGGGAAAGAACCCTATGAAATAATAAAAGATATGACGAATGATTACGCCGTTGATTTAAAAACCGCAGAAAACGACCTTGAGGAATTTCAAAAAGAACTAAAAATACTAAAAATAATTGACTGAAAGCATTTCGGAAAAACTTACAAAAATTGCAATAGAAAAGTCCATACCTCTTAGCGGATTAATAGAACTTACCAATAAATGCAATGAGAACTGTATCCACTGTTATAGAGTAGTCATGAACAGAAAGGAAGTGGACTTATATATATTAAAAAAACTTTTTGACGAACTCAAAAACTTAGGAACGTTTTATCTGTCTTTTTCAGGTGGAGAAATATTCCTGCATAAACATGTTCTACAAATCCTTGAATATGCCAAGAGTTTACGTTTTTACGTCGTAATAAAAACCAACGGACTTTTATTAGATAAAGAGAAAATAAAGTTCTTACAAAAGATAGGTATAAACAGAGTGGACTTTTCCTTTTACGCTATGGATGAAAAAATACATGATTCCATAACCAAGATAGAAGGGTCACACGCTAAAACTTTACAAGCGATAGAAAATTGCAAAAAAGAAGGATTGAACGTCAGGATAAACATACCCATTATGAAACACAACAGAAATCAGGTAGAAAAGTTAATAAAATTCTCTGAAAAATTACAGATAGAAAAAACATTTGACCCATTTATAAGTCCAAAACTTGATGGGAGCAGGGCACCGATAATCCATAGATTATCTCCTATAGAAATAAAGTCGGTCCAGGAAAAACTAAAAGAATATGAAGCAACGGAATCATCACCTGACTGTGAACAATCTGGTATAGCAAGTATTTCAAAATCCACGACCTATACACGTGACGACATTTTAAACTCTATCCCCTGTTCTGCCGGATTTTCACAATTTTACGTTAATAGTTATGGAGACGTTACCCCATGCGTTGCTTTCCCTCTTGTATGCGGCAATATCTTTTCACAGTCATTTTCAGAGATATGGTATAAATCACAAGGATTCCTGAGTGTAAGAAACACGCGAATTAGGGATTTACCAACCTGTTCAAAATGTTCATTAATAGACATTTGCAACAGATGTCCTGGCAATGCATTTATAGAGACGGGTAATTTCAAAAGTTTCAGTCCATCTTCTTGCGAATATGCCTTTGCTGATACTACTAATACTTCAACAAAAGAAAGAGTTTAATAATACCCATTCTTTATATATTCCGCAGCACAGACATTCCTGTCTGTGCTTGTGCTGTTTTCACAGGCAAGAATGCCTATGTTACTTAATGATATTAAATACTTCTTCAATTTCTTGAAGAAGAATTTCAAATGCAGTATTTACTCCATTTTTATTCATTGCTACCACCTTCAACAATTTTAATCTCCTCTTCGGTTAGATCATAAAGTTTATAAACCAACTGGTCAATCTGGTGCTCGTATTCCGTAGCACAGACATTCCTGTCTGTGCTTGTGTTGTTTTCACAGGCAAGAATGCCTGTGTTACTATGTAGCACAGACATTCCTGTCTGCGCCCCGAGGATTTTATCTACAAGATTTTCTATTTCCTTTACTATATGCTGGTTTTGGGGAGTGATGGGTGGGATGGG
>CAZWFP010000018.1:0-32873 GCA_964633175.1 uncultured Planctomycetaceae bacterium | reverse complement strand
ACCATAACACGCCCTATCTTTGATTGTAAAAGGGTAAGAAAGTAGGTAAGCAAAAAGAGGGGGGAAATTGGGTAGGAAGAAGTGTTTATACATTTTACTACAATTTGTTAATAATGGTATTGAATTTGTTAAAAAAGATTAAAATTCGCCCTTCGGCGAACTATTGGGAGAATAGTTTAAAATGTTAATTATTTTATTAATATGTGAAGTTTGCATCATCTTATATAAAGGGAGCGATAAAGAGGTTTTATAAAATTCTTCTGAGCCAGGGAAT
Source organism: uncultured Planctomycetaceae bacterium (assembly GCA_964633175.1). Taxonomy (GTDB): domain Bacteria; phylum Planctomycetota; class MHYJ01; order CAZWFP01; family CAZWFP01; genus CAZWFP01. The sequence goes on along the minus strand of CAZWFP010000018.1, from coordinate 32,599 downwards.
TTTTTCTTGTCTAATTTCAATATTCTATGTATAGGAACATACACCAGTTCCTTCGCCTCTATCCCATTATCTTGCAAAACAAGTTTAAGAAAATCTTTTTTATAACTTAACAGAATAAATTTATAAAAATTATTTTCTTCCTCACTACCCTTTAAATAGTTAAAAGAATTCCCCAAATTTCTTGCATAACAATTGTATATCTCTCTATATCTTAGGAATGTATCATTGAAATTTTGTATTTGATTATAAGTGATAAGATTTGATATTTCATTGGATAAAAAATTGTATCTTTTCTCCAGCGTCTTCTTTTTATCATAATAATATAAATCCATACCTTTTATAAAACTTTTTTTATCGCTGAGAAGAAGAGCACCCCCTTTAATACTACTAATATACTTTGTAGGACCGAAGGAAAATATAGAAATATTACCAAATGTGCCGCATAATAAATCTTTTCTTTTTGTACCAAAACTTGTTGCACAATCTTCTATCACTTTCTCTTTTCCAAACTCCTTAACAAACTCATCCACATTTGCCGCTCTACCAAATAAATGAACAACTACTATCGCTCCAAATTTTTTAGGCACAATCCTCTTTAGCTTTTTTACATCAAAATATATGTCAGGATATTCAATATCATATAATATTGGCTTTGCACCAACCTGAACTACTGCATGCAAAAGAGCACTACAAACGAAACTCGGAATTAAAACATATTTATTTTCACAGGACAAGATTCTTAATGCTAATATAAGCGCGGAGGTTCCGCTGTCAACAAGAATAACCTTTCTCCTATACCAGTTCTCCAATTTTTTAGATAGTTTATTAGTATATTCTCCATTAACTAAAACACTACTTTTTATTACGGTTTTTATATCATTTAAAACTTTTATACTTATATGTGGTTTAAAGTAAGGAATAAATAACTTTTTTGCCATACAAACTTGCAATTATACCAAATTTAACTACTATTTACTGAAGAAATTGAAAAGTTTGTAAAACTATTAGTTTTTTAGGTTGTAAAGTATATTATCCAGATCCTGTTTTGTATCTATTGCATATGTAATTGCATCTGGTATAGTTTTCTTTACTAAATCGGACAATATCCCAGCTGGTCCCAGCTCTATGAAATTTTTTATAGCATGCTCTTTTAAATATATAACAGAATCATACCACAATACAGGATTTATTATCTGCCTTTTAAGATTTTCTTTGATTTCTTGTGTTTTTATTTCCTCTTTTGCAGTTGTATTAGATATAACAGGTATTTTTGCATCCTGGAATTTGGTATTATTTATGTAATAAGATAAGATCTGGGCGGCATATGCCATAAGTGGTGTATGAAAAGCACCTTCTACTTTAAGTTCTACCGCTCTTTTTATATTAAACTTTTTATAATCGGATAAAACTCTTTCTTTCAGTTTATCCTCACAACCTATTACTATCTGAGTAGGGGCGTTGTAATTCGCAATTGTAATAACTCCTGAATTAGCAAGGAACTCGCAAAATTGTTTTGCCTGTTGATACGATGCACCTATCAATGCAAACATCGCTCCTTTTTTAGCAATACAGGCCTTGTGCATAAGATTTGCTCTGTTAAATACTAATTTTACGCCATCTTCGAACGTAAATGCTTCAGCATAACATAGAGCCGTATATTCTCCTATACTCAACCCCGCCAAGTATGCAGGTCTGATATTTGTTTTTTCCCCTATTATTTTACCTAAAGTGTAACCGTAGACGAAAAGAAATAATTGTGCATATATAGTTTCATTCAATTTTTCCTGTGGCCCGAACTTAAAAACAGTTCCTAATGGATAATCAGTTAATTTTTGAGCAAGATTTATATTATCAATAAACTCAGGATAATCTTGAAAAGAATCTTCAAGATACCCTACTCTTTGTGCCCCTTGTCCCGAAAATAAATAGCACCAAGACATAACCTACCAGAATTTAGTGCCACTTAATAAGGGTAATTCCCCAACTAAGACCTCCACCGAAAGAGATAAGACAAACAACATCTCCGCTTTTTATTCTTTTTTGTTCCAACGCTTCATCCAATGCTATCGCAATTGATGCCGCTCCTGTATTACCATACTTATCAATGTTAACAAAAACATTAGACATTGGGAAACCTACTCTTTCACAAACTGCTTCCATTATCCTGGTATTCATCTGGTGAGGAATTAAAAGAGAAATGTCTTTTATAGTCATATTTAATTCTCTTATCGTATTATTGATTAATTCTACCATTTTTATAATAGCAACTTTAAATAACTCTCTGCCATTCATAAATATATAGTTTAATTGTTTATCTATGGTCTGATGAGACGATGGTTGTTTAGTGCCACCAGCGGGAATGTAAAGAAGTTGAGCGCCCGAACCGTCAGAATGAATTTTTGAATAGATTATTTCATTTTTATTAGTTTCTCCTAAAATAACACACCCTGCACCATCACCAAACAACACTGCCGTTGCCCTATCATCCTTGTTGGTTATTCTTGTAACAACTTCTGATCCTACTATCAAAGGATGTCTAAATTGTCCTGATTTTACAAAACAATATCCTGTGTGCAAAGAATACAAGAAACCAGAACAGGCAGCGGATATATCAAACGCTGGAACATTATTCAATCCTAATCTACTCGCAACAAGGCAACTAGTTGCCGGAAATATATAGTCACCTGTAACTGTTCCCATTATTACCACATCTATCTTATCCTTGGGAAAAGAGGATTTTTCTATGGCTTTTCTACACGCCAAATATGCCATATCAGAATTTGCCTTATCCTCTTCTAATTTTCTCCGCTCTAAAATTCCAGACCTCGCCCTTATCCACTCATCTGATGTATCCAGATATGATTCAAAGTATTTGTTATCTAACACCTTTTCAGGTAAATACGAAGCAGTTACAATAATACCTATGCCCATTATTTTATTAGGACTATATTCCTACTGCTTCCCTGAGGATTTGTTTTTATTTGAACTGAAAAAATCCCTTATTTTATTCAATATGCCACTTTTTACATACTGATGTCCTTTTCTAAACGCATTAGCAATTGCGTCCCCCTTTGACCGTCCATGGCATACTATACAATATCCGTTAACACCCAAAAGTAAAGCACCCCCGTATTCTTTATAGTCAAATGATTTTAATAGCTCAAGGTATGTAGTGAAAATACCTGATAAACCATTACTCCTTAATACAGATTCAAATTTGTCCAAGATTTTATTTTTTATAAGTTCAAATAATCCCTCTCCCCATTTTAGCATTATATTTCCAACAAATCCTTCACATACCACCACATCTACCACACCTTTAAAAATTTCGTTACCTTCCACATTCCCAATAAAATTTTCTTCTTCATTTTTTAATAGTTGATGTGCCTCCTGAATCAATTTAGGACCTTTACCCTTTTCTTCTCCAATGTTAAGAAGCCCCACTTTTACCTGTTTTTTACCTAAAATATTCTGTGCATAGATTTTGCCTATTTTAGAATATACCAAAAAATCAGATAGTTTAGGCTCCATATTAGCACCTAAATCTAAAATAGCAGCATATCCATTTGCTGTTGGAAGAGCCGTGACTATTGCTGGTCTCCTTATACCATCTATTAATCCTAATGTTAACACACTCGAAGCAACAAATCCCCCTGTATTACCTGCTGAAATTACAACTGCATCATCAGCATTCGATGCGCTGTCAAGTGCCATCTGTATTGTTGTTTTACTATTGTTCTGTAACGATTCAACTGGTTTATCTCCCATTGCTATAAAACCTTCTGATACAATCCATTCTACATTTTTATTATCTCTAAAAACATCCCTATATTTATTCACCACATTTTCTACGGCAAATAAACATACTGATACATTAGTGGTATCTTGCGCCTCTGAAATATACTTTTGAACACCTTTTATTATTTCATCAGGAGCATGGTCACCCCCCATTAAATCAACAAAAAACTTTACCATTTTGATATAAGTTGAGGTTGTAATTAAAGAAGTTTTATAACTTCTGTGGGAGTTTTCTTTTTTTTATCCACAATGTAATACCCACAATTATGGCATATTCTGTGTGGCAATTTTGCCTGCCCACATCTGGGGCACAGTGAAAACCCTGGTAGAATAGTCAATTCATTAGCATCACCGTGCTTTTTCCTGTTCCTCAACTGCCAAAATATCTGTTGATGGTCATGGGAACGGACGTTTCCCTGTCTGGCTGGCGAGCGTCTTCGTTTTGGATTTGCCATTAATTACTCCTTATAAAATCCAATATTCCTATACTTTTTATATCTCTCTTCTAACAATCTATCAATTGATAAAGAGAGAAGGTATTTTAAATACTTTATTAAACAATTTTTCACTTCCTCAAAAACTTTCTTTGGGTTATAATGAGCCCCGCCTCCAGGTTCAGGGATTATCTCGTCCACTATTCCTAACTTTAGTAAATCATAAGAAGTTAATTTCAAAGATTGGGCTGCCTCTTTATACTTAGTAGCACTGCGCCACAATATGGCTGAGCAACCTTCGGGTGAGATGACAGAGTAATAAGCATTTTCAAGTATCAAGATTTTGTCAGATACCCCAATCCCTAATGCGCCGCCGCTACCACCTTCCCCTATCACCACAGAAATTATAGGAATCTTTAACCCACTCATCACCCATATATTATGAGCAATAGCAAATGCCTGCCCTCTTTCCTCAGCTCCTATACCAGGATAAGCACCCGGAGTATCTATAAAACACACCACAGGCAATTTGAACTTTTCAGCAATACGCATCTTTAATTTCGCCTTCCTATACCCTTCTGGATGAGCACAGCCAAAATTGTTTTGAACCTTCTCTTGAACTGTCTTTCCTTTATTACTTCCTATAACCATCAATTTTATTTCATCACATTTAACCAAACCTGTCCAGATAGCCCCGTCATCTCTAAAATTTTTATCCCCATGTAACTCCACAATATCGTGAAAAACATTATTTAGATAGTCGATAAATATAGGCCTTTTAGGATGTCTTGCTATCTCAACCCGTTCCCATGCCGTTTCTTTTTCTTCTGCTTTATACATATACAGAATATGTATTGTAATTTGTTTTTTACAAAAATTTATTATTTTTATAAGATTTCAAAAATTATCACAAAGAAGGGATACCTCAAAAAACTCAAAAGTCAAAGGTCAAAAGTTTTAGAGAAATCCAACTCACAAAACTCGCAATAAAGTAAAATAATGAATTACGAATAATTAACTGACAAAGATTATAGGCGCCGGAGTATGTTTTATTGGTAAGCAAACTTCTTGCGGGCCTGATTACGCAAAAAAGCATTAGTTATTTTTATTCTCTCTTTTTCAGAATAGTCCTCTAAATTCTTCATTTTCTTTGCGATTTTTTCAGTGCTCTGTTTAAGCCGTTCCTTATCTATTTCTTCTCTTTTCTCAAATGATCTAACTAGAAGCACAACTTTCAAAGGAGTTATTCTACAAACACCCTCACCTATCACATATCTTACCTTATCATTTTTTTCATCTTCTATCTCAATAATACCCGGCTTTATAAGGCAAATAGAGTTCGCATGCCCTTTCTTAATACCCCATAAACCTTTATATGCCGGAATTATTATAGACCTAACTTGCAAATTTAGACACTTCTTCTCATAAGTTAAGATTTCCAGTTGAAATGTTCTATCCATTATGAAGTTTATTCTTCCTCTTCCTCTATAGTTTTTATATAATTTTCATAATCCTTTTTTGTCATTAGAGAATCAAATTCAGCTGGGTCAGAAATAGATATTTTTATTAACCATCCTTCCTCATACGGTTCAGTAGATATTAAATCCAAATTTGCTACAACCTCTTCATTAACTTCCAAAACTTTACCAGAAACAGGAGCATTCAAATCGGAAACAGCCTTTACTGATTCAATACTACCAAAAGGATTCCCCTGAACAATTTCATCACCCACCTCTGGTAACTCTATATGTACTAAATCTGTAAGTTTTTTCACGGCATAATCGGTTATCCCGATATAAGATTCATTTCCTATAACCTTGATCCATTCATGTGTTTCTGTAAAATACATTGTCTCTTTCAAAGTTTTCTTTTTATTCTGCTGCTCTTGAATAGGTTCTTTTGTTTCCTGAATATTCTCTTTTTTTTGTATGGGCTTCTCTGTACCCCCATTAGATTTTAGTGGTTTGGATTTACCACCGTTCTTCTTTGGTCTACTTTTTTTCTTAACCATTTGTCACCCTCCTAATTATTTAATTGTTTCTATAATACCTTAAAAAGGGTATACCAATTATCTTTACCTTACTATAACCTTTTTTATGTTGTACCCTAATGTTATATTCACTTTTGCTATTTATATATTTCTTGTATAAAAATCCCAGCGCTATAGATTTATTAAAGTTAAAACTATAAGTGCCAGAGGTTATATATCCTATTGCACTATCATTCAAAACTATACTGTCATTTTGTCGAGCAATATGTTTAGTGTCTAGCTCAAACCCCGTCAAAACTTTATCAACAGTTTCTTTCTTTTCAAGTAAGGCTTGTTTACCTATAAAACTTTTATCAAAATATAAGAACTTTTCACCACCTACTTCTAAAGGAGTTATATTTTCATTCAATTCATGTCCATATAACGGATAGCCAGCTTCCAAACGTAATACATCTCGTGCTCCTAATCCGCAAGGCACAAACTTCTTATCACTTCTTAATATATCGTTCCACACCTTCTCTGCTTGAGTATTTTCCACTATTATTTCAAATCCATCTTCTCCTGTATATCCTGTGCATGCCAGAACAAATGAATAATTTTTATTATTAAACTCCATAAAGAAAAATCTTTTTAAGGATATTTCAATCTTTAAAGTATTGGATAGAGACGGCTTAACATACGGTCCTTGAACAGCTATAATTGAAAACTTATCAGTTATATCTTCTATTTCAACATCGTTATCCTGTCTACTTCTTAAGGCATCAAGAATTTTTTTTGTATTAGAGGCATTAACAATTACCAATATATATGTAGGGAATTTATAAACTATTAAATCATCTAAAACACCTCCTTGCTCATTTAGAAAATATCCATATAACGCTCTATAGTTTTCGGCACCCTTTATATTCATAGGGAATACCGAATCAGCAAATTCTAAATATTTTTTACCTTTTATTACAAGTTTCCCCATATGAGACACATCAAAAACCCCGCCATATCTTCTAACAGACATAGATTCCTCCTTGATAGAAGAATAAACAATAGGCATCGAATATCCGGCAAATGGAGCTATTTGCGCCTTCTTTTTATGCCAGTCGTAAAGAACAGTTCTCTTCACCAGTTTTAAAGTTCTTTACTATAATAAAATTTATGTTAAAATCAATCTATAATATAAATTTATGCAGAAGGTAGGTTATAACATAATAATTTATATATCCCTTATCTTTTCTTTGAATTTAGATTATATCTGGGCAGATATACAAAAAGACGTCATAGAAAAACTGTTAAAACTGTCTAAAAAATTAAGAATAAATACTTATAGAAGTGGGAAATGCGTTTCAAAAAGAGCAATAAAAAAGATTATAAAAAAATTGAACAGTAATAGTATAAAGAAGAGAAATATGGCATATACAGTATTAAAAGATATATTACATTGTAGACGAGTAAAGGTTTACATAGAAAAGCACGTTGCTAAGATGAGCACGACTGCTAAATACTTAATACTTAACGCCGTAACAGAAGTCGGAATAGAGATAAATCTGCCATTTATAAAACATCCGACATCTTCAAATTCAACAGACCCTTCCAAGAGGGCAATTGAGGCTACTAGGAGGTATTATTATGACTATTATTCAAAAACCGACATCTTCTCATACCTTAATAATTGCGGAATACAAAACAATCAAAATCAAATTGTTATATCCCCAAATATTACAATAAGTAATAACAATTATCCAAGTGTAGAATGTAACAGAATTTTTATACAAAAAGACTTTCTGCAGCCAAGTGAATTGCTGGATCTACTTTTTAAATGCCTATACAAATATGTTGAGAACTATAAAAATATATTGTATAAAACCAACAAATATCATATATTTAAGAGGAATCTCTTAGCCCTATTCAAAAAGTCAGTAGCAGATATAGCCATTATATATTTGTCAAAATACCACGACATTATGAAAGATATTGAAAAGCAAGAGGGACCTACTCAATATTCTGGAAAGTATTCTTGGAGTAGTCAGGAGAAATTTTTATATATAGAGGCAGTTCTTTTATATTTTTTCACGCACATTCTAAACAAAGGTGAATTATTAAGCAACATTTTAAACACTGTAAGCAATGATGATTTTACATTAGCAATTTTTCTAAGTTTCCCTCTTATAAAATCGAAATATACGCATCAACATATCAATACCATAATAGTTAAACTAACTGCCCAAAGAATTCAAAAGAGTGAATATCTTTTACAGGGTTTTTTATGTATATACTCTTATTTTTCCAGGGTATGTAAGAATTTTAAGCGAATAGATTTTAGCAGTGTTAACCCAATAACCGACTATGATAAAGTAGTAAATGCAATGAAGAAGTGTGATAAGTGAAATTAGAACTGGAATGGTCGGGGCGGCGGGATTTGAACCCACGACCTCCTGGTCCCAAGCCAGGCGCGCTAAACCAGACTGCGCTACACCCCGATTATAATTAAATTAAAGTGTAAATTTTAAATTTTAAATTTTAAATTTCCTACGTGAAACCTCCTTTAACGTGCTGCATACCAACCCTGAATGAAGAAATAAACATAGAACGATGCATAAAAAGTGTCCTTTGGACAAATGAAATAATTGTTCTGGATTCAGGTAGCACTGATAAAACAGTAGAAATTGCCAAAAGTTTAGGAGCAACGGTTTATGCAAGACAATGGGATAATACCTCTAATCAATTTTCCTACCTTTTTTCTTTAGCCAAAAATGAATGGGTATTGCACTTAGACGCTGATGAAGTTTGCTCTACACAATTACAAGAAGAAATTACCCAATTATTTGCCAATAGGGCTGAAATAGAGAAATATGATGCTTACCTTGTAAACAGAAAAACATTTTTCTTAAATAAATGGATAAAAAGATATGGTTGGTATCCAGGATGGGGAATTAGATTGTTTAAAAAAAACAAGGTAACGCTAACGAGCAAGGGGTTCCATCACAGGATGTTTGTTAACGGCACCATTCATACATTATCCGAAAATGCTGTGATTTTACATTATACTGCCGACACAATAGATAGATATATTTATAAAGTAACAAGAGAATCAATGCTTATGGCAAAATGGCGGGCTGAAAGAAAAGAAAAGTTCTCTATTCCAAAAGTGTTAGCAAAATCATTTTTTAATTTTTTTAAACACTATATACTGAAATTGGGATTCTTAGACGGCAAGGAAGGTTTTATAATTTCTATTTTCAGTTCCATATATATCACTCTTCAATATATAAAACTCTGGGAACATCAAAAATCTACGTGATTTTTGTTGCAAAATTATGTATTTTTTTTATGATAGAGGTTTTATTTAATGAGAGCAAACCGATACAAATGTTTAACGTGTAGAATGGAAATAAAAAAGAAGAATAGGTATTTCCCATTTTGCTCTAAAAGGTGCTCGCTATCAGATTTAGATAAATGGTTAAGGGAAAAATATATAATAGTAGGTGATAATATTTATATAAAAGATGGTAACGATACAAAAATTAAGGAGGAGTAAGTATGAGTACAGAATTGAAGGGTAACGTAAAAGATTTTCTGACTCTGTTCGGAGTAGCACTGGATTTAAAAAAAATGCTATTAGGATTTGTGGGGCTGATATTCAGCACTGCATTAATATATGGCATATCATACATCATAGGATTATCCAGTATAAAAAATTTAGCATCGACAGAATTAGCAGATAAAAAATGGATAGCAAAGAGTTCAGGATTGAGCATAAAAGAACATCACCAGATAGTAATTCATGGTTTTGAAATAGTTTTCCATAGGAAATGTAAACATCTTTCCGACAAAGCCAAAAACTTTATAAAGTTAGGAGAACTAAATCAAAACTTTACTGATTTGGTTATAAAGAGCAATTTTTTACCTCAGCCGGTCGTCGCAAGAATCAATAAGGCAATTCCATTTATATTCGGGTTGGGTTATTTGATTCTTTTTAATATAATCTGGGCATATTTTGGGCTAGCAATATGTAGAATAGCAACACTTAATCTCGCTAAGGATGAAATAGTTTCCAGCAAACATATAGTAGAATATTCAGGTAAAAAATATAGGGATGCTGCAATGGCAATTGTTCTTTGTGCAGTTATCTTTATCATTTTCGCGGTGTGTAATGTTTTAGGTGGCTTGGTAGGAGCTATACCTGTAAATCATTTACTAACACTCGTCATAGGTGGGTTCGTATTCTATTTATTGTGGGCTAAGGTTATAAAAAATGCTTTATTCCCTGAAAAGGATGAACCGGAGGGAATTAAAGAGTTATTAGGGAAATTTATTGTTTCAATGATATTGTTTGTTGTAATAGAAACGATATTTATATATATATTTAGTTTTATATGGAGAGGATGGGAATCACTTTTAAATCCTGATACAAAGCAAGGATTTACAAGGTTCATTTTAAGAGTCATTAGTTTAAACTTTCCAGTTGATTTTCTTGTTTTAATATTTACACCTTTAGCACTTGTTTCTGGCTTTGTTATGGCAATTTTAGCAGTAGGAAGTTTATTAGGATACCCTTTAATGTATCCTACAGTAGCGGTTGAAGGAACGGAAGTATATGATGCTGCTTCAAGAAGCATTATGTATGTTTTAACAAGACCTATAAAATATATAATTTACCAACTTGTAACTGCTATTACAGGAATTGTAAGTTTTGCTATTGTATTATTCTTTGGATATCTTACTGTAAAACTTGGATTTTTTGCCGCTGCTTTCTTATTCAGTTTTAATTTACCGTATGACAAATTCTCCAGGATTTTTTCATATATATCAGGTAACTTATCAAATCCCGATATGCCATTAAATGAATTTATTTCCACAGTAGTATTAGGATTCTGGTTATTTCTATTAGTGGGAATAATCTGCTCTTACGCAATTTCATACTTCTGGTCTGCCCAAACATTAACCTATCTGCTTTTGAGGAAAGAGATTGATGGCATAGAAACAAATGAGATTTTTGAAGAACCAGAAGAAAAACCATGGGAAAAAGAGCCTGAAGTAGAAATACACGAACCAAAAACTGAAGGAGCACAAGAATCCAAACAAGAACAAGCAGGCGCCTCAGGACAGACTACTGTATAATAATAAATAATTAGCTCATAGTTAAAAGATGGAAAGAAGGTTTATATATGCATTGCGATTATATAGGGTATACCCTGTCGAATTTACAATTGCTGGAGCAATAATCCTAATAGTTGGCGCTCTATCTGGAGGAATATTAATAGGACCATTTATGTGTGGTTTTTACAGAATGGCTCTCAATGGAACAAGACATATAAAACCCAAAATTGGCGATTTGTTCAGTGGATTTGATAATTTTTTTGAGGGGTTACTTTCAGGATTGTTTTTCTCCAGCGGCTCCATAATCTGTCTCTTAATAAGTTTAATAGCAACGTTGTCATTTCAAAAAGTCATAGTTGGATATGCTTTCCTATCTGCACTCTTGATGTTTATGTTATGCGGATTAATGTTCTTAATAAGTGGCACCTTTTTCTATCTCACATTCGGATTCGTTGAAGATAGGAAATATAGTATAAAAAAGGCGCTGAAATACAGTTTTGAAATTGTAAAAAATGATTTCGCCTCTCATTTTATATTTTTCAGTATAACAATTATCACAACATTAATAGGAATATTTGGATTCTTCACACTTATACTTATGACATTTCCCATATCGCTATTAGCACAATATTTTGCGTATTTAGAAACAACGAGTAAATTGCAGGAAGAAATGACAAAAAAGCATACCGCATAAAAGATTGAATATCCAAAAATAAGAATGATACAAATTTCGGCTTTTAGGTCAAGAGATCAAACCATGAATTAGTTAGTTCGTTGACAATACCAATGAACATAAGTGTAATGGGTTTAGGAGTAGTTGGATTAGTCACAGGATTGACTTTTGCAAAAAAAGGACATACTGTTATTGGTGTTGACATAGATGAAAGGAAAATCAGCAATCTAAATAAAGGTTTACCTCCTATATATGAGCCAGACATAGATGAGATGTTAAAGGAAAACTTAGAAAATAAAACCATAAAATTTACGACCAATTCTGAAGAAGCAATAAAAAATTCGAAGGTTATATTTATTACAGTTGGGACCCCATCTACTCCAAGTGGGGAATTGGATTTATCATACATAGAAAAGGTGGCTCGCGAGATAGCTGAACATATAAATGAATATAAAGTCATAGTAGAAAAAAGCACGGTACCGGTAAAAACGGGTGAAAAACTTGAGAGAACAATAAAAAGGCATTTGAAAAAAACTGTTTCATTTGACGTTGTATCTAATCCGGAATTTTTGAGAGAAGGGAGCGCCATTTACGATGCGCTAAATCCGTCCAGAATAATAATAGGAACTACTTCAGTTCAGGCTAAAAACATTATGAATGAGCTTTATAAAGATTTTAAAGCACCTATACTATATACTGACATATTATCTGCGGAGTTGATAAAGCATGCATCCAATTCATTTTTAGCCCTAAAAATTTCATTCATAAATGCCGTTGCAAATATATGTGAACGGGTAGGTGCTGACGTGACAGAAGTTGCTTATGGATTAGGCATGGATTCAAGAATAAATCCTCATTTTTTGAATGCAGGATTAGGTTACGGTGGCTCATGCTTTCCGAAAGATATAGAAGCGTTTTACAAATTAGCCCGCGAAGTAGGCTATGATTTTAATTTATTAAAAGAAGTTCAAAAAATAAACCAAATGCAAAGGGATAGATTTTTACAGAAACTACAAGAAGAACTGTGGATTTTAAAGGACAAGGTCATAGGCATTTTAGGTATAGCATTCAAACCTGACACTGATGATGTACGCGAGGCACCTTCCATATACATAATGAAAAAACTTATTGATGGAGGGGCATGTTTAAAAGCATACGATCCAAAGGCAAACAAAAACGCTAAAGAAATCCTGCCTGAAGTAGAATATTGTGATAATCCTTACGATGTGGCAAAAGGCGCAGATGCACTCCTTTTGATAACAGAATGGAATGAATTCAAAACGATAGATTATACTAAAATAAAACAACTTATGAGACAATCAGTGATATTAGATGGTAGAAACATATTAAATCCTGAGGAAATAAGAAAGTTAGGATTTATTTACCGTTCAGTTGGTCGTCCATAATTATATGCCCCCATCGTCTAGCGGCCTAGGATAGCAGATTCTCAGTCTGCGGACCGGGGTTCAAATCCCCGTGGGGGTAGGAAATTAATGTAAAGAAATTACTCCAAAGAAGAATACAAGAAATGGTAGTGAGAATCTCAGATTGTAGATTGCAGTTATAAGTAGAAGAAAAAGTCAAAGGTGCATGTTAAAATTCAAAAGTTGGGAGAAAATTCCAATTCGCTAACTCGGAATAAAATAATAGAAATACTGGATAAAGTGGAATTCTGTAATGTGGTAATTTCTGTAATTTCTGGAGTATTGAATTTTATAAAAAAAGAATTTTAAAATTACCTTATGGTTAAAATAAGACTGCAGAAGGTTGGGAGGCGAAAAATAAATCTGTTCAGAATTGTAGTCGCTGATTCGAGAGAAGCAAGAGATGGCAAGGTTATTGAGGTGCTGGGGAATTATAACCCATACAAGGAAAAGCCAGAAGATAAAGTAAAGTTGAATTGGGATAGATTTACTTATTGGAAAAGAGTAGGAGCACAGGTTACGGAAAATTTATCCTTAATTTTGAAACATGCCACTAAGAGTTTTAAGGTTTAACGAGGGGGATTTTTCACTCTCTGTTTTAGACCAAAGTAAATTACCATTCAAAGAAAGTTTTAATAACTACAAAGACGCTTACCAAATAGTGCAAGCTATAAAAGAATTAAAAATAAGAGGTTCTGTTATTTTAGGTATTGTTAGCGGTTATGCTTTCACTTTAGAAGCGTTCAGAAATAGGAACAACGAGTATGATAAATTTATTTTACAATTAAAATTACTGGGTAAGGAATTAACAACTGTTCAACCACTAAATTATAACATAGTATATGTAATAAATCGTCTACTAAAATTCATTGATAGTAAGGCAAAAACCGTTAAGGTTACAGAGATGTATAAAGAAGTGTTGCAAGAAGCAAAAAACATAGAAAGTGAAGAAATATATAAATGTGATAGAATTGCCTTAAACGGACTATCCCTGATAAAAAATGGTTATTCTGTTTTAACATATTGTAACAGCGGTATATTGTTTACGGGAGGAATAGGAACTGGCATGGGAATTATCTATAAAGCATATAATAGATATAATGGAAATATAAAAATTTATATATCTGAAACAAGACCTTTATTTGAAGGTATGAAACTCACCTGCTGGGAGTTATCAAAAACCCGAACACAGTTTATTACCGTAAGTGACAATACGGTAGCATATTTATTATCCAAAAAACAAATTGACATCTGCATAGTAGGAGCAGTTAAAGCAGATAGGAATGGCAATATTATAAATAAGATTGGTACATATAATTTAGCTGTATTATGTAAGGTTCACAACATTCCTTTTGTAGTAGCGCTACCCTCAACGAGTATAGATATGGAATTAGAACAGGCGAACAGCAGTTCAATTCAACCAAGAGATCAAAATGAAATTTTTGATGTAGTATTTAACGGTAATAATAAAGTGCCAAAGAATTATGTAGCTATTAATTTTCCTTATGATATTACGCCTTCTAGTTTGGTTTCGTTCTATGTAAATGAAAAAAGTATATATAAGGATTTTAAAAAATTGCAAAATGATTTAAAAAATACAACGAAAAAAGAAATGAAAGTTGTTAATGCCCAGGTTAGAGCGTAAAGGTAGATGAATATAATTACATTAGAAGAGATAATAAATTTAGAATTAGAGAAGGTTTATACATTTAGATATACGAACAAATTTATAGGCGAGTTTAAGCAACTGCAATCTATCTTAGACAAAATCGGCAGTGAACAAAGCCGCTCAAAGAGCGATAACGAATCAGCAGCTTTGATATTGTTTATTATGGGGCGGATGAAGGATGTTGTTAACTTGCTAAGAGTAACACAGAGTTCATCATCGAAATTCAAATTCATTGAGGCAGTGGCTCTTAAAAACTTAGGCTATGCTAATGATGCTAAAAGCATCTTAGAAGATTTACTTAATGCTAAAGATATAAAGAAAGAATTAGTTGTAAAAGAACTTGTAGAAATACACCTTAATCTTGGTAATTTTGAGCAAGCAAAAAATATATATGAAGATTGTTTAAACAATAAAGATTCAAATTTTGCAAAATTTATACAAGCAAGATTGTTTGAATATGCGGGAGATATAGATGGTGCAGTGGCAATCTATGAAGAACTTAAAGAAAAAGAAGAATTTAAAGTAGAAGCATTACATAGATTATTTTATCTTGCCAATATTTTCTTAGAACCTGAAGAAGTTAAAAAATACGAGGAACAAATTCAAAAATTGCCCCAATCACAAGTATCTATAATAGCCAACCTTGCTTTATATTACGAGATGAACAATAGGTCAAAAGAAGCAATAAAACTCATAGAACCTCTTTCTGGTTTGTATAACCAAAGGTTACATTATCTTATTGATGAAATAAGGAGTTCCACCATAATGTTTTTTGATGAAGACATAGAAAGGCAGAAAAAATATACCCAAAAACTTTTAGAGATTCCTATTGATGCCACAGGTGTCTCCATAAGAACGAGAAACATATTATTTCAAAAAAACATAAGAACTATTGGTGACTTAGTAAAATATACAGAATCTGATATTCAATCTATCTCGGCTTTAGGGGAAGGAGGGTTTAAAGAAATAAAAGACATGCTTACAGGATTAAACCTTGAATTTGCTAAAGTCACACACATAGAAACCGAGGAAGAAAAGAAATACATAGCACTACTAAATCAAAGCATATCAAACGTATACTGGACACCGCGTACACGTTCACTGTTAGATAGAAATAACATAAAGGTATGGGGGGACTTAGCAAACTTAAAAGAAGAAGAAGTCAGGAAATGGCAAGAAATATCTACTCCTGTAATAAACGAAATTAAACAAAAAATGTTACAACAAGGTATAATGTTTAAATCATAAAAAGTCATTAGAAATCGAGCGTTTGTAATTAAAAAGATAAAATCTTAAAGGGAAGTGGATTGGTTTAGCGGTATTCTACTATTTATCATAGGACTCTGCGTAGGAAGTTTTGCCAATGTTTGCATCTTCAGATTACCACGGGAATGCTTATCACCATTTAAGGGATTTTCGTTTTGCCCTAATTGCATGCACACAATAAAATGGTATGATAACATACCCATACTAAGTTTTATACTTTTAAAAGCCAAATGCAGATTTTGCAACATAAAAATATCAATAAGATATCCTTTGATAGAATTACTCTTCGGATTTACAGCAATTATTATATACCTTTATTATTTGAATACACCATATATAAAAGAACAAGGGATACTATCATATATAGTGTTATTCTTTCTAGTTTTTGTAATCATTGTTTCCTCGATTATAGATTTAAAATATAGAATAATACCAGATGAATTGACAGTAGGAGGACTTGCTATAGGATTACTTTTATCTCCTATAGTTTCTGTGTATAATAATTATTTTTATATTTCCACAATTACATTTATGCCTGATATAGTAGTAAGAATTTTATATTCCTTAATAGGTGCAGTAGTGGGAGGCGGTTTATTATACTTTATAGGCGTAATCGGAGAACTTGTATTTAAAAAAGAAGCAATGGGGTTCGGTGATGTCAAGTTTATGGCAATGTTTGGTTCATTTTTAGGTTGGCAAATGATTGTAATATCCTTTTTAGCTGCATGCTTTGTAGGATCTGTAGTCGGCATTATATATTTCCTTATAACCAAAGATCATTATATCCCCTTTGGCCCATTTTTATCATGTGGATTATTATTTTCAATATTTTCTAACCAATTTATAATACGGTTTCTACAAGACGCATTTAGGGTATAAAATCATAGATTATTAGAAATTATTTTTAGGAGGATAAATATGAAGAACGTAAATATCGCTTTGTGGTTAGCAAGCATAATTTTATGCTTCGGGTGCAAAAGTAATTGCTCTAAGACAGGTATAGAGGCATTAAAACAAGAAAACTATGATTTAAAAGCAAAAGTAGCAGAATACGAAAAGGAGATAAGTTATAAGAACGCTATAATTGAAAATTTACAAAAGATAAATGTCAATAAAACATCTGGTAGTCCCATATCTTTGCCTACAATAGATGAGTTAAGAACTTTATCTTCTTATAATATACAAAACGTTTATAAATTATTGAAAAAACAAAGTTTTTATGGTGTGAGAATCAAAGGGAATACGATTATAGTCACCATAGCAAAGAATATTTTTAAGAGTGGCAGTGATAAACTATCTCAAAAAGGGGAAAACGAGCTAAAGAAATTAGCAAAAATTATAAATAAATACAAGCCAAAATCGATAAAAATCGAGGGTTACACCGATAATACTAGATTATCTCGCGAAACAGCAAGCAAATTTTTAGATAATTACGGATTGTCCTCAGCCCGCGCTAAAGAAAGTAAATACACATTACTAAAATACCTTAATTTTAATAGTAACAATATATTAGTAGAAGGATTGGGTGACTCAAAACCTATCGCTTCCAACGAAACAAAAGCAGGCCAAGATACAAACAGAAGATTGGAAATTTATCTTAACTACTAAGATGACCAAAACGTTCGCATTAGTAGGACACGGAGATACGGGCAAAACAATCTTTGTAGATACGTTATTTTATAAACTCAAACTCATAACAAGAATTGGTAGAGTTGAAGATGGAACAACACTGTCTGATTTCGATCTCGAGGAAAAGCAAAGACATTTTTCCATTGATCTTACGATGTTTAACTTTACTTACTCCGGTAAAGAATTTAACATTATAGATACGCCAGGATATACTGATTTTATAGCTGAAGCGCTCCAAGGAATTTATGCATCAGATTTGGTCCTACTTTTTATCAATGCTTCAAGTGGCATAATGGTAAATACTCGTAAAATATGGGGAACTTTACAAAAGAATGTTAAGCCAGTAGCAATTGTAATATCCAAGATTGATTTAGAAAATGTAGCACCAGAAGAACTTATTAATGACATAAAAAAGGAGATATCAGATAAAATATGCTTTTTTACTTATCCTGACTTTTTCGGTAAAAACCTTACAAAAATATATGATGTTCTAAGCGATGAGAATCTACCCCCAAACATTAACGATTTAAAATCTAAAATCATTGAATCCGCAATAGAAGAAAACGAAGAACTAATGATGAAATATTTAAATGGAGAAAAAATAGAAATTAAAGACATAGAAGGAAATCTAAAAGACGATATATTCAAAAGAAAGATAATACCCGTGTTTACTATTTCTAATGCCAAACAATTAGGAATATTGGAATTGCTTAAGTTTATTGATAGATACGCTTTTGATTCTACTGATAGAACTACGCATATAGTAAAAGAAGACGGGGAGGAAAAACCCATACCTATCAGTAATGATAATTCAGTATCTTTTGTATTCAAATCAATTTCAGACCCGTTTGTAGGTAAAATAGCTTATGTCAAAGTGTTATCAGGTGAATTGTTAGTAGATAACTCATATTTGAATCTAAGAAGCGGTAATCCAGTAAAGATACCTAAACTCTTTAAATTATTTGGCAAGGAACAACAACCCGTTACAAAGTTGGTTTGCGGAGATATAGGGATAATTACAAAGGTTGAAGAACTATATGTAAATGATGTTATAGCCAAAAGTAAACCTAAATATGAAGTAATAAAAATAAACCTTCCAACGCCTATGGTATCGTTAGCAGTTGAACCCAAGAGTAAAGATGATGAACAAAGATTAAGTTCCTCTCTGCAAAAAATAGCTGATTCTGACCCCACCTTTAAGGTAAGTCGCGATAAACAAACATTAGAACTTGTTATTTCCGGTATAAGCAACCTACATTTAGAAGTTGCTCTTTCCAGAATGAAAAGACGATATGGTGTGGAACTTATTACTAAGCAACCAAAAATACCATATAAAGAAACTATCACAGCGAAAGCCCAGGGACACCATAAGCATAAAAAACAAACTGGTGGAAGAGGACAGTATGCTGAAGTGTACATAAAACTAGAACCACTTGAACGGGGAAAGGGATTTGAATTCGTAGACGAAATATTTGGAGGAGCTATACCAAATCAATTTATTCCCGCAGTTGAAAAAGGTATAAGAGAGGTTTTAGATAAAGGGGTACTAGCAGGTTACCCTATTGTTGACACGCGGGTCATACTATACGATGGCACTTATCATGTAGTCGACTCAAGTGAAGCAGCATTTAAAATTGCCTCATCGAAAGCATTTAAAAAGGCCTTTCTAGAAGCAAAACCAGTATTATTAGAACCGATTGTGAACATTGAAGTCGCTGTCCCACCAAAATACTTAGGCGATATAACGTCAGATCTTAATTCAAGAAGAGGACGTATAATGGGTATTGATAGCGAGGGAAAATTAAATACAGTAAAGGCATTAGTACCATTAGCAGAAGTGTTAAGTTATGCTACAGATCTACGTTCAATAACAGGCGGAGAAGGTTCTTATACAATAGAATTTTCCCACTTAGACGTGGTCCCCAAACAGATTCAAGATAAGATACTCGCTCAAGTTAAAAAAGAAGAAGAGGAAGAGGAATAATAATGAAAATTTCAAGAAAGGTTGCCACATTATTCATTTTATCTTGCTTGTTATTAACTTACAATTTTATTTGTTCGCAAACACAAACGACCACACATACAATTGAACAACCGGCAAGTCCTTCTGCACCCACACAACCCCAACAACCAGCGCCACCAGCCGGAGCAACGCTTGCTTCTATGGTATTACCTTTCCTAATTATTTTTGTTGCCTTCTATTTTCTTTTAATCCGTCCTCAAAAAAAGCAAGAGCAACAAAGAAAAAAAATGCTTGACAGTTTGCAAAAGAA
This sequence comes from uncultured Planctomycetaceae bacterium, assembly GCA_964633175.1. Taxonomy (GTDB): domain Bacteria; phylum Planctomycetota; class MHYJ01; order CAZWFP01; family CAZWFP01; genus CAZWFP01. Next base: position 12,352 of record CAZWFP010000018.1, on the reverse strand, counting down.
TGATTACGTTTTAACGTCCGGCGGAATTTATGGAACTGTTGTGCAAGTAAAGGACAATGAAATTACCTTAAAAATAGATGATAATGTAAAAGTAAAAATGGCACGTAACGCTGTAGTGGGTATTATAACAAAGGCGAAAAACCCAGAAGAAAATAAGTAGTATAAGGAATATAAAATGGACAGAAAGCTAAAATTGCAAATATTGATAATCGTATTGTTATATGCAGTAACTTTTTACATAGCAGTGCCTATAAGAAATAAACCTTTATTTAGAGAAGGCGAAGTTTTTTCAAAGTTTAACTATAAATTAGGGTTAGATATAGTAGGTGGCACAGAATTCAGATTGGCATTTAAAGAATCTGAAAAATTATCTGCCGAAGAAAAAAGGGTGGGTATAGATAATGCAGTCAACATTATAGAAAAAAGAATTAATATATACGGTTTGAAAGAACCCAGAATTCAATCATTAGGTAGCGATCAAATTTTAATTCAACTTCCAGGTGCTACCAAAGAAGAAATAGACCAAATAAAAAATCTTGTTCAAAAAACAGGGAAAGTAGAATTTAGATTAGAGTGTAAAGAAGGCGATACAGGATGTAGTGACTTTCCCGATGAAAAAGATATAGGTAAAACTTATTCACTCAAAAATGTCATCGCTATGGAAGGTTCTGCTATTGCATCAGCAAAAACAGCCATTGGTAGTGGTGAAGAAGGACTTATCGACAGAAGCGCATATCACGTTTCGTTCAAAATCAAGCCACAATTTGTAAAAAAATTTGCACAAATAACTAAAGAAAACATTGGGGCAAATTTGGCAATCCTACTTGATGGGAAAGTTGTCTCTAATCCTAGAATAAAAGGGGAAATACCCACAGGGGAAGGGGTAATTACCGGACGTTTCACAAGGGAAGAAGCGCAAGCATTGGCAACTGTTCTCAATACAGGCGCTCTACCACAAGCATTAAAAATTATAAGTGAAGAAACAGTAGGACCCACTTTGGGAGAAAATTCCATAAAACAAGGTATATACTCGTTAATCATTTCCACAGGTATTGTTGTCCTATTTATGCTTATACTTTATAACATCTCTGGATTTATAGCATGCCTGTCATTGTTATTGAACCTATTATTATTAACAAGTATAGTAAACGTTTTTGGTGCAACCTTAACATTACCCGGGCTTGCCGGTATTGTATTAACTCTGGCAATGGCATTAGATGCTAACATTCTAATATTTGAAAGAATGAAAGAAGAATATGCTGCAGGGAAAACGATATTTGCTGCTTTAGAAGCAGCACACAATAGAGCATTATCTGCTATAGTAGATTCTAATATTACAACTCTTCTGGCAGGTATCATTCTAATAATGTTTGGCTCAGGTAGTATAAAAGGTTTTGGCGTAACATTGTCATTAGGTATTTTAACCACTTTATTCACAGCCGTTTATGTTGCAAAATTCTTTCTGAAATTATTTATTGAAAGTGGCATCCTGAAAAGCGCTAATTATCTCTCAATAATAAAAAGTTCAAACATAAACTTTATGAAACCAGCACCTACATTATTTATACTTTCCATTATTGTTATTATTACAACACTTTCATTATCAATAGTAAGAGGTAGCAGTGTTTTCAATATAGATTTTACTGGTGGTTCTGTTGTAGGCATAACTACAAAAGAGGCATACAATCCGCAGGACGTGCAAACAAAAATTATAGAGTTAAAAATTAATGAAGGGAACGTGGAAAAATCCAAATACGCCGATATAGAAGTTCAAGGTATAGGAGAACAAGAACTAACTAATAAATCATCGTGGGGTTATAAGAAGTTCCAACTTAGAACAAAATTTCAGAATACGGATGAATTTCAGAGTGACATAAAAAAACAATTGAGAGATATTTTAATTGATAAACCCATTGAAGAACCTGTAATAATAGATAAGGGAGCAAAACAAGGTATGGCCCAGATAAATATAAATTTTGGATATAATATAAAACCGGAGGAATTTGAAAAGAGAATAAAGGACTTATTCGCCACCAATAACTGGGGTAGGGTTTTCATAGATAAAGAAAAATATAACATTCAAAAGGGATTTATAAAAAAGGCAACTATTTACGTGGAAGCCGAACATTCTTCTACAAATGAATTAAATTTCATAACCACCACTATATATAAAAAATTTAATTTTGATAAGTATGAGCCGATTATATACTCAAGCAGCGTCGGCTCAGTCGTAGCATCCGAATTGAAAGAAAAAGCAGTATGGGCACTAATCTTCTCATGGATTACAATGATAATATATCTTTGGTTCAGATTCGAATTTATATATGGACTAGCAGCAGTTGTAGCACTCATACATGATGTATTAATATCATTTGGTATAACTGCCCTTGTCGGTATGCTATTCCCTCATTCTTTGGGCATAACCTTACAGATGGGTATGAACGCTATTGCTGCTCTACTTACCGTTGTAGGTTATTCTGTAAACGATACTATTGTCGTCTTTGATTTTATAAGAAATAATAAAAAAACCCAAAAAAAAATAAAATTCTACGATATTATAAATATGAGTACAAATCAAACACTTTCAAGAACAATATTAACCAGTATGACAGTATTTTTAGCATCGATAGTTTTATTTTTGTTTTCATATACGTCGAATTCCTCATTAGCCGTTTTATCATTTATTCTGATAATTGGCACCATTGTAGGAACTTATTCAAGTATTTACATAGCATCATATATAGCATATATTTTTAGGGGGACAGAAAATGAAACTACAGGTTAAAATTTTTATTGTCCTTATATTATTACTCATAGCAAGTTTATTGGTGATAATTGACAAGTTTCAAGCAAAAGTAAATATGGAAAAGATTAACGGTTTCACGAATATCCAGAAATTTTCTATGAAAGTTAATGAACCAACAAGCCAACAGGTCGCTAAAATTGTTCAGAATATAGGCAATAAAGAAGCCCAGAAAGAACATAATGTGCAAAAAAATACGTATGTACCTACAGAAAAAGAAGGCGACGAAACAAACGAAGAATATTCAAAGTCAAAATCAGAAAACACTTATACAGTTCAGAGGGGTGATACTTTTTACTCCATATCCAAAAAATTCTATCAAACATCTAAATATGCAAACAAACTATTTGAATATAACAAAGATAGAGTCAAAAAACCTGAAAATCTACGAATTGGTATACAATTAAAAATACCAGATATCTCAGTATTGGTAAAAAAGAACGAAATAGCCCATAAATAGTTTCTATATTATTCTATAAATTTCAACTTAACGTTTCGAAAAAAAACCTTTTGCTGTGGTAAAGTTCCAAATCCGAAAAATCCTGTTAATTTACCATCTATTTTTTCCTCAACAGGAGAAATATCCTGATCTGGAAAACTAACGACTATTTTTTCTGGTGTTACTGTAACCTCTGCTTTATACCAAGTGTTTGCAGAGAATAACCCTTTATGAGTACTTAAAAGTGTTCCTTTAGCGGAACCCTCTGTAGGAAACTTTCCAAACACCAGAAATCCATTTTCCACTATATAAAATTCAAATGAAACAGTATAGTTTGTCCAATCAGGTTGAAATTGCTTATCATCAAAATAGAGAACACTCAAAGTAGACATATCAATAGTATTGTCATCTTTTTTTTCTAAGTTATTTTCTGCATAAATTGCATTGTCAATAACTTCCCACTTTGCCTGCGCACCCGATTTAATCCATTTGTTGAGATCCTTCCCATTAAAAAGAGGCACAGTTATTGACTTTTTTAAATCCTCTTCTGTTCCTGTTATTTCTTTTACTTCTATGTCTTTAAAATACACTTCTGCCCCATTAGATATCATAAATCCTATATATCCTTCGTCCACATCTTCATTAAGGTTAGCAGTACCACCACCTCCTCTTTGAGCCTCAACAATTACATTATCATTAAATATCTTGGCTGAAAACTCAGCATAATCACTTGTTTTGTTATAGTCATTAAGAGATATAAAAGAAAATTTTTCTGAAGGTTTATCAGGAGACATTCTAAAACATACAAAAAAATATCCACTAATTAATCTATATTTGAAAGATAATGTGAAATTCTTGAATGATTTTTTAGAAAAATATATTACAGCAGGATTTTTATCTCGTAAAGGGAGTGTCCCATATAAACTTCCATACCATACTGTCCAGTTAGCATTTTTATTTATTTCTACCCATCCATTTTTATCCTTACCATTAAACAAGGTATATTTAGCATTCTTTTGCTGGGATTTTTCATCCACCTTATCTTGATTTTCACTATTTTGAAACTGTTCCATTTTCTTTTCTGACTCCCCTGATTTTTTATTGTCAGCCGAAGGAGGATACACCTTACTAGATATGTTACTTTCATCTTGTATATTACTACTACTTTCTTCCATTTTCTTTTCCGATTCGGATAATCCTTTATTGTCATCCGGAGGAGGATATATCTTACTATGTATGTTACTTCTATCTTGTATATCATTACCACCTTGATTTTGTGGCAATTCATCCTTTTTATCAAGAATTTTGCAATTATTCTTTATGTGTTGTATCAGTTCACTTTTAGTGTTATACACAGACGTTCCTACATATTTAGTAGAAAAATTCAATACCTCTTTCTCAGCATCATCACATTTATTATTCTTTATAAGGTCAGATATTTTTTGTATAAGTGATGATTTATAAACATTTGCTTCATTTTCAAATTTGTTTCTTAGGATGGTTTTGAAAAAAGCAATATCTTTCATAACTTCATTAATTTTATCTGAACTGCCATTAGGCATATATTTACTATCTTTTATATATTCCGTTATAAATTTATCTATTTGATTTATATAATCCTCCAGAGTATATGGAGAATTAATATATCCTAACTCAATATCTTTTTTCTTTGCTTGCCACAATTTTCCTATCACTAATTCTACAGTGTTTTGTAATCTCATCCTCATATAATTTGTCCACATTGATTTTTGCGAATATTCATTATATAAGTCATCTATCTGCAACATAGATTGTTCTGGATCAGAATTACTTTCTATTACTTGTAATTTTGCCTCGAACTTTTCCTGATCCTCTATCTCTTCTATCTTTTTTTGTGCCTCTTTTTTCCGAGCAAAAACTTCTTCTGCACACTCCGAACTTTTCAATATATCCTCAGAACTTGCGATAGCATCAATAAGGGAAACGAGATTACTTTTACTGTTATAACTAGAATTATTTATAAGTTGCAATATTTCTCTACATTTTTCCTTAGATACATCCTTGATACTCGGTTTACTGATAGCATATTTATATATTATAAACAAAGCGCTAAAAATGATAACGAATATAGAAAAACTATATAAAAGATATGTCAACTCTCTTCTATGTCTTGTAAAAAATGTTTCCTGCTCGGATACTTTTTGAATAGAAATATCAGGTAGTTCATTAAGATCTACTTTCTTTTTTAACAATTTCTTAAATACTTTCTTACCCTTATCATTAATTCTTATATTGAGTTTATCCGCACACTCCTTACAATAATAAGAACTCTGCACAAATATAGCATCTTGAAGAAGTATTGACTCTGCACTTATTGACTTTCCACAAACCTCACAATATACTATTGGTTTACCCATTAAAATTACATTATACCTTAAATTTTTGGCAAAATATATTCCAACAATTTATATTGTTTTATGTTACAAAATAAAGACATATGTTACTAAAACTAAACAACAATTATGGTTTTTTATTTCTATAACTTTTTGATAAACTATGCCCCAAACCATTACTTCTCCCTATTTATCTGGCTCATTAAAAGCGACGTTGAGCAAGTTATTAGTTCAGTGTAAACCTGTATGTTTTATTATTTTTATAAAGTATTTCGTATATGATTTTTGCTCCTTCTACAATTCTGGGACCGGGCTTTGCAGTAAAACATTCTGGTATCAGGTATATATTGTCACTTCTATAAGCATTAGTATTGCGAATGAATTCTTGTGCCACAAAATATTTGGTTTCCTTCATTAAAATGTCCCCTTTTCTTCCGCATGGCGACACTATTATGTAATCAGGATTAAAATCCGCAATTTTGTGTGGAGAAAGTGGCTTGGAAGGAACGCCCGACATATCGGCTATAGATATAGCTGAGAGATCCTTTAATACCTGCCCCATCCAGTGTCCTCCGATATATATTGGATTTAACCACTCTATAAAAACACATTTTTTCTTGTTCTTCTGTTTTTCTGGAACACTATTTATTATATCAAGATACTGGTTACACAAATTATCTGCAATCTCTTTGCCGCGTTCTTTTATACCAAGTATATCGGCAACTTTCTCTATATCATGGATGACTTCATATACATTTCTTGGCTGTAAAGATACTATTTTACATTTTTTTGATATTCTGCTAAGTTTTTTTATGAAACTATCAGGAACTAAACTACATACATTACACAAGTTTTGAGATATTATAATATCTGGATTGAGGGAATTAAGCAATTCGACGTCAAGGTTGTATAATTCGCCCCTCATTTGCAAAAGTTTATGCACTTCTTCTTCAATTTCTAATGATGTCATTTGATCTGTATTTAGAATAGGTCTAACAATCTTTGGTAACTTTTTTGCCTCAGGAGGCCAATCACATTCAGTTGTTAGCCCCACCAGATTATCAAAGGCGCCTAAAAAATACATAATTTCGGTTGCACTCGGAAGGAATGACACCACCCTATACGGTGATGGTGATGCCTCAAATTTACTCACACTTTTAACTAACTTATTTTTTACTACCTGATTCATTATTATATAACTCCCTAAAATTTATTTCCTCATCTTTTATATTATCTAATTTATTAATATATCTTGCCAATATAAAAAGAAGATCCGATAATCTATTTATGTATTTTATAATCATATTTCTCAAATGCTCTTTTTCATTGAGATGAACTATACTTCTTTCTGCTCTGCGAGATATTGTTCTTGCAAAGTGCAATATAGAAGACAAGTAAGAACCTGTCGGAAGAATGAATTCTTTCAGAGGTAATAATTCTTTATTGAATTTTTCACATGCATATTCAACAAACTTTAAATGTTTCTCAGTAATTTTAGGATAATCATCAGGTGGTTTCGGATGAGCAAGTTCTGCCCCTAATAAAAATAAATGTCCTTGAACAATCTTGAGTATCTCAGCGACATCTTTATAGATTGCTGGTGTATTAGATATGATGCTTCTTGCTACACCAATAATAGAATTTAACTCATCGATTTCGCCGTATGCTTTTACTCGCCTGGATGCTTTGCTAACTTTAACTTTGTTAACTAAATAAGTTTCACCCTTGTCACCCAAATGAGTTACAACTTTCGTTATTCTCGGCATTTCAATATGGACATCTGACTACAAATGATAAATACTGGAATTTAATAGTTAAAAAATTCTTATAACTATCTATATAATCATAACTTTCTAGATTCCGCCTCTGCCTCTTGATACTTAACATTATCCCCTCCGCCAAACACTATATTAGTAAATTTATTTAAAAAGTAAAATTTTTCTGTTTGTTTAAGCAATCTTTTTTTATATTTATCCAAAATTTTATAAGCATTTGCTATACCCACACTTTTGACAATATTTGGTTCCAAAGTATCCTGTTTATCTTCAATATCATCTTTTATCTGATAAGATATTCCAAATATTTCTCCTATTTTCTTAAATATATCAATCTGTGCATCAGAACTATCATTTATTAAAGGTGCAGAAGCAGTTGCCACAGAAAACAAAGCCCCTGTTTTCAATCTATATATATTTATCAATTGTGGTAGGGTAGGGTTCTTTAATTTATTAGATATATCAAGCACCTGTCCTTTAATAAGACCTTTATCTGAGGTTAAGATGAAAAAATTATCTATCAATTTGTAATTTTTAGGATAATACTTAAAAAGTATGTGATACGATTTACTTTGCATAAGGTCACCAACAAGGATAGCGGCACTTTCACCGAATACAAGGTGAAGAGATTTCTTACCTCTTCTTTTTAAAGCATTATCCATCGCTGGTAAATCATCATGAATTATGGAATACAGATGCATAAGCTCCAAACTCGCACAGAATGGAATAATTTTCGCAATAGAAAGTCCTATTTCTTTAGCACATAAACACGCCAATATCGTTCTTATACTTTTACCGCTGTAAAGAAAATAAAAACACTCCTCTTTCAACGTTCCTAAACCCTTTAAATACTGCTTTAAAAAGTTATTCTTCTGCTTTATTACACTACATATAAAAGCAGATAATTTCTCCTCATCATTATTCACAGTGGCTTCCTATTTTTATTGAGGAGATATTCAAATTCTTCTCTATCTAATCTTCTATCTATGATTCTTCTGAAGAAATTAGAAATATTTGTATTCTTTTCTTTTTTATTCTCAATCTCTATTTTTTCATCAAGCGGTTTTTGTATATCAGGAATATTTGCCCAAACCACTTTATTAGACTCTTTATGTAAATTTGAGCATATACGTCGTTTTTCTATCATTTCGCTCATTTCATCCCTATCTAATCTTTTTTCTACTGTTCTTCTGCCTGAACTTATAAGGTTATTACATTCTAATGTCAGTTTTATGAAAGAAATATCACGAGAAAAATTGGTCTGATTATTGATGTTTGCACTTTGTGTTTTAAGATTCTTGTTTAGTATATTTTTTTTCAATACTACTATTTCTTTTTGTAAACTTTCTATTTGTCTATCTTTTTGGATAAGCAGATGCTGAAGTTTCTTTATAGAACGTATCATATTCTTATTTAACTTACTTTGTGATGAATATTTTTTCAACCTCTCTATTATCATTTTGTATTTTTCTTCACCAGTTATGCTGAAAAGACTCCTATAACAGTGCAAAGCATCTTTTTTTAAATTCAATTGTAAATACGAAAAACATTTTATATCTCTTATTCTTATATCAAGATCGGAAGGTAAACTTTTATTTTTCAGTTTATCTGCAAAGTATAATGTTTCTATAAAATCATCTTTTCTAAAACTTTCATTTGCCTTTATAGCAAGAGATAGAATATCTTCATCAATACAAGGAGAAGTAGAAGGTTTTATACTTTCTACTTCAATCCATGCCTTACCTTCATACACATTCCTGACCACACCTTTCAATTCAAAACACTGATACTTATTGGCTTTGACAATTTTTCTTGCTTCATCTATATCTTTTCTTATATAGAAATACGGATAATCGTTAAGCAACACCTTCTTATACCATATATGTTCTTCATATCCCCATCCTGCGAAATTTATATATTTTTCTGGTGAAAAGAATGTGTATACAGGAACCCAGTTATCGGTAAGAGAGTTAAATATTATTTTTACTTTCACTCCAAGGTTTTTAAATGAAGTTGGCGACCCCTTTATTTTAGATAAAGTAGTATCTTCATACTCAATTCCTATCTCAGCGAATAATAATGCTGCCATTAACCACAAAATTGCAACCGATACCTTTATCTTCATCTTATACTCCTCCTCAATATTCTTATTACTAATTTATTAATGTTCACAAAATCTGATATTATAATTTTTTTTGTTTTCATATTAACAATGATAGGTAGATAAAAATAAAAATGACGAAAAGCATCGCCATTTACTTTCATCAGTTTCCTATAAATATTCCTTACAATTTTCGATGTTTTAGGCATAAATTCCATTCTATACAAATCCGAGCAAGCCATATCTCTACAAAATTTATTTTTAACATATTCATTTGATAATAAGTTATTCACAGTTGTAAAATATATATTCTTATTGAGTTGAAGATAATTTTTAACAGATGATAATATCATAGGAAATAGCATTACTATTTTATATTTGATTTCCGTATGCAAAGATGTCAATTCCTCATACCTATCACCATCAAAGATACCTCCAAATAATGTAACAAAATCAGGTATATTATATATATATCCATTGCATATATATTTAATGGCACCTTTTAACTCATTTAAAACTTCTTCTGTAAATATCCCTTTTTTCAATAACATACGAGATACATCTTCACCCGGAAAGCTGAGGTTATAATATATCCTCTCTATAATGCCAGTCATAATATTTTTGTAGCTAATTCTATCGTCCCCTTTAAAATATAATGAATATGTCTTCATTATCCTTTTGTGGATGTTTTTATTGTCAGTTATAAATAACAACAAATAAACCGCTAATTGAGTTTTTCTTCTCTTACTCCCCGGTAATACATTAGTAGCTTTTTCTAAATAGTCAGATGAAAATTTTGTATTTTGACGATACGCACGATAGAGTATCTCTTCCCTCATTGATATTGTACGTATATATTCTGCAACCTTTAAAATGCCAAATAGATAATTGCCAGATGACTTTTTCATTATATCATAAAAATACTTTTGTAATTTTAATGGTATATAAGCAATTACACTCCTATATAATATTCCTCTCAAGAGTTTTTTCATAGTTCTATCCTCTAAAACCCTATCACAATGTTTAGCAAATACTGAACGAGCACATTCAAAAATAATATCTTGGATAGCACGAAGTTTTTCATAATCATTTCCTGTATATTGTGAAGTAATAGATTCCGTTATTTTACGTATAAGTTTTTTTATCATAGCATATTTTTGTCTGTCACCTAACTTGTTTATGATTATAAACAAATCCTGCAAGACTTCACGGCTCATATATAGTCTATTTATTATGTAAGAATATGTGTATTTAAGTATCTTAGGTATATTCCTTTTAAGTTTCCCCATAATTTCTATTGCCTTTACATAATCCTTTGTTGAAGAGTAATAATATCTCATTCTATCCCTATCTGTCTGTAAGCAGATTTTGCTATACAAATCAAAATTTGACATAATTCGCATCACAAATCTTCTTAACTTTATACTTTTACATTGTGTTGTAATTTTTAAAGCATATAAAGGGTTATCACACATAAGAGAATTCAATCTATCTTTTTCACATACAGTTATGGATTCTCCCGTTCCTGTCAGTCCTGCACGAGGAAGGGCTCCCCATCTAAATTTTCGCGGCGGCAAATTATCTAGTAATAATTGTGATAAATTAATGCGGCTATAATTAACATATAAGCATAAGCAACCAGAATTGATGCTTTTTATTATCTCATTATATGGATATATAGATTTGATATACTTCACTGTATATCCACATTCTTCTATGTTGTGTAGTCCTGACATTCTATTACACACTGATTTTAACCTGTTAAGTTTATCACTTATTACCTCTCGTAAAATATTTTTGTATCGCAGAGCTTGCGGAAACAATTTAAATTTATTTATAACATCTATATTCCTTTCAAACACCAACAGTTGCTTCAAATGGTACCTAGAGGTTCTTAATTTTATTCTACTAATAACATTTTTAAATCGTTCTTTTAAATCATCTTTTGATTTCTTAGATATATATTTACCAAAAAGTGTTAAGAAAGAGTTACAGGTATTATCTCGTAATATATTAAATTGCTCATCATCATATTGGTAGCGATAGAAAATATATGACCCATGCTTTTTGAAACAGAGGTAAGGTAGTAACACAGAAGAAATCTTTTTTAAAGCATTCTTACTTTTTGCGTAAACATAGATATTCGCCATTCCATAATTAATACCGGCCAATGTTAAAGAGAGGGATTTACGCCTCCTATTTTTATTGATTTTCAATAGTTCATCGAATCTCTCGGAAATGTTTTTAGGCTGTATATTAAACACACTGGGCTCCTTTTCTTTAAACAGCTCAGTATAAAAAAACAATTCCTTCAGATACTCCCGTATTTCACATCTATTACATTCACCATATACAAACTTTTTATCTTGTACCCAATAGTGATAGTAACTTTTTGTATCAGTCAAAAAATCTATACCGTATAATCTCAACTTAGGACATTGTTGCATAAAGTTATTACTGTAGATTCTTTTTAAATACGGTGTAATCTTACTAAACTTCTCCGCTAAATTTAGCAACAATAGTTTCTGTTCTAATCTCACTTTCTTACTTCTTCTTTTCAGCACATTTATATACCTTTCATACGGATTCTTATACAAAAAATCCGCAAGTTTTTCATACACCTGCTTTCTTTTATACATATTAATACTATCAAGTTTTCTAAGAAGTTTAAAAAACTTCGCTTCCTCTTTCTTACTTTCTACGCTAACCATTAAAACACTTACACTTGAAAATGCAATTATGAGTACACTTTTCAAATCCATACTTTCTACCAATAATCCGCCAAGTAAATTATAAAACGATAAATTTTGAATTTTTTATGTTTTTTAATCACGGTTTTTATCCACTTTAAGGTTTTTCTCA
>CAZWFP010000017.1:0-35693 GCA_964633175.1 uncultured Planctomycetaceae bacterium | reverse complement strand
GTATTTTTCACACACTTTTAAATATAGAAATAGGTCATTACCTATATTTAACCTATTGCAATCAATGGGCAATTTATTTGGTATTGCGATGAAGTATTTTAGAACGTCTGTTTTTCTAAAAATAGCAACGGCGGGAGTTAGGGGCGCTTGTTTTAGAAGTAATAATAAAATGTATTTTTTACTTGAAAAAAAACCTTCTTTATATTGGTATTTTACAAAGGGCTTTTTGCCTATAAAATGTAATTTTGCACTGCAAAAAGAAAATCCTATATCGTAACCTTTGATAAAAGGTTTCACAAGTTTCTCTACAGTTTCAGGCTCCATCCAGTCATCCGAAGGTAACATTTTTATATAATCACCTTTTGCAAGGTTAAAGCATTTTCTCCAGTTCTCTAAAACACCTATGTTGCTTCCATTTCTGTAACATCTTATGCGAGCATCCCTTTTTGTATATTCTTGGATAACGTTAAAAGTATTATCGGTGCTACAGTTATCCACAACTACTATTTCTATGTTTTTATACGTCTGATTCAAACAACTCTCTATTGCTCTTTTTATTAATGTTTGTCTATTGTATACAGGTATTACTACGCTAACTAAGGGACCTGCTAAATACAAAAATTAACTGTGTATACTGAATGCTATTCTTAATCTATTTCTTATTAATTTCAAGTATAAGGTATATAAATATTCCCTTGCGGTGCTCGAACTTCTATGCTTTTTAATATTAATATATGTTGGAATTTTATTCATAACATATATTACAACCATATTTATTGTTAAGAGCAATAAAATAAAGAACATTAACCATCCTATCTTTGTTTTTCTTATTATTTTTAAGGTCAACAGATTTATAATAGAAGATGGAAGTGTAATTTTAATTTGAGCCAATATCCCTAACAAAAAAAACAACATATTAAGATAGGTTTTTTTATATCCCCTGTATCGTTTTCTATATATATCTTCAACATCATTCTTTATTAACCCATCTTTTTTTGCAAGTTCATATATTTCTGTTCCAGGATAGAAGGTCAAACTGAATAAACTTATCTGACATGGTTTAGGCAAATCGTTTGCAAATTTAAGGGTTTGAATAACATCTTCTTCCTTTTCCCACGGATTGTCTAATATAAAATAATACTCAACTTTTTCCAATCTATCTCTATATTTTTTAACCGCTTTGTTAATAGTATTTATAAACTCTTCCCGTTGCCATAACCTTTTATATATATCTAAGATTTTCTTACTCGTGCTTTGGATACCTATTGAAATTTCCGACAAGCCAGCATCAATTAATGCACCTAAAATTTTTGGATTAACACTTCTGGGTGTTATACCTATTACCGAGAATGGTATCTTTATTTCTTTTTTATATATATTAGCAAACTCTGTTATTTCCTCTTCTTCTCTTATTATAAAGGTATCATCAGCGATTATAATTTTTTTTATCCATTTATGATGTGATATAACATTTTTTAATTCACTTATTACATTATAAGGACTTCTTAATCTAATAGCGTTTGGGAATTGATATAATCTGTTATATACATTGTTATTACAAAATGTGCAAGAATAGGGGCATCCGCGCGATGTGAATGTTAAATAATAAGAATTTGAATATTTCTCTAATGTCTCATAACTCATCTTTTCTAGAATTTTCTTATTTAGAACAAAACTATTTGATAAATCATAGTCCTGGAATGGTAAACTATCCAAGTTTTTTACTAGTTCACCTTTACTAATGCAACTATCATTATGAGAATTTTTGAGCATAATACCATCTATATTGTGGTAATTATAACCCTTTAGATATGCCTTTATAAAATTAACAAAAGGTATTTCACCTTCTCCTACACATACGCCATCGGCAAACTCTAAACATTCTTCTGGCTTTACTGTTGGATGTATTCCTCCCCAAATAATAAACTTTTTATCATTGTATACATCTCTAATTGCTTTTGTGACCTGAACAGCATGGTCAAAGAAGTTTGAAAAAATAGATATGCCTACAATGTCACAGTCATAAATTAATTCACATAATTGCTGAAGTTCATTTTTGGTATAAGATATATAAAATGGCTTTGGAAGGAAAACAAGGATAGAATCAAATCCTTCTTTTTTTACCACTGCTGATAATATTCTGATCCCATAACAATATGCATCCGGAAATGTGGATACAAAACATATTTTCACTTTTCTACTTCCCTTTCTTTAGAAGAGTTAGTTTCTAAAAGGTCAAACATATTCTTTTTATATCTTTTTTATTCAAAGCACTGCTCTTTATCGCTTTGCATCTTTTAATTATAAATATTTTATTTTTGGGATAATTGGAAGTTTTAAAAAACTTAGTATATTAGAAATTGCCAGAGTAGTAAGTTGATATAATTTTTTATTGTTGGTATGCTTTAAAGGGCTTATCCTAAACTTCTTCTGTAACATTATATTCTCTTACTGTTACCAATAGAATTCCTACACTTAATAAAACAATTGCAATTGCTATTAGTATCATTACGGAAGACAAGGGGTTGAGTTCACCTACTACAGATACAACTTCTTGTGGAACTTTTATTTCTATTGCGCTCCTTAAAAATGACCTCAGATAATAGGAGATACTCATCTTGTTTATTATCGCAGGAATGAAGGATAAAATAAGTTCAAATATTACCCCATATACAATTCCAGCAATAAGCGCATATTTTGGTAAAAACGTTCCTAATACAAAAAATATACTCGTATAACAGATACATGATAACGCTATTGCCACAATGTAAGAGATAATATAATTAAAATGATTTATGCCCGGTAGGGACGTACTAACACTGATGAAATAGCATATAACAAAACTTGCTCCTGAAAATGTAATTGACATTATTACACTTCCAATATATTTACCTAAGAATATAAGATATTTCGGTATAGGTCTGGTAAAAAGATATATAATTGTTTTATCATCAATTTCCGCCTGTAGCAAAGATGAACCTAAAAGTAATGATAAGAGAAGGCAAAGTATTTGAGGATATAATAAATATATGAGCACTGCCCAGTCCCAAATCCTTCTTCTGTTATGGAGAAGAGGGGACTCTCCAGTTCCTATTTGCACCAACACTATCAACCCTATTGGTAACAGAGATAACAATAAAAATAACCACTTTCTGCGACCCCCCAATGTTCTTAACAGTTCCAATTTAATCAAAGTTTCAATGCAATTCAAATTCATTACTCGCTTTCCTTTAACAAGTATTTAAACACTGCTTCAAATGTATCGTCCTCTGACTTTAATTGTTTTACGGTTATTTTTGTTTCTTCCACGATAAAAGGTAAGTTGGTATAAAATGATTTAGGGTCATAGGTATAAATCGTGATACTGCTATCGTTGTGGTTAAATTCAAATCCTTGAACATAGGATTCTTTTGAGAGCATTTCGGCTAACAACCTCGGGTTTGAACATTGGATGTAAATATGGTGGGGGAATTGATTTAATAAGTCCCTTATTTCGTGAATGTTTCCGTAAGCCAGTATTCTTCCTTTCAAAATCAGTATGAAATTTTCGGTTAATGCTTCTATTTCGTGTAATATATGGGTTGCCAGTAATATGGTTCTTCCCCCTTTAGCATATTCTTTGATGGCATTGGTGATTTGTATTCGTCCCAAAGGGTCTGTAAACGACAAAGGTTCATCCAAAACTAAAAGGTCTGGTTCATGCGCAATTGCTTGTGCGACTTTCAATCTTTGTCTCATACCCCTAGAATATGTAGTAATCTTTTTATTTATTACATCTGCTAATCCTACAATGTCTAATGCTTTTTTAGATTTTTCTTTTGCATCATCTGCTCTAAGTCCATACATCTGGCACAATATACTTACAAACTCTAAACCAGTCATAAATGGATAAAATGAATCGTATTCTGGACAGAAGCCAACCCTTCTTAATATATCTCTATTATTCCATATTTTTTCTCCAAAAACCAAAACAGTTCCTATAGTAGGTTTTAAGAATCCTAATATCAACTTGAAAAAGGTTGATTTACCTGAGCCGTTAGGGCCGACCAATCCATAAACGCCTGGTGGTAGCTCTAACGTTATGTCGTTTACTCCTATTACCTGTCCATATAGTTTTGTTAAATTCCTTACTTCAATCACGCTATTCATTTTCAAATACTACATACTAAAAAACCACATATTATATCCTAATTTGCCCCCTTACCTTTTTATGCAACATTTTAAAAGAAAAAAGAGATATAGTTACCAAGTATACGATAGAAATCCACAAGGGGTGCATTGGTTTTATGCCGAGGTATTCAATCCATCCCCTAGATAAATACTTTTGGAATATATTCCAAACATCATCAATATTGAATAAATAATAAACGACATTTTGTATATTTGCTTTTATAGAAAAAATTAATGGCCATGAAGCGATATTAGCGGGAGAAGCAAAACCTTCATTGCTAATTATATAACTACGATTGGAAGATAAACTCATAGATAATGTTTGATAGAATATATCACCAAAAATTAAAAATACAAAGCCAATAAAACCGGCTATGCGGGAGCTGGTTGTTAAACTGGAAAAAAATAACATAAGCAAAGCATATGGGACAACTACTATCAAATATCCCACGATAACCTTCGCAACTATTATCCATGTATGGAACAATACCTCTATGGATGGAGAGAAGACAATGCTAACTAAATATGAGATTAAGTTTGGCAGCAAATTGACCAGACACGAAAAGAACATGAGTATTAAGAACTTCCCCATTAGATATTGGAATATGGTTATTGGCTTGGAAAAGTATAATAAGAATGCTTTTCCTTTCAAATCATCCGCTATCAGCCGTGCGCCTATAAAAGTAATGAGAAATAATGTAATCCATATCTGTATACCTTGCATATACTTATAGAACACCAGGGACCATAAATTTATTCTTATCTGTTTGGGATTGAGGTTAGTTAAGATATTTTCTGCATATCTACCAATAAATGTGCTTACCCACGAGGTCCAAGCAGGATCAGTTGCTTTGGAAACAACGAAAAACAAAAAAGCAGAATATACGGATGGTATAAGCGACCAGATTATTACTCTCTGAATCCACTTCTGTCTAAGCGCCAGTGTAACTCCTTTATAAGTAATGGCTAGAAAATAAAGGTGTTTATTTATTAAATTCCCCGCCCACTTTCTATAGCCGATGTTATATATAGGCATTTTCTACTTACTTCTTCCCGCCTTCTTTGTTAACGGCTTTAACAAAAAACTCTTCTAAATTTGACTGTGCTGGAATTATCTGCCTTACCTGAACATTCTGTTCTTTTGCAATTTTTAGCAGAACATTGCAAATTTCTTCATCAGCGCTTTTTATGTTTAGGACATCAAAAGCGCATCTTTCTACTACATATCCTTTATTCTTTAAACACGCTACTAATGAATCTGAGAGGGGTTGAAACCTTACAAAAAAACTATTGTCTATTGGTTTTTCTAAATTATCTAATTTATCTGCAACTAATATCCTTCCTCTACTCATTATTACAACATAGTCACAAATCTTTCTCACATCTGCTAAGATATGTGTGGACAAAATAATACTCTTTTGTGCTTTTATTCCTAAATCATATATAATATCAAGAATTTTTTCACGCACTTGAGGGTCTAGACCACTTGTTGGTTCATCTAAAATGAGAATCTCTGGGTCGTGAACCAATGCTTGTGCTATCTTTATTTTCTGCTTCATACCTGTAGAATAGGTTTGCACTTCTCTGTACCTTTCCTGTGCGATCCCTAGATAATCTAAAATTTCGTGGGCGCGCCTCAACCCTTCCAACTTCTCAAAACCACACAACTGCGCCAAATATCCTACCATTTCTACACCAGAAAGACCTATTATAACACAATCATCCTCCGGTTGATAACCCACCTTCTGCCTTATGGATTTACTATCATTCTTTATGTCAAATCCCAAAACACTTCCATTCCCCGATTGAAAACTGACAAGTCCCAGCAGAACTTTTATTAATGTTGTCTTGCCCGCTCCATTTGGTCCAAGTAGTCCTATAATACCACCAGGCAAACTACAAGAGATATTATCTAATGCTTTTGTATTACCATAATATTTTGTTAAGTGACTTATAGTAATAATATCTCTCCCCATAACTTACAATGAATTTTTACAATTAGAAATTCCTCTCACCATATCTTACGCCGCTACTATTACCTATTGGTGCGATGAATTATATAATTTTTTCTAAAAGGTGGAATCTTAATGACT
Source organism: uncultured Planctomycetaceae bacterium (assembly GCA_964633175.1). Classification (GTDB taxonomy): domain Bacteria; phylum Planctomycetota; class MHYJ01; order CAZWFP01; family CAZWFP01; genus CAZWFP01. Next base: position 29,430 of record CAZWFP010000017.1, on the reverse strand, counting down.
TGTGGTCAGAAATTACCACACTTTCAAATTCCCCTTTTGTAGTTTACCTTCCATCCTTCATTCTTCATTTATTTCGAATTAGCGCGTTTAGAGCCCAACGCATTAAAGTAGCACAGGCATTCTTGCCTGTGAAAGACAAAGATACACAGACAGGAATGTCTGTGCTACTTAAACTTTCAAACCTTGAACTTTTGACCTTTGACTTTTTAAGGTATTCCCTCTTTGTGGTAATTTCTGTGTGATGGTTTAAATTAATTAAATTTTGTTATTTTGATATAAAATATCTACCTATCTTATCATAAAATGAATAATAATCAAATATACTGGAGGCCATCAGAAAGTTACATTGATAATAGCAATCTCAAATATACCTTTCAGAAATATAACATAAACTATGAAAAGTTTTTTGATAAATCCATAAATGAGCCCGAATGGTTCTGGAGCACCTTTTTAGATGACATTGGATTTTTTTGGTTCCGTCACTATGAAAAAGTGCTGGACTTATCTCGGGGCAAACAATTCCCTCGGTGGTTCGTAGGGGGTAAAACAAACTGGGTTTACAGTGCTTTATACAAACACGCAACCTTAAAACCAGATAAAATTGCCATTATATACGGCAACGAAAAGAACGAAATAAAAAAAGTTACTTATAAACAACTTTTAGAACTGACAGAAAGAATAATGTATGGATTATTGAAACAGGGATTCAAAAAAGGGGATACAGTAGGTATATTTATGAGTATGAACGTAGAAATTGTCAGTGTGTATTTGGCAGTAAGCGCGATAGGCGGAATAGTTGTCCCATTATTTTCGGGATTTGGAGCAGAACCTATACATAGCCGACTCAATGATTCAGAAGCAAGATTTCTATTTACACAAGAAAATATGTTAAGAAAAGGGAAACAATTAAGCACTATATCTATTTTAGAAGACGTTATTAAAAATAGTCCCACATTAGAAAAAGTTTTTGTATTAAATTTAGAAAGCAAGTTAGACAATAATAAATATAGAAATTTCAATGAATTGTTAAATGTTCACAAAAATATATCATTAGAAGGGTTTGACAGTGCAACGCCATATATGTTGATATATACATCAGGGACAACAGGTAAGCCCAAAGCAACAGTTCATACTCATACAGGATTTCCGATAAAAAGTGCCCAGGATATGTATCATTTATTTGACGTAAAAGAATATGATATTGTATTTTGGCTTACTGATTTAGGATGGATGATGGGTCCATGGCTTATATCTGGAACGCTACTTTTAGGTGCTACAATAGCAATTTATGACGGAGCACCTGATTATCCTACACCAGATAATCTATGGAAATTTATAGATAAAAATCAGATAAGTATATGTGGTATTTCTCCAACTTTTATAAGAGCCCAATTATCTGTCAAAGACTTAGAGGTAGACGAGTTTCAATTCAAAAGTTTAAGAGTTTTAGGGTCAACAGGGGAACCATGGAATCCTGAGCCGTGGCAATGGACAATTGACAAAATTGGCCATAGAAAATGTCCAATAATAAACTATTCTGGTGGAACCGAAATTTCTGGTGGAATTTTGGGTTGCACCGTGATTCATCCATTAAAACCAACGTCGTTCAGCGTTAGCGTGCCAGGCATAGATGCGGATATAGTAAATGAGGATGGCAAAAGCATTACAGGTGAGGCAGGATACTTAGTAGTAAAAAACGTAAACCCAGGAATGACACGTTCATTTTGGAATGACGATAAAAGATACTTAGAAACATACTGGTCAAAATTTGATAATATATGGTTTCACCATGATCTTGCGATAAAAGATGAAGACGGTTTCTGGTATATTTTAGGGAGGGCTGACGATACCATAAAAGTTGCGGGCAAGAGAATAGGCCCAGCTGAGTTGGAGTCATCAATAACCAAGCACGAAAAAGTATTAGAAAGTGCTTTTATAGGTATTCCCGACCCCATAAAAGGAGAGGTGCCGGTGGGATTTGTAGTATTGAAAGATAAAAGTAGCGGTTCAAGTTCACTCGAAGAGGAACTAAAACAAATTATTTCACATAGTTTAGGCAAATCATTCGCTCCAAAGAGAATATACTTTGTGACTGACATACCAAAAACAAGAAATGCAAAAGTTATGAGACGGCTAATTCGTTCTATATATCTGAACCAGCCAATCGGAGATGTTTCAAATTTAGAAAATTCAAAAGTATTAGATATAATAAAAAATGTAATACAAACAAAATAAAGAGATATGAATTATGAATGAGGAAAATAGCCAAAAGCCAAAAGTTCAGGTGAGAGTTCTAAAGTTCAAGGTTTAATGATAAATCCAACTCGCTAACTCGGAATAAAAAAATAAAATGAAGAATGAGGTATTAAGGGAAAATTTCAAAATGGGAATTGGGAGTGTGGTAGTTTCTGATGAAAACTTGAAAACCCGTTCTTTCTTAGGATATATACGATAATTAATAGTGGAAATTGAGCAAGAGATACAAAAATTTGTAAGTAATTTAACAAACGAAGACAAGTTATTAATAATATTAAGAAACGAATTGTATGAATCATCGTGGGACCTTTTTCTGAAGGATTTAATAAACAGGAGGCAGGGGAAACCATACATATTTAAACTTATGAAAAGGATAGAAGATGATATCGAAAGGATAAAAAAACTTAAAGAGTTTGAGGAAAAATATAAAATTAATTTATTTGACTACATCAAGAAAGAATAGATATATGACAATACGCAATCTACCATCTAATTTCATCTGGTATTGGTTATCAGTCCTTGCGTTAATTTTCCCATCATGTAAGTCGGGGAAAGATATTTTACAGCGAAAAGTATTACAGGAAAAACCCATATATGATAAATTGTTTGAAGAATCAGAAAAAATACTAAATACAAGGTTATTCAAAAACAAAAAATGGGTGAACGCCATCTATACCAAAGAAAATAACAAGTTAAAATTAGAACGCATAGCTAATGTAACCTTCATAAAAAATTCCATAATAGTAGAAACCAATAGTGGCTTATTGTATAAATTTGATAAAGAAACCGGAGAGATAAAATGGATTACACAATTAGATAATCCATCTAGAAATCCGAGGTTGTTTTATGATAAAGAATTAGAGAGCAACGTAAGCCAATATGAAAAGTTAATAGATTATTATACGTACTGTATAGCAAATACCCAACAATGTATAGAAGAACAGCAGAAAAAGAAACAGAAAAAAGAAGAATCTGGCAAAGAAAGAATTATAAGTGTAGAGCTACAAAAGAAGATTTTTGAATCAAGGAAATTTAGTTTAGAACAAAAACTGTCAAACATAAAGAATACCTTTTTAATTTACACGTTAAGGGAGTTAAAACTGATAGGCATAGATTTTTACTCTGGAGCCATAAGATTTGCAAGATTTTTACCGAGTTTGCCGGCAACCTCACCGTTTTTTTCCAACGGCTATATAACATACTTTTCATCCGATAGAAATAGATTTGTGTGGGTAGACCCGCTTGAATTTACAGAAGAGTTTCAAATATCCTTGGATTCAACTCCATACTTTGTTAAAGAAGTAGGAAACCACATACTAACACAAGACAGTAAAAGCATAAAATACTTTGATAACAACGAAATATATTGGAGCATAGAATTAAATTCTAACATTGTAGATGCAGTAGACCTGACAAATAACTGGGCATTTTTAATTACGGACAATAACGAACTGATGCTCATAAGTTTAATGACGGGCAGAATAGAATGGAAAGCGCTATTAAAATTTCAACCTTCAAAATTAGTAAAGTATGCAGGATACCTTTTCATAAAAGGAACAAATTTTTATCAAGTCATAGATTTAAAAACCATATATAAACTAATAACAAAACCCGGCAGTTACTATAAGTTAAAAACAAAAAAAGTGATAAAAAATGTTAAAAAATTCATCTTCGGCAACAAGAACTTTTTATACTTTTTAGATGATGACAATGAGATAGTAAAATTCAAAACGTCTGATTTAGAAAATGTGGAGAATTTCACTGAGTTTTCTGACTTTATATTTATATGGGAGCACGGAACTGACCACGTCCTGTTATTTAAGAAGCCATCTTTTCTTTATTACTTTGCCTTATCGGAATAAGGTAAGACATATACTACTCTATATTATTTAGAATCTCCCGTATATCTTCAATGTATCTTTTTATTTTTACTCCTAAATAACTTATCCTAACGTCTTCTGCTTTATTCAAAAGAGTAGTTATTTCTTTATGCATTTCTTGCGATAGGAAATCTAACTCTTTTGCATTTGTGTCTCTGGATAGCTGTTTCTTAAAACGTTGGAGATGTATATTTAACCGTTTTATTTCTTCAAAAAAACTTCTTTGAAGAAATGTTGCTATAACAATTTTCTTTAGTTCAGTATACCTTTTTTTGAGCTTTAATTTGTTATCAAACTCATTTAATTTATCCACCAACATTTTTTGTTTTTCCATTTCAATTTTGGGAATTATTTTCTCTATTTCTTTAGACAATCTTGCTATATTGCCAAGAAGAGATACGATAGCATTGCCCATTTTAATACCTTCTTTTTCCTTCTGTTTTATTACATCTTTTATAAGGTTCTCAACCGTCCTTAATATAAAGGATTTTAATGTGTTATCAAGTTTAGGAATAGTTGATTTATTTTGATTGGTAAGAGCAATTATATCTGTAAGGGAGACACAAGAAACGTTTATACCATTTTTCTTAAGATAATTTATTATTCTTTTCACTCTACGTATGTCGAGGAAAGATTCAAATTCATTTTGTCCACTTACTGAAATAATAACCTGCACACTGCCACGTGATATATTAGATATAATCCTTTGGCGAATTAAATTCTCTAATTGTAGTAATAAGTCAGGGAGTTTTATATCTATATTAATAAACCTATGGTTCAAACTTTTAAGTACGAACTGGAACATCATATTATGTTTTCTAACAGTAATCATTTTATAGGCAGTCATACTCCTCAATTTGAAATTTCGTTTGCGACCTTTGTAGAAGATTGGTTTTAGATTTATGATGATATACTAATTAATGTTTATATATTTGAGAACATCCTTGAACGCTCTGATTACTATATCAATATGTTCATCTGTATGAGTGGCCATATAACTTGTTCTAAGTAATGCTCGTTCCGGAGGGATAGCCGGACTTATAATGGGGTTGGTATATATTCCTTTCTCTAACAATTTTTTCCAAAACGTAAAAACTAATTGATCATTACCTAATATTATGGGTATTATAGGAGTTTGGGTCCCACCTATGTTAAAACCGAGGTTTAGATATTCTTTCTTTATCTTATTCGTTATATCATACAATTTCTCCCGTCTCTCTGGTTCTTTTTCGATAATATCTAAACTTGCGAGAACGGAAGCAATTTGAGCAGGTGGCATACTTGCGCTAAAAATCAATGACCTTGCAAAATGTTTTATATAATCAATAACAGGTTTATCACCTACAACAAACCCACCTAACGAGGCAAATGATTTGCTAAAAGTTCCCATAATTAAATCAATCTTTCCTAAAAGACCGAAATGTTCGCATACTCCTCTACCACCTTCACCTAAAACACCAATCCCATGAGCATCATCTATGAAAATTCTAACCTTATATTTTTCTTTTATCCTAACCAATCCAGGAATATCGGCAAGATCACCTTCCATACTAAAAACACCATCTGAAACTACCAATATAGAGGCGTCAGGATTTCTCTCTTTCAACTTCCCTATTATTCTATCAAGATCTTCCATATCGTTGTGTTTATATTTTATAGTTTCACCAAAACTTAATCTACATGCATCTATAATACTTGCATGATTGGCTCTATCTATTAAAACATAATCTCCCTTGCCTACCAAGGCAGAGATAGCGCCTAAATTGGTCTGAAATCCTGTGCTGAATACCACGCAATGCTCCTTTTTCATAAACTTAGCAAGTCGCATTTCAAGTTCTTCGTGAAGATCTATAGTTCCATTGAGAAATCTGGAACCGGTGCAACTAGTGCCATATTTCTCTATTGCTTTTATTGCCCGTTCTTTTACATAAGGATGGTTCGTTAACCCCAGATAATTATTTGAACCAATCATTATAACTTTTTTGCCATCCAGCACAACTTCAGGACCGGATGCACTGGATATTGGTTTAAAATAAGGATAAAAACCAGCTCTTTTTGCTTCTTCTGGTTTAGTGAATTCGTAACATTTACTAAATATATCCATTTGGATAGTATAAAAGTTTTTCTTAATTAAAATAATCATATATTAAATAATTAATAATTCAAAGTTATAAGGAGGATAGTATGGGGAAAGTAATAATTTATGGCAAGGATAGTTGACCATACACAAGCGCGGCTCGGGAAAGCTACGCAAAGAACAGAATACCTTTTGAATATAGAAACGTAAAAGAAAATAGCGCTTACTTAGACGAAATGCTAAAACTTAACAACAATCAAAGAAAAGTTCCTACGATAGTAGAAGACGGCAGAGTCACAATAGGATTTGGAGGAACCTGAGGAGTATAAATGAAGGCGGGACGCCTTCTATAATTGCCCACCCTTCTGTATAAGAAGCGATATATCGGCAATCATATTTACAAAAAATTTATTAATCTGATACAACAGATTTTTGCGATTGAGTTGTAAATCTTTATCCTTAACCTCTACAAATACCTTTTCAAAGAAATTATGTAGGACATCGGAATAAGTTTGAGTAAATTCTTTAGCAAACTCTAAACGGTCGTTCGTATTTACCAATTTCTTATCCTTCCACTTAGCATAAAACTCTTTATGTATCTTATATAGTTCTTTTTCCTCTGGATGCTGTAATAGTTCCTCTTTAAATAAATAGTTCTTAGATTCATCACTTATTATTTTTTTGGTTCTATTTATAACTTCAAACAAACTTTGCCAAAAAGGCAATCCTTCCATCATATCTATTGCTTCTATACCGCATTTCACATCTTTAAAAGTATTCCAGTTTGATTGCAAAACTATATTTACTATACTTTCTTTATATCCTCTTTCTAGTAAGAAATTCCTATATCTATCAACAAAATACTGCCATATTTCTTTAAACCATTTTTCTACATCATCCAGGGATTTAAGAAACTCTTTGTTATACGCCTTGAGCTCTCCTGCAATTATCAATTTTTTATAGAAATCACCGTAGAATTTAACAACCTCTTTAAAGAAATTTTTGATAGGTAGAGTATTAAGAAAAGATGAATGTAATGTGTACATTACAAGCGCCGTTTTCTTTTTTATAAAAAACGGATCCTCCTGTGCCTTAGGTTTAAATCCGTTTAATATAAAACTAACCATATCGTCTAACTTATCCAGAAACGATACATATAACGACTCCCTACATTGGGAAATTGTATCATTAGTAGTCCGGGGCTTATAAGATTCTAAAATGGCGCTAAAAAATTTATCATCATAAGTTTTATCTGCCTTCATTTTATAGCGGAGAAGTTCAAATATTATATATCCTTCCAATTCCGGATACTCGGCAAACGTCTGGGTTACATAGTCCAACTTGAAATACTCCAAAATCTTCTCTATACTCTCTTTACTTACAATCTTGTCTTCCGGTAAAAATGTGGATAATATATGATAGAGAGTCGATATTTTTTGTAACTTATGATTCATACTACCCACAGAACGCGGAAATACCACATTACTCAATCTTCCTTTAAGATTCTGGGTATCGTTATTTAAATCGTTCTGCCAATAAAACCTTAAATCTTCCAGTCGAGCAGATATTACATCTTTTAATCCTTTCGTTACCTCTTCTAAAGATTCTAACTTATTTACGCAAAAAGCAGCTTTATTTACGAGATTATTATTTAACTCGTATAACGGTAATAAATAGAGTTTGTTCTTCAAAATATGTTCAACAAATATGTTAGGTAATTGCAAATATTGTAAATCAAAATCAACCAATGCAACAGAGGGATTTTCACACTCATATATCCACTGCTCAAGTAAGTGTAAATCATCTTCTTTATATGATAAACCTTGCTTCGCTTTTATCAATTCATCCATAATTACCTTTTTTCTCTCATCTTGTTCTATATATATATGGTTCTTCTTCATAATATTTTTATAAGTGTTAAAAACAGAAGTTTTTATCTTCGTTGTAGCAAGACCCGTAAGATTTATGAATGTTGAATCAGTTGATGGTAACCCAAAAACAGTTATAGGTAATAGCTTACCTGAAAGCATAGCAAGAATGTTCCTGACAGGCCTTGAAAAAACAACATTACCTTCACTCCATTTCATATTTTTAGGTAACTTAGCCGTTTCAAGTATCCTGGGCAAATTTTCCATAAAGACATTCTTCAAAAACATATCCTCCCTAACCTTTATTCCTATATACTCCTTATTATCTTTAATCACAGGTTTTATTACATCATCTATCCCCTTATTCCACTTTTTTAAGAAACCAAGTAGGTTGTTCGATGGAGAATTATCATTATTGTATGCCTGCTTTAAAGGTGGTCCTAAAACTATTTTCTCCTTCTGCTGCATATCCAATTTCAAATCCTCACAGTATATAACAATTCTACACTTTGTAAAAAAGACATTAAATATCTTTGCTTTGATAGCGTAAACATCAAATAGAACATTAAATCTCTCCTTGATATGACTAATGTATTGTTCTACCGCCTCTTTAGGTATATATTCAGCTAAAACCTCAACGAGCAGGGTATTCTTCATTATAATGATTGTATGGTAGTATAAAAAATTATATAATATACGGAAATAAAAACAAACGGTATTGACTTTATAATGTAAATTTTATAATATAAATAATGAAGTTATTTAATGTCTTGCCTGGCCATTGAGTAAAATATAATTGCTAGCTAAGGTTAGCGGTTTTTAATAACAAAGTTAAATAAGGAGGGAAAAATGAAAAATGTTGTATTTATTGTCATATTGGTAAGTATCGTAGGATGTTCTTTTAACAATAGGCACCAAACCACATATAATTACATTCTGGAAGATTATTTTGTAATTGATTTTAAAGAGAATAAAAATGCTGACTATAAAATATACTTAGAATATCCAAGAAAATTAGTAAAAAACGGTAGGACCATTGTGCAAAAAGTAGTTGATAGTAACATAAAAATCCAGCCGACATTTTTGGGTAGATTTAAAAAAACCATAGAATACAAAATAGTAAAAGAACGAAAATACACCAATAGATTTATATATATAAACATACCGAGAAACATCGCACAACATCTAATCAAATTAGAGGTGTTAGCAAAGTACAAGATTTTCAGACAAGCATTCAAAAAAGATTCCATTAACATACCTGCCAATTTTATAAGTAAAGTAGATGTCAATAAATACAGAAAATATCTTGTATCAGAAAAATTCGCACCTATAAATAATTATTATTTGAACATATCTAATAAAGTAATTCCTAACGATAAAGCTGACATTAGTAAGTTATACTCTCTATATAACTATATAGCAAGACATGGTAAATATTATAAGTTAGATCCGGCGAAACTGAAATCCTCCGAACGAGGAGATGCTAATTACTGTGATAAATTAGGCACAGGCGGTTGCGCAGATTATCATGCCTATTTTCAGAGTATAACAAGGCCACAAAACATTCCTACACGACTTGCTACAGGAACATATTTAAATCCTAAATATAACGGCAAAAATGAAGATAATGGATATCATTGCTGGGTAGAAGTTTATATACCAACTGCAGGGTGGCTACCTTTAGACCCTTCATGGGCTAATTACCTCTCTGATAAATTTAACTACTATTTTTTAAATTTAGAAAAGGAAAGAATACTTTTTGTATATGGAAGAAACTTTTTCCTACCACACTCAAATTACATTGAAACTCTGTTCAAATTTGCAACCATCCTGATGAAAAACGATGATAATACCTATAAGAAGGTAGAAAATTACACAAGAAAACTACGATTTTGGGAGGTTACAAATACTAATATGTGAGGTATGATACCTAACAGAAGTTAAATCTCAATTAAGAAGAATAGAGAGCAAAAGAAGCCAAAAGCCGATAGCCAAAGGACAAGAGGCAAAAGTCAAAGCTCAAAAGTAGAGGTAAAAGTTCAAAGGTTCAAGGTTCAAAAGTTTAGGGTTTTAAATTAATATACGCATTTGCAGATTGAGGTAAAGTTTTTGCTAAGCGCCACTTATAGGTCTTTCAAAGGATTCATTGAAAGCGCAAGTCTACTTTGTATTCTGCTGGGAATTTTAATAGTAAACATAAATTTAATTTGAATTTGGTGTTAAAATAGTTTAGTAATTGAAAAGAAGAATTTGGGTTTAATGTTGAAAAATCAAACTTTCAGGCGAGTTGAAAGAATAAAGAAAGATAGCGATTTCACAGAAATATTGAGAAAAGGGAAGAAGTTTAAAACGGAAGAAGTGGTTATTTTTATTCTACAAAATCAGCTGCCATATAGCAGATTAGGAATATCTATTAGCAAGCAGTTAAAAGGCGCTGTTGTAAGGAATAAATTAAAGCGACTGGCGAGGGAGGTATTCAGAAAAAATAAAAGTGCCCTAAAAGGTTCTTACGATATAGTTGTTTTATTCAGGGATAGCATTGGATACAAGAAGTTAGAGAATTATTTTATTAAGATAATGTGCAATGCTTAGATTTGCAAATATACTGGATGGGATATATAAAGGCGCGAGAATCATATTGTTCGGAACGGGGTATTACTGTAATTATGTTCCATCCTGTTCCGAGTATGCATTGAAAGTTTTAAAAAATGAAGGTTTTTTTAAAGCCACGTTTAAAATATTGAAGAGATTGATTTTATGTAATTTTTTAACTGGTAAGAAAATTTATTTTGACTAATAATAAATTGCTAATAAAGATGTGAAAATTTTGAAAGAATGGTTAGGGTTAAGGAAGAATATGAGAAATTGCCACAGTTATACAATTTTCTTTTTGTAATTTACCATTTATCCTTCATTCTTCATTTTATTCCGAGTTAGTGAATTGGATTTTTCATCAACCTTTGAATTTTGATATGTACTTTTACTTTTGGTAGCGCAAGACGTTGCTATCACCTTGACCTTTGACTTTTTTGACGTATTATCTTTTTGTGGTAATTTCTGGTGTGTTTCATACATTTAATTTTTTAAAGTTTAAAAGATAGTATAATAAGGTAATCGTGGAAGCAGGGAGGGTGTTCAGTTCTGTTGAGGATTTAGTAAAGGACCTTAAAGAAGGTAAGATGGTAATCTTAGTTGATGATGAAAACAGGGAGAATGAAGGTGATATAATATTAAGTGCAGAAAAGGCGACTTCTGAGGCAATTAATTTTATTTTATCCAATGCGCGAGGATTATTATGTGTTGCCATATCAAAGGAAATTGCCCAAAGGTTAGATATACATCCAATGGTAGGTGAGAACCAGAGTATGCATAGTACTAATTTTGCAATAACTGTAGACCATAAAGATGCGGGTACGGGTGAATCGGCATTTGCGAGGGGATTGACGATAAGGAAAATAGCGGATAGGGAAAGTATCGCTGCTGACTTTAGGCGCCCCGGGCATATTTACCCTATAATAGCGCGGGATGGAGGTGTGCTCATAAGAGCAGGACATACAGAGGGAGGGGTGGATTTAATGAAAATCGCCGAGATGGAGCAAGCTGCTGTTATATGTCCTATTTTGAGAGAAGATGGGGCAATGGCGCGATTACCGCAACTTTTGGAGTTCTCCAAAAAACATAATATAAAAATCGGTTCTATAGCAGATATTATTGCCTATAAAATAAAAAAGGAAAAATTAATTGAAAAAGTTGAGCAAACAGTTTTACCAACTGCTTTCGGAGAGTTTAATTTACATTTATATCGCTCAAAAATTGATAGTTTTTTGCACATAGCGTTAACGAAAGGGGATATAGGTGAAAAAGTTCAGGAAGAGCCTGTTCCTGTTAGAGTTCATTCTGAATGTACGACAGGCGATGTATTTAATTCGTTGCGATGTGATTGTGGAGAGCAGTTAAAAAGCGCGCTCAAAATTATAAACCACTATGGCAAAGGTGTATTATTGTATTTAAAGCAAGAAGGTAGAGGGTTAGGGTTGGTTAATAAAATAAAATCGTATGCATTACAGGATAAAGGTTTGGATACGGTTGAAGCCAATAAAAAATTAGGGCTACCTATGGATTTAAGGGAATATGGAACAGGTGCTCAGATTTTGGTAGATTTGGGTGTAAGAAAAATGATATTGCTTACCAATAACCCTAAGAAAATTGCAGGACTCTCAGGCTATGGACTTGAAATAGTAAAAAGATATCCCCTGCAGATTCAACCTAATGAAATCAACCTCAAATATCTAAAAACCAAAAAGGAAAAGATGGGACACTTATTGGATAATGTATGAATTACAAAACTCAAAATTCAAAATTCAAAAGTCAAAGATTAAAAATATGGATTAATATATTTCTTTGTGCATTCATTTCTACAACCTGCATTGCTCAAAACAATGATACAAATAAGATTGATGTTGAAAAGATAATTATAGATAGAGTAAGATACCATATTGAAAAAATTAATATGGTTATGACAACTTTCAGCAAGTTTTTTACTGATTATAAGAATATGGATATTCTAAAGTATGCCGTCTGTAAATATCTTTTGCCAAGATACTTATATACGAATTCTCTTCAGTTATTGTCACATCAATTAATTTTAAATTTAAAGAAAAAATGCCCTTTATGTGTATTGAGTTTTTATAAAACACTGCAAGAAACGCCTGAGGATTTTCAGTGGGCAGCAAAGATTTTGAGTTTTGTCCCAAAATTCGCCGATTACAAATTAAAAATACAAGCATTTCATACCTTGTTGCAAACGTTTAACTTTTACGCAGAAGATATTATCAGTATTGCAAAAGAAGGAAATCCCCAGAAAATCTTGGATTATATAACTCTTATAGAAGAAGAATTGATAAATGTTTATTCAGAGACATATACAAATTGGGACCAGACCAAAAAAGAATGTTCAATAAACTATGTAGAAAATATGAGTTTTGGTAAGTGTTTAAAAGACAAGGAAATTCCAAGAATTGATAAGGGAAATACAAATTGCGAATGTGACAATAGAATACCATTAACATCTTATGAATATTTTAATGCAATACCACATTATCCATTGGATGCCATTTTTGAACCTAACATTACCTATTCAAGTCATTTTCTGGATAAAATAAAAGAAGCATTAAATTTCTACTACACTTTTAAAAAATATATAGAAGAGAATTTTGCAACCTTATATAAAATATTTTATCCAGCAATTACTGAAAATGAAGATATCGTTTATGAATTATGCAAGAAAGCGTGCAGCGAACTGCAGGATCCAACTATAGCATTAGAGCGACAAAATCAGTTAATAGCATACTGTCAACGTGCTACGGATGAACAGAAATGCAGGAACATTAAATGCTTTTGGTGTAATAATCAATGTGAGCCATTCCCATTTCATTGTAGTTCTATTAAATGTAAAAACACCGCTGAGGTAGATAAATCTGTAGTTAAAAGATGCGATACCACTTCTAGAAGAGGAATAATGTATACTGATAAAGATAAAATTTCGCTCTTATTGAATTGTGCCCAAAAATATTTTACGCAGGAGGAGGTTTTAAAACTATGTAAAAAATTTAGTAGCGTGTGGGTGTGTGAGGCTGGATGGATACATAAAATAGAGAACGAAGAATATGATGAACAAATGCTAACAAAGGATTGTTACTTGTATGATATATGTAAATGTTTTGACAAAAGTGAAATAGAAGCGTCTAAAGATGACATTGAACTTCCAAGGTGCGAGCCCGTCCTGCCAAGATAATGTTACATAGTAAAAAGAAAGCGGTTATAGAAATTGTTATCTTTATGGTACTAATATTTTTGAGCTCTATAGCATTGGTATTTCTTTTAAGGTCAAAAATGGCTATTTCCACAAAAGAATTTCAGCAATACAATATTATTACTCAATTTGAAGCAGATAATGCTGTTGAAATAGCCACAGCCAACGTTATTAGCAAAATACGTGAAAATCCATCAACAACGTCGTTTGAAATGCTTACTACACAGTCTGTCAGTGGACCCTTGTCTTCAGAAATGTCTAAGTTTCACATAAAGAATCACTACAAGGAAGACGTTTATTCTTATTCTTACATAGACATAATAGATTCTTCATCTAAAATAAACATTAATCAGGATGATAAAGCATTGTTTAATATCGTCATGAATCTGACTAAAATAACAGGTGGTGATTATTTATTAAAACTGTTAGAATTAAAAACAAGTGGGAAGGTAGCCAGTTTTGTTGACATATTAACGCCGTTTAGGAAAGAACATAGGAAAATAATCAGGGATTTCTTCACAGTGGACTCTTATGTAAACTATAAAGTCGTCGCACCTTCTAACATTGAAGATAGAATTGTATCCCATAAAACACTAGATAACATATATACATTGACAGAGATTGTCCCAAAAAACATTCAATATGCTAAAAAGTCGTATATAAACATAAATACTGCAAAGTATGAAGTAATATATTCATTATTAAAAGACGTTTCGGGCATTTACCTGTCAAAAAACATAGGAGATGTTCCAGAGTCAGAGAAGGAAAATTTAAACCCTATTGGGAAACTGACGAAAGTAGAAATTAATGACAATGATGCAAGGAAAATAGCAGGAGCAATAATAGATTCCAGAAAGCAACAATCCATAAAAAGCTGGCAACAGTTAGAGTCAATTTTGAAAAATGCCAATCTATCGGAAGAAAAAATTGCTCTGATACTGACAAATTTCAATCCAAATGCCAATCTGAATTTCTTCTACCCACCATTCCCTCTTTTCAAGAGAATAAATAAGATCGATTTAATCAATTATACCACTGAAATAACTTTTTTCCCCACAGGTGTGTTTGAATTTGATGTAAAAGTAATACTTGCTAGAAAAGACGTAAAATTAGCAGAGCAGAGTATATACGTTATAAAAAAGATATTTGATATAACAGAGCTTTCAAACCAGTCCGATTTTGCAAAATTTGAAAGTGATGGTGAAATGGGAATCATTGATAATTATCCGCTAAATGATAACATTGAATTTGATGGCTATCTAGCAAGGAAAAGTTTACACTCTCCTACTGTTTTTAGTAATGAAAGTTTTTCTATAAGTGCTACCAATAGTTTAGATGGGATATCTTCATCAAAAAAATTAACAGTTCAAAACATAACCGATACTAAAAATGGCAACCTTTCAAAAGCGATCACTATAAATAATGCAACAATTGATATTACACGATCAAAAGAGGGGTTTGTTTTAGATGCAAAAAACCAATATCTGATAACGGCACCTAATGTTTTTAATTTTAAGATGGACGTTTCAGAAGAAGACAAGGTTTTCTGCTCACTTGCTAATCCATTACCTCATAAAAAGTTTAACTTCAAAAGTGAGGGCTATATAACTGGATGGTTCAGGTGTCTGGACAATATTCAGGATAAAAATATATTCGCTATAACGAATATGGCAGATGTATGGAGTGATAGAGTTAGTGTTATAAGTTTCAGAACATCATTTTCAAATCCTTTGATTGAATTTGGAGGCAGTAGCAATTTAAAATATACATTCAAGTCACAAAGTTACCTTTCCCAAGATAAATGGGTCAAGGTGAGGTTGAGATGGGAGATAACTAAAAACGATAAAACGTCAAACATTGAATTCTTTTTGGATAATAAAAAACTTGATGTGGAATATTTTAAGAATGTCAAAAACTTTCCCATATCATCTTTTTTTGGAATATCAAACTATAAGATACTTGCTTTAGGGTTATCAATAGGATATGGGGAATATACACCCCAATCCCCATACTTTTTCGGACTCTTTGATTCCATCACAATATCTTCAAAACCACCACAGACGGATGATTTCAAGTATAATAACAAAGGAGCATCTCTAAAAATAAAATTAAATCTAAAAAATTCCGCTCCCATATTCGTAAGTAGTTCTATCTACAATGGGACAATAGGGATATATTACAATGACTTGCCTGCTTCTTGGTTGGGGGGAAATTTATTTACGTTTACTGCAAAAGGGTCTGTGACTGACAAATCATACCTGTATCTAAAATTTGGTCATAAAGAAACTGAAACAGGGCTAACGGAAATAATTGACGACGTTTACATAGCAACTATTAATCTATCCGTAATCTCCGCTACAACGCTGTTTTATTAAGTTTATCAGTATTCAACTTATTACAATTTATTCTCGAAAGCAACTTTGGCGTGAAACGTTGTTTTAAAACACAGAATAGAATCCTTTTTCGCATTAAGATGAACTTTTAAACTGGAAACGGCGATACATTGCTGGAATAAAAATAGAAGGTTAGGACTCTATAACAATAAAATATTAGAGTATAATAAAATGAACTTAAATAGATTAGGGGAGGGAGGTGGGAAAACAGTTATCAGAAAATGGTTATTAGAAGTAGAAAAAATTGCATTATGGTGAGGTAGGCAAGTGATTTTGCCAGATATAGTTAAAATATAGAAGGTGATAGGAGATGAAAAAATTTTTGGTGTTAAGCATAATAGCAGGAATTGTATCTTTTATCCAGAATGTAGAGAAGGTAAAAAATATTGTTAATGATAGCAAGAAGTGCGTTGTTGCATTTACGGTTGAGGGTATTCATTGTAAAGAATGTGAGAAACCGCTTTTCGCAAGCGTTAGCAGTGTTATAAAACCTACACTGTCATCTATAAAAGATAGTTCTACGCTTGTCTTGAAATTTGAGGGTGATTGCGAAAATGACAAAAGGAAATTACTGGATGCGATTAACAAGACAGAAAATGCTATGGGGTCAAAATTCTCCGCAAAAGAGATACTTTTAACAAGATACTATATTCCTGGGATGGAGTGCCCCGCCTGTGTGAGTTTAATAAAAGAAGCGCTTCAGAAGGTTGAAAATATCGGAGGCAACCTATCTGTTTTTGTTGATGAGATAAGTGATGATGTAAGCGAGACAGGTATATATGTATCATTTGGTAAAGGGCAATCAAAGGAGTTGGATATAAAAAAAATAAATGAAGATGTTATAAAAGCGATTTCAGAGGCAGGATTTAAGGCGTTTACGGTAAAACAGAAAGGGTTGAAACTTGATAAGATTGAGACAGTATCGGAAAAGATACATTGTGAAGGATGTGCAAAAAAGATAGTAAGCGAATTAATACAGGATAAGGATGTTTATAAAGTTAAGGTGAATCCGGATACAAAAAAGATAAAAATTATAGTTGTTTCTGATAAAAAGGATGAAGATATAAAAAAGTTGCTAGAGGATTTAGGATTTCCTGTAACAGGCAAATTCGAAAGAACAGCTCTTACGGCACAAAAAGAGGAATGTAGTAAGGAGGGCAGTGGAGTATGCGAAAGAGCTGCGCGTACGGCGGAATGTAATTGTAAGGAATCAATGCCGGATTGTAATTGCTCTCATTGCAGTGGCAATGTCAATATCTGCCCTTGCGGACAACACCAGAAAAGTGGAAACAGCGACCATAAGCACCACCATCACCACCATGATGAATAAATAATTAAGAATAAGAGTTAGAAGGATTGGGCTACTTTCCTTATAGTATTTTCATCAGAGGTTAAGGAAATGCGAGCCCAATTCCTTTCCCTCTCACTGAAGGCAGTTGATGGGCAGAGTAATATTTTTTTTTCATACAACAGATTTTTTACGAACTGCTCCGAATCTATCGGCGTTTTAAACCATAAATAAAAAGTTGCCTCCGGCTTTATTACCTTAAACTTACTTTTTATTTTTTCATATATCAGGTCAATTCTATGTTTGTAGATGTTTTTTATCTTCTCTGCAACCTTTTCAAAATTAGGCATAAGTTTTGATATTGCAATCTGCATTGCAGGAAATACACCTGAATCCATATGTGCCTTCTGTTTTAGCATACCTTTTATAATGTGCTTATTCCCACAGACCCACCCTACTCTCCATCCTGCAATGGATAGTGATTTACTAAATGAATGAAATTCAATTGTATTTGTCTTTTCTTTGTCATATTGCAGAATAGAAAATGGTTTTTTGTCGTATATAAGTTCACAATATGCATTGTCATTCACTACTAAAATATGATGTTTTTTGGCAAATTCAATTATTTGGGTAATTATACTTTCATCTATGCAATTACCGATTGGATTGCTAGGAAAATTCATATATAAAATTTTGATGTTTTTAAAGGTCTCAAAATTTAATTGCGGCTGGAAGTTATTTTCTTCCTTCAAAAAATAAGTAATATATTTTGCTTTTCTTAGTATAAGGGAATTTCTATATACGGGATAGGCAGGGTCAGGAATGAGCGCATGTTCATTTTCATTTAGTACTACAAATGGCAGGTGATATATTCCCTCCTTTGAACCAATCAGAATCAGAATTTCATGGTCAGGGTCCAGTCCTACGTTAAACCTTCTTTCCATATAGTTTGTTATCTCCATTCTCAACGCTTTCAATCCCTGGTATGGAGCATAGCCGTTATTTTTGGACTCTTTAATTGCCTCAAATAGATTATAAACGAGTTCAGGTGGGGGAGGTATGTCAGGCGAACCAATAGATAAATCAATTATCTTTTCCCCTTTCGAAATTAATTCCTCTTTCACTTTCTCTATCTGGCTTAGTTTATATTCCTCTAACTGTTCCAATACCTTGTAGGAACTATTAAACATAGGATAGGAATTTTAATTTTCAAATTTTGAAAAAACTAAACCGCTCTTGCTATGCAATATGTGGCTCAATAGTTATTCTTGAAGATTGTAATAATAGCATTGTAGCACTTTTTCCTTCAGTTAGCATAATGAAATACTGAAATAAAATTAAAGGACTCAGTTAGAATAGGCAAAATGAAGAAGGTTTTTACTTTTCTTTAGTTGGTCGAATGTTCGCTGATTTGGCGAACCATTGCTTGTGGCTGATATATAGAATAAAAATTATAGAAATTGTTATAATTCACATCAACGAATTGAATAATAAAAACAGGTGATTGATGGGAAAATACATCCTTTGCGAGGAAGTTGCTGATAGTATTTTGAATCAATCAAAGGAAAAACTGGACAACAAAAACGTTAAGGTATCTTTATTTACTTCATCTAACCCCAATTTCTCATCTTATGAAAAATTGATATACAAAAATGCAAAAAGGTTTAAGAATTTAGAAATAGTTAAATTTTCGTATGATACTGATAACAAGCAAAACGTTGGCAAGATAATAGAAGACATATCTGCCGTCAATAAAAATAATCAGGTTCATGCCATATTTTTGGAAAGTTTAATACAGAAATTTCTAAGGGACTTTAATGTAAATTTTTACGAATATATGAGTTATGAAAAGGACCTGGAAGCTATACACCCTGTAAATTTAGGGAGGATTTTTTTGGGAGAAAATGACCATCTTCCCCCACCGGTTAGCGCTGTATTGAAAATTATATCTATGATCAAGGTAGATTTAAAAGGTTTGAACATTGTAATAGTTAATCATAGTGAGGTAATAGGTAAACCGTTAGCCATAGCACTTTTACAATCAAAAACCAACGCTCCTACCGTAACCATTTGCCATATAGGCACTAACAATTTACAACAGGAAACAAAAAAGGCGGACATTCTGATTACTGCTATAGGAAGACCTAATTTTTTCAATGCTGATTTTGTAAAGGATGGGGCAATAGTTATTGATGTCGGTTTTACCAAACTGGGAGAAAACTTTTATGGTGACGTCAATGTAAAAAGCGTGTATGATAAAGTTTCATTAATCACTCCCGTCCCGGGAGGTGTGGGTTTATTGACCCTCGCTTATTTTTTTTATAATATCACATGCTGTCTTAAGAAGCAGGGAGTTTTATAAAATGTTTTGAAATGGATACTGTATGAACTATGAACAATAAGGTAAGCAATAAATTATTTGGCAATAAAGGATTTATAATAATTTTTGCATTTATCATATTGACTTTTCTGATAGGGCTTTCCATAGTTTTTATTCTGATCTCAGGCAGCACGCAAAAGGAATCTGGTATGTATAAACTTAGGTTAAAAGCAGAATATGCCGCTGATAGTGGTAAGCAGATGGCTATAGCTAAACTAAGAGAATTTTTTATGGGACATTATCTTGTCCCGTCATATACTCAATGGTTATACTTTGGAGAGGACATAAACAGAAACTATGAACAGGATAGAGCGGAAGAATTAAACAATGACAATTTTTTTAATGTAAATTCTCTGCCTATAGATAAAGCTGTTATACCATCGTTGCCGCATTTTGCAAAGAGTTGGACTATTGATGGAAAACCTTTTTATGTGAGTGGTGTAACCGAGAATACGTCTTCGGGAACTGTCGCATTCAGAATAAAAATTTTAGACAATAGCCAAAGAATTTATTATAAACTACCTACCATAAAACTTATAATAAACAATTTTAAAAACATTTTCCCTGACAGGATACTTGTTATCAGTAAGATAGAACAATACATAGATCAGCATATAGATTACGAATTTGTATTAAAGAATCTTTCAGATGACAAGGAAAGAAATTTTTTTAAGGAATTTTTCACAAATCATACTTATACGAGGATGATTGTTAAACCATCACCGACAATAAAAAAAGACCAAATCATTAGAAGTTTTAAGGAGGTATGGGTAAATAAAGCCTTTTCAGAAGAGGAAAGGGCGCCTATAAACATAAACAATAGCAGGTATGAAATACTTTATTCTGCTTTCGCTAATGTGAAAGGATTATACATATCATTAGATGACAAGGCATCTTCGCCGTTTAGCAGATTCTTAACTGATTTGGGATATAAAAAAGGTGATAAATTTATTGCTAAATTCATTGAAAAATTTGGCACAAATCCGTCAATAATAAATATGTATTTTAACAATAAAAGGTTTAATCCTCAAGAGGTTCCATTTATAGGAACGGTAAAGGAGCATACTCTAACGAGTGAAAAAGCAAAGAAAATCGCTGAAGAAATTATTGACAAGCGAAGATTTGAATTGGGAACAAGAGCATCTGTTGGATTTGACACTTATGAGGATATATGGGATTTTTTAAATGATTTGGTAAGGAAGTATCCAAATGAATTTTCAATTTATGACGTTCATTTACTCTGGGCTAACATTTACCCAAAAAGTTACATAAATTGGTTCAACCAAAATTATTACGTCCACAGAGAATTTTCTAAAATAGACCTGTTAGATTATACAACCGAAGTGATGTTGGGACCTACCGGCTATTTTGACATTGAGTCGGAGGGTGTCGTAATCGTTAAGGATAACATAGAATCAAAAGCGTTTTCTTCATCAACGGTAAAAATTTTTGACATATTTACGGACACGTATCAGAAGGATTTTCAGGATGGAGAGATTTCTCAGCTGACGATAGAATATAGTAAAAAACCGTTTTCAAGGATGAAGATAAAAAAGAAAATAATTCCTTTGAAAGTTTATCCTTTTACTTCACACTACAGTAATATGCAAAATGTCGCCGGCTATGTTAGTTTAAATATTTCTGACTATGAACATTTAAATGATAGAAACGCAGATTTACTGGAAGGATATTACGTAAACAGTACGGATGCTGAAAATCTAAGTAAGATATGGAATAATAAGTATAAGAGTTGCTACGTTGACCTAGATAAGGAAAATGACGTTGATGCAGGCGAGTTTTATTCAAACTACGATAAGTTCTACAAGAACAAATTATTCAGCGGAGGTGTATCATTTTGGTTAAAACCACAGTTTGTAAATTATGGATATAACAAAATCGCTCCATCACCTCTATGTGGCACTACCACGTATTTCGCAAAAAACAGGAATAACAAAACGGAGCAGATATGGAACGAGTTTGGGTTTATATTTTTGGATGAGGAGGACTTATTTTTGTTGATTTCAACAAATCCTACTTATGGAACGATGTTTTTAACAGATGCTGTAAAAAAGGACTCCGCCGATGATTTTAAACTGCCACCTAAAACGTGGACACATATCGCATTTATCTGGGGTGAAGAAAATGAGATAGAATATAACGCCGATAAAAAAAAATATTTTTACAATAAACCGAACGACTATATAAAGTTGTTTGTAAATGGGGAAAACGTAACAAAAACCGTTAGTAAAAAAAATAGTATGCCTATAGTGGGTACTATCATTTATGAAAATAAATCCAATATAAACGATTTTTTAAACGATAATAAAGCAGAACAACTTTACTGGATTATGCAGGATGCTCCTTTTGAATATACTATTTCAAAAATAAGAATTGACATAAGGGACAGTAACGATGTGTTAAGAGAATATGTTGAAGGTATATATTATAATGGAGAAAAAGTAGCCACTTTTACTTCAAGAAAGTTCAAATTATCTAAAGAATACTTTTTTGGTTCTCTTTCTTGGCATGGTTTTTCATATTCACAGCGATTGGAAAATTTCAATAATTACGTTTCCGTTATAAACATGCAACTTTTGGATAAGAATAAAACAGAATTGTTTAATGGCAGGATAACAGACCCACGAGGTATAGGAAAGTTCAATATATCTTTGAAGGATGAATTTTATTACAGGGCATATTTTGACCTTAATCTCCTTGATAACGTAACGACTGAGCCCATTTTAAATCCACCTATGCTTGATGAGGTTATGGTTGTACTTGTACCCGTTTATCCTGAGTTCATAAAACCAATCCAGTGAAATTCCAATTGAATCATACCGTAGCGAAGAGAAGAGGGATTATAATGATAATTGCAATTATCATTTTACTGCTTCTTACAGTTCTGGCTATGGCTATGATAGGAATAGGGTGGGTTGGTAAAATTACAGCATCTTTTTATATTGAGAAGACCCAGTCCGAATTTATGAGTGATAGTGCCATAGAACTTGCAGCAACAAAAGTACTTGTTCACCAGAATACAAGTTTGGTTGCAAACATGCAATCGGAGTGGGTTTTTGGCGGTGAGGATTTCAACAAAAATGGATACCTGGATTCTGATGAAGATACGAATAAAAATGGACTCTTGGATACATCAAACGTAGCTTTACAGGACGCTATTTTGCCATCTTTTCCTAATCCCGACGGAGAAACTATATCATTTAGAGGAAAAATATTTGTTCCATCATTTATATATAAAAACTGGGGAGGTAAAAACATAAGCTCATACACTTTCATAAAAGCAATAGATACCTCTTCTTTGATATGCGTGAATAACATAAAAAATCCGGGACTGAAACTTATGTTGAATAATCTTTCAGAATATCTAAACGTAGGGAAAAATTTGGGAGATTTATTATTCGAATATCTTGTTGCCAATGAGAACGTTGAGGGAATTACTCAATCTATATTAGAAAAAATATGGGATATACAAGATAAAAGCAAATTAACTATTGTTTTTAACCATATAAGTTTAGATTGCTGGGAGGACAAAAAAGTATTAAATCCCGCCCCCTCTCAAAATGTCTTGAACAGGATTCGAAATCAAAATAGATTGGAAATAAGTCAATCCAGTGAAATTAATGAATCATCATATTCGTTTGGTGCGTTTGCGCCCATTAACATAAATTTAGCCCCTTCTATAATAATAAAATCTTCTCTAAACAATTTAAGCACTCTTTCCTTTACTCCCTCTAAATTAGAAAACGTTAAAATATCTGACAAAATCAGTAAGTTATCCGAATTAGGAACGTTCTGGAATTATTTTATTGATACGTTATATAAACAGCAAAAACCAATAGGATTTGTAAAAAAAGTATCACTTGATGTAAATGATGTAAACAAAGTTGTAGAAGAAATTGAAGCAATTAGAAGTGCAAGATTAACCGTTGGAGACCCATTTGTGTACAACTGGGATGAATTTTCCCTATTTGTTCAAAACCTTGTTGCTAAGAAAATAGTGGATTATGAAAAAAGCGTTTTGATTTTTGCCAATGCTAATCCTAACGTCTATTCATATAAGTTTAACCCGTTATTTGATAAGGCGTTAAGAGTTGACAGGTTAAACTTAATTGACTATTCCACGACATATATCTTCTTCCCTCCTGGTGTCTTTAAAATAGAGGCGTATAACGTGGTGATGGATAAAAATAATCAGATTATAACCAGAAGTTATAAAGGGACGTATCTGAATTTATATCAGACGATAAATGAATCTACTATAGATGATTTTCAAAAAGGTTTTATTTCAGATGCTTCACAACCTACTTTAAATAAAAAATCCCTTAATATAGGTCCCTTCCCCATTTCATTGTTCACTAATACAACATTTCCTCAATTTGATGGATTCTTGGAGCTTAGCCCCTTGTTGTTTGGAGAAAACGCCAATATCGCATACGAAAACATTAAAAATAGTTATGGCGCTATTTTTATCAATAATTTGTCTAAAAATGACCAGTTGCAGAAATTACTTAAAATTAAGTACCAACAGATTAAAAAAACGTCTGTATCAGATTATTCTTTGCTATGGGACGGGATAAACTATGAATTATTAGATAATAGCATAAAAAACCAGAACGTAAAAACATTCTCTAACCTCTTCCAGGCAATTTCTCAATCTAATTTAGAAAAACCATTAAACTTGTGTTTTTGGTTTAAATTACAAATTCTTGGCGATTTAGATAGAGAAATTATACCCTTTCTTAACATAGCGGGATATATGGAAAAGGAAGAAACACCTTTTAGTATTGCTTTTTTTAATACACGGAAAATACACGACAGCCTCCTTTTTTATAACATTTTAGGAGGTTCTTATAATTTTCCTGAGAGTTCAGCGGATAACTTTTCTTTTAATTATTTTATTACGACCCCTATCGTAAAACCTCTCACAGACGTAAATACACCATATCCAAGTATTCCTTTTCCAGTGTGTTTGTCCATGCACTCTGATAAGATAGAGTTATACGTGAACGGTAATAATGTTGCAAAACAAAAAGATGAAATTGAACATGATGTTGAATTGGAGAAATTACTCGGCAGTATAAACATTGAAAAAACACTGACTAATATGTTTTTTAATGGCACTATAGATTATGTTTTTTATCTTATAGACGGTGAAGAAAAACTAAAGGATAATCAGGATGTCATAAAAAAGATATTCCCGCAAAGATACTGCACAGATTGTAAAGACATCTCATATACAACCAGAACTTATCAGTTTTATACCGTTGATAAAAATTGTATCGTTAATTTGTATTGGACCGATAATGCAACGGCAACTAATTTACCAGATGTTTATACTATAATAGACCATTTTTCACTTTTTGAAGCAAATATATTAAACAAGGATGGTAAAGTTCTTAATAAAAATCCTTATGATACTTCTATTGGAGAAAATAATAATGGAGAAGTATGCGCAAACGAATTTAAAATTCAGATATATTTTGCACCCACAGAAAAAAATCAAAAATTACTAGAATCTCCGATTATAGATGATATATATATCATTGTGCGCGTCCCAAAGTATAAGCAGATACTTTTTAACGAACCTGGAAAATTCAAATAAATAAAACCTATTGTTAAAGAATCCTAAATGAACAATATTCAATGGCTAAAAAATAATAAGACTCAATATTTTACATTTAGCAATAATCTCTACGGAAGAAAAGCAATAGTTATGGTATTGATTATAACTTCTCTTACGCTTGTAGGTGTAGTAGCACTGGCATTACTTTATTTGGTTAAAACGGGAACAGCAGTAGCAAAACTTGAAATAATTAATACAAGAGCTAACTTTGTAGCCCAAAGTGGTATCGATTATGCAATAGCGAATCTTGTAGTGTTTGCTAAGAAAAGATTTGTTCCGAATCTTATGGAAAATTATACGTATTTTGGAGAAGATGCAAACACAAATGGAATGCTGGAACTTAATGAAGATACAAATGGGAATGGAGTTTTAGATACAATAAGCTGTGATATAGCTGATGCGAACTTTCCTTCTTATGCTAGATTTTTAGCCATTATTAAAGATAAAAGTCCCGTAAAGTTTGTGTCAGGATTGTTGCCTTCTATGTTTAAGAATATGCGTAATAGTGACGTATTTATTATAAAAGCAGTTGATACCTCAAGCAAAATATACATATTTGATAATAATCCGAAAGTTATACAGATAATGAAGAATCTTGCTGAATATATAGGTCTTGGGATTGCGGATGATGAATTAGAAGGCATTGTTAGAAATTTAAATGGGCCAGTGAAAAATTTCAACGATCGTAAATTGAGAATACTCGAATCTTATCTGACGTTTCACGGTTCGCCTGACAACAAGGTTATTGAGCCCGTCCCATATTATGATAGAAATAAAAAATTGGAAATAAATAAAGAGGTTTATAGTTGGATTGATTACTTACCTAATAAAGTATCCCTTGCGTCAAGAACACCCATATCAATAAATACTGCTCCAATAGAGATAATATATGCAACTTTGGCTAACATTAAAGGCACATACATAAATGAATTAGCCAAAAAAAGTGTATTGGATATACCTTCTAAAATTTCTGGCTTCCAGGATATATGGAACTTCCTATTCAAAATGACAATCCCAAAACAAAAACCAGCTATAGGAGTGTTGAAAGAAGTATCAATAGATAATGTAGTTGCATTAGCGATTTCAGAGGAAATTAAGAAAAGAAAAGTGTCTATGTTGGAAATGATAAAATCGGGTAATATTCCCAATAGACCTTTATTCTATAACTGGGAAGAATTTGAGATTTTTCTCAATGGACTTGTATCTAATAACACTATTTCAGCAGTTCAGAAAGATTTAATTTTAGCCAATGCAAATCCTAATACAAATCTTAATAAGTTTAATCCTTCTAAATTTCGTTTTGTTGATAAAACCGACCTTGTTAATTATACTACCGAATTTACGCTCGGCACAAGTGGTATATTTGAAATTGAAAGTTTATCGTATATCCTTGAGTCAGATGGTCAAATTGACAAGGTTGCCGGGCAAACTACTGTAAAAAAGGTTGTAAGGATATTTGACATTATAAAAGATACAACCCAGGAAGATTTTGAAAAGGGAATAGTAAATAAAGAAATCATATCTTCAATAAGTATTCCGTTGGCAGAAATATACCCTGTCTCGGAACAATTTAAAAATGTTGTTCCTAAATGGATTGATGGGCAGATTATGATGGCAAGAGTTTCTAATGCAGATAAGAGTTTATTTCAACCCCATACGAAAGATTATTACCTTTTTGTAGATGGCTACTATTCTACAATAAACAGTAATTTCTGTTTCCCCATACCTCAGGAAATTTTTAACAAAAAAAAATGGGAGTTTACCTTAACTTTTTGGATGAAACCAAACTTTTCTTTTGATAGTGAAGTAAATCCAAAAGTGTTTGCAAGTTTTATGAAAGAGGACGTGGAAAAATTGAATCTAAATTACTTCCTTCTGTTCTTTATGCCAACCAATAACAACCTATTCAATAATTTTAATGTTACAAGTCCTTTTCTGTTTTATTCTTATCCGTCATCTGAAACAAGTCATCAATGGTGGGCAACTAATAAGGATAATGTGTTTTATCGTAATCAATGGTATTTTGTTGCCATTGTTGTAGATAGCACGGCTTCTAATACCCAATGGATGACAAAATTATATATAAATGGTAAGGAAGTGCAAATACCATTTTTCTTTGAATATAGTGAAACACAGCCAGGAGAAAATAAGACACAGTTTAATGATGCTGATAAATTTTGCTTTGGAATGCCAAAAGGATTAGAGTTGTGGAACTTTCCGTCGGAAACAACTTTTGACAACATTGCATTTTTCCCTAAAGCATTGCCACAAAGAAACATAAAAGCCATTTTCAGTAAAGGAAGATTTGCGCAAACCGATAAGTTCATTTTTACCTCACGTAAATTTAATTTGAATAATAAATTGATTGGGTCAGTAAGTTGGGATGATAACTCTACAACAGAGTTATCCATAAATGGTATAAATACCTATTACTCTCTTGTATCGATACAATTATTTGATGAAGATAATAAAAATATATCTGATGAATTATTTAATAGTGTTAATTCACCTATCAATAAATCAATTACGGGTTCTTTTTATTATAAAGTGAAGTTTAATATAACAAAAGAATTTGCAGATGAGTATGTATTAATTGATTCACCTGTCTTAAATGAAGTTATCATAACCGTTATACCACAATTACAGAAGGATATGATTTTAACGAGTTTCTCCCCTTATGAAAAATAGTGTAGTGGTAAGTAATTAACTATAATTTATGAAGGTCTGGATTAGTGGGGCTACAGGATTCATAGGTTCCAATTTAGTAAAGTCATTTTTACGGGAAAATCATATCGTTATAGCGTTTGTTACGAATTCTATAAAGGCACACCTTATTTTTTCTGAGGTAGATACATCTAAGATAAAAATTGCAGTGGGTGACGCTTTGGATTATGGGTCCATAATCGCAAGTATGGAAGATGATACTGATGTAGTAATAAATACTATCGGCATAATAATGGAAACCAAAGAACGATCTTTTAAAAACATACATGTCAATGTGGTTAAAAACATAGTTTCTGCTGCTAAGCAAAAGGGTATAAAAAGATTTATACACATAAGTGCTTTGGGCACAAGAGAAAATGCAATGTCATTGTATCACCAGACAAAATGGGAGGGAGAAAAACATATTGTGGAAAGTGGGCTTAGTTATACTATATTCAGACCATCTGTGGTTTATGGTATAGGCGATGGATTTACTAAAAAAATTATTGAAATTTTATCAATACCATTTATTTTACCTTTGCCAGCAGGTGGTAATAATTTGTTGCAACCCATATACGTATTGGATCTTGTAAAGTTTGTTATTGATTCAATAAATAAAGTAACCACTTATAATAAAATAATAGAACTTGTCGGTCCTGATATTTTAAGATTTAAAGAAATACTTCTTAAAGTCAAACAGATAAAAAAATATAGGTATAAAATCCCTGTGTATATACCTCATTTTGTTTTGAAAATAATGGCATTCTTTGCAGAAAGGTTTCAAAAAACACCTTTTATTACAAAAGACCAGATAATTATGTTAAAAGAAGATAATATTGCCCCACAGAGTGATATGAAATTATTGTTCCCTGATATAACTGCTACGCACTTTGATGAAGGTATTAAAGAAGTTCTTAGTAGTTGGTATACTATCTAAATCCACCAGAGGGTGAACAAAGCTCCAAACTAAGAAGTAAAAATTTAGCAGAAATTACCACAAAGGTTAAAAATCAGTATTTACGCAGATTTTGCCTAATATAATATAGCACTCATTTTTCAGAAATTACCACAAAGAGTGAATACCTTAAAAAGTCAAAGGTCAAAAGTTCAAGGTTTGAAAGTTTAAGTAGCA
>CAZWFP010000016.1:0-37022 GCA_964633175.1 uncultured Planctomycetaceae bacterium | reverse complement strand
CGCGGGCTTTTTACGAAGGATGGGATTCAAATAGGCCAAATATTATTTTGTTTGTGAATATCGGAGTTGGAAGCGACGCTAAAAAATTCGTTCTTCAATCAGTTGGGCGAGGTGTGAGGATAGAGCCGCTAAAAAACATGCGGAAACGGCTCCAGAATTTGCTTAATGCCAAAGTTGTAAAAAAGCAATTATTTAAGAAAGTAAAAAATCTAATTCTACCAATTGAGAGCTTGTTTGTTTTTGGCACTAACGCCGAAAACCTGAAAGAAATAATTGCAACGCTGAAAGAAGAAAAACAAGACAAGAGTTTGGGCGAAGCGTTTATACTAAATCCAGAAGCGGAAAAACATCTGCTTTTGGTGCCGGTTTATAAAACCGCCAAGAGAATTTTTGCCGAAGAGAAAGATCTTCAAAAATATCCTGTCAGCCAAGATGACCTTGATATAACTTCGCAATTCTATGAATTTTTAGGGGATAAAGTCGCTGTGGCGAAATACGATTGTGAAGTGAAGGTTTTGAAGAAGGTAAAGGAAAGTTTTGCCAAAAAAGAACGATACTACGATTTTGGCGAGAGTAACTCTCTTTTTGAGCCGGAGTTAATTCTTGGCCGGATTTTTGATTATTTCGCAGTAAAGAGCAAAGAGTTTGATAAGTTTAAGAAGTTGGAAGACGAAATCGTGCATTTCAAAAAGGTTAGGTTTCGTGGCGAAGGATTTAATCAAATTTTCACAAAAATACAGCAGGTTAAAAATTACCCAGAGAAAGAGAAACATCTCCAACAACTGAAATTAGAATTTTATAAGCATAAGAATCTTGATAAATATACCACAGATGTTCAGAATTTAGAGAAGAATTATGTTAAAGAATCAGAGTACGAATACAATGCAAGAAAAATCAAAATTAAGTATTTAGCTAACCATTACTATCTTCCGGTGATAGTTTCAGAAACTGAAAAAATTGACTATATTAATCATATTATCAATGTTGATAGCGAGGTAAAATTTGTTGAGCAACTGGAAAAATATCTTGCCGAACCTGATAATGTATTTAAGCAATTTGACTGGTGGATGTTTTCAAAGCTTGACCAAACGCTGGACGAGGTTTTTATTCCTTATTACAATCCGAAGGAAAATAATATCGCCAATTTCAAACCGGACTTTATCTTTTGGGCGCAAAAGGGCAAACGATACCTGATTTTGTTTGTTGACCCGAAGGGAACCGAACACGCGGACGGCTACAGAAAAATTGACGGCTATTCAAGGATATTTGAAATTGGCAAACAAAAGCAAAGCAAAGATTTTTCATACAACGAATTTACAATAAATACAATACTATTGCTTAAACCGAAGGAAGGGATAGCAATGGTTTTGGAAAATTACAAACGATACTGGTTTGACAACTTTACTGATTTTGAAGAAAGGATATATTCCCTATTAAATAGAGAAAAGAAAAACCTTAAAATAGATAAAAACTGTGATTAAAAAACATAAAAAACCCAAGATTTATCGTTTTACAATTCACTTTGGCGAACTATTAGAAGAAGTGTTTATACATTTTACTACAATTTGTTAATAATGGTATTGAATTTGTTAAAAAAGATTAAAATTCGCCGTTCGGCGAACTATTGAGTCTTGTTTTTGTATAAATATATTAGCTAAAGTTATAATTTAGATTATTTTGTCGAAACTGTGAACATAATTTCTCTATTAGCAAAAGAAAGCGGTTTTTTTATAGTTATAGCGAGTAATATGCATAAGGTATATGAATTGATTTTAGAACAGATTAAAGCGTCTCACTGTTTGTTTGATTCGTTAAAACTATCGAATGTTGAGAATTTGTCTGCCTGTAATAAATGTGAATCTTGTAGGGAATTTCTAGATAAGAGGTATCATTACATTTTTAAAATTACAAAGGATAATGGTAAACAAAATATTGAGATAGAAAAGATAAGGGAATGGGAAAATTATTTTTATATGAAAGTTGAAAACAAATACAAAAAGTATTTTTTTGTAGAAAATGCGGAAAGTTTGTCAATTGAAGCCCAAAATCATATGTTGAAAATACTTGAAGAGATTCCTAATAATACATTTTTCTTCTTTTTGTGTAGAAGCATAAATAATGTTTTACCAACGATTTTATCACGTGGTAGAAAGTTTTTTGTGCATAGTGATTCAGAAGAGGAAGTATGGGATGATTATGAAGAACTTAAAAATATTTATCAGTATATTGTTGATTTCTGGTCTTCTCAGAAGAAAAGGGATATAAATTTATACGAAATGCTGAAAAGCAACATTCTTTTGAAGAAGGATATAAATTATGAAGAAAAGAAAGTGTTGTTAAAATTATTATTGTATAGAATAGGAAACAAGATTATACACGATTTCAGACAGCAGTCATATTTATTATATGTAGTTGAAGAGATATTGGAATTAATAATGCAATTAAAATATAATGTAACATTAGAACTTTATATAATGGATTTGTATATAAAGATAGTGAAGTGGAAAGAACTTACAAGGAAATAAAAATTGATAGGCAAATGCCGAGGAGTTAAAAAATCTTCAATTAGATGAACATTCTTTTTCTAACTACTGAATTATCAATATTAGCTGGTGAGGAATACGGAGTAATGAATAAGGTAGAGTTCGCTAACTTTTGAAATTTTACCACTACTTTTGAGTTTTGACTTTTGAAGTGTGAGTTTTTATAGTATATAAATATAAAAAAGGAACTTAGAATTGTAGGTATGGGGAGGAAGTTTTACATAACAACACCAATTTACTATATTAATAGTTATCCCCATTTAGGAACGGCGTATGCTACTACTTGCACTGACATTTTGGCAAGGTATGGCAAACTTTTAGGATGGGACGTTTATTTTGTTACAGGAACAGATGAACACAGTATAAATGTTGAAAAGAAGGCAAGAGAGCAGGGTTTAGAACCTCTTGAATATTGTAATAAAATGGCTGACACCTATAAAAAGGTATGGAAGAAGTTAGAGGTTAATTATAATTATTTTATTCAGACCACTTTTCCGGAGCACGAGCGTGCAGTTTTAGAGATTTTCAAACGTTTGTATGAAAAGAAGTTAATCTATAAGGCGTTCTATAAAGGTTTATACTGTTCCTCTTGCGAGAGTTATGTAAAAGAAAGTGACCTTATAGATAGAAAATGTCCTTATCATAAATTAGAACCGATCAAATTAGAAGAGGAAAATTACTTTTTTAGATTAAGTATATTTAAAGACAAATTAAGAAGGGTATTTTTAGAGAAAGATTTTATGTGGCCCGTCAGACGTAAAAATGAGATGTTGAGTATTTTGGAAGGGGAATTAGAAGATATAAGTATCTCGAGGACAAGTTTTACATTTGGGATAAAAGTTCCGGATGACCCCAAACATATAATATATGTATGGTTTGATGCATTGATTAATTATCTTACTGCCTGTGGATTTCCTGATGATAATAACAAATTTAAATATTACTGGCCTGCCGATGTTCACATAATAGGTAAGGATATAGCGAGATTTCATACGATAGTATGGCCGGCGATGCTTTTAGGTGCAGATATTGAGATTCCTATAAGGGTTTTTGCTCATGGTTTTATTCAAGTGAGCGGTGAGAAGATGAGTAAAACACTGGGGAACGTTGTTGACCCTGTAGATATAGCAGAACGGTTTGGAATTGACCTACTACGATTCTACTTCGCAAAAGAGTTTCCATTTGGTGAGGATGGCGGTTTTTCAGAAGAAAATCTTATTAAAAGATATAACGGCGAACTTGCTAATGAATGGGGTAATCTTATCCAGAGAATGGTTACCCTGTCTCGAAATTACAATAATTTCACTGTGCAAAAACCGAATTTTGATAAATGGCAGGATTTGAGAAACGATATAGAAGGTTTATATAAGAATCTTGAGAATAACATATTACGATGTGATATATATACCCTAATAAATAAAGGATGGGATATAGTAAAGAGGTGTAACAGGATGGTGGATGAAGTAGCACCCTGGAAATTATATAAGGTGGATAAACAGAAGGCGATAGAGTTTGTTAATACACTTCTTGTTGTTTGTATATATCTAAATAAATATTTTAGCCCTGTTTTGGTAGAGTCGTCTGTGAAGCTTGATAGCACCCTGGGAAAGAATTTAGGTGAATTTGATAAGATTGATGATTTTAAGATATTTTTGGAGAGATTACCTCAGAGTTTCACAATAGAGCCGCCACCAATACTGTTTCCCAAGTTGACAGATAAGCCAAAATAGATGAATATACGGAACATTTACATAAGGATAGGGTTTGTTGTAATAGTATCGTTCATATTTTTCTATCTATTATACGTGCTCAGGTCTATATTTAATCCGCTTTTAATTGCCTTGGTAGTCAGTTATATTTTGCATCCTCTGGTTAAATTGTTTGAGAAGGTTTTTAAGAGCAGGACGGCTGCCATACTTTTTATATACTTTTTGTTTTTATCTGCTACTTTGGTGATGATTATTTTTGTAGTTCCACCTGTGTTGAGTGATGGATATAAATTTGCGAGTTCTTTTTTTGTAGGAGATGAGCATAATCCTCCCGTTGTTGTTTCTTTGATAGAAAAAGTATCAAAATTACTGGAAAAAAAACTTGAACACTTACCTTCTATAAGTAATGCTATAAAGTCCAAGTTGGATGTTAACAACGTTAAAAGTTATTTTCTTGAGAAGTTTAAAACATTATTTACGAGCGAATCGGATTGGATAAGAAGTTTTTTCAACATAATATTCATTTACCTGATATTAGTTCCAATATACGTGATATTCATCAGTTTTTACTTAGAGAAAATATATAATTTTTTTATTTTCTACCTTCCGCCCATGTATAAGGATAGTATATTAGATTTTATGAAGAAGGTTAACCGGATAGTATCGGCATATATAAGAGGGAAATTCTGGGTAGCGTTGGTAAAAACGATATTGACGTTTGTATCTCTTATAATGTTTGGTTCTGCCTTCCCGTTGGCTTTTTGTGGACTACAGTTTGTTGCGACTTTTGTTCCGAATTTGTTTATAGTTGCTGGGATATTGCCGAATTTCATCATTAATGCAATGCAGGCGGATTTAACCTCGATTGTTGTATGGGGTAGTTTAGGCTCCCTTATTATAATAGAAATTATAGAGGGTTTTGTTTTAACACCTATAATTTTAGGTAAAAACGTTGGACTACATCCTTTAATCATATTTATAGCGTTGTTGGCTGGTGCTAAGTTATTTGGTATTTTAGGTCTGATTATTGCAATACCAATTGTATCAATAGTAAAGGTTGTATGGGTTGATTACATAGGACCAGCATTAAAAGAGGCGTTGTCACAACCTCCCTTTAGCGAATAGTAAAGAATGCTGTATATTAAAATTGGCAGTGCCAAGTCGGTAAAACTGAAATGACATAAGCAAAATGAATATAGGAGTAATAGATATTGGCAGTAACTCTACAAAATGTGTAGTTTATGAAATTGTTGATGGAGAGATAAAATCTACTTATTCACAGACACATTATAACAGGGTAGGAGAGGAGGTTGCAAATAGCGGGCAGATAAAGCAGGCGAAGATAATTGAGTTGATTGACATTTTAATGAAGTTTAAAAGTGATATGGACAAAATGAATGTGGATGATATTGTTTGTTTTGGCACGTGGGCATTGAGGGTTGCTAAAAATAGTGAGATTGTCGTAAAGAATGTTAAAGAGAAAACAGGAGTGGTTATAACCATTTTAGATGAATATAAGGAAAGTTTATATTCTTTTCATTCATTGAGTTTTCTTAAAAGTTTACATGGAAAGAAAGCCTCATTGAACGTTGGAGGTGGAAGTATAGAATTGGCGGTTGGTGATATAGATTTAGAGGGGACGTATACTATGGATTTAGGAGGGGTTGTCTTAAAAGAAAAGTTTTTTAGTGAAGATGTGGTGCCTAACTTTGCCAAGATAAAAAGGACCACTGATTATGTATGGGATGTTTTCAAAAAGCATGACATAGAAAACAAGTTTAATAATGATGTTGCTATTGTGGGTATAGGGGGGACGTTTTCTTCGTTATTTGATGCATTATTTAAAATGAAGGTAGGGGTAGAAAAGTTAGAGGATAAACTTATAAGATTACCAGAGGAGTCGTTTTCGATATTTTTTAGTAAAGTAAGGAATATGAAAGAGAAAGAGATTCAAAACCGATTTGGAATTCACGAGAAGAGAGCAGATATTTTTTTACCATCTTTGGTTGTAGTGAAATCACTGTTAGACGTTTTGAAATTACCAGCCATCTATGTATCGACTTTGAGTATAAGGGAAGGATATATCTACTACAATTATTTAATGAAAAATTCAAAGTGAACAAGGAATTAAGGAGAAAAAACAAATTTTAGGTTTTAACCGCGTGGTAAGAGAAGGGTGAATTTTGTGCCTCGATTTTTTTGACTTTCTACATATATCTTGCCATTATGTTGATTGACGACGTATTGAACTATATATAAACCAAGACCTGTGCCTTTTCCTGGGTCTTTTGTCGTAAAGAATGGATTAAAAATCTTTTTCTGGGTTTCCTCGTCCATGCCGATGCCATCATCTTCAATGCATACTTTTATGAACTGTTCATCTTCATATTGGGCGTATATCTTTAGTGTCGTGCCCTTCTTTTCCATAGCATCAAGAGCATTGATGATTAAATTCAGGAAGACCTGTTGAAGTTCTGAACGGTTGCCATATATGCGAAAATCCTTTTCATATGTAATTTCGTTTATAATATTTATACCTTTTTTAGTGGCTCTGTATCTGGCAAAAGTCAGAGCATCATCTATGATGGAGAATAAACTTTCAGATGCTTTAACGTTTTTTTGATAGCGTGGGGAAAATTGCAGAATTCTTCTTACAATATCCTTGATTCTGAAAAGTCCTTCTATAATTAATTTAACGTATTCATCATAAGTTTGTTCATTAATGTCATTTTTATTTTTGAGAAGGTAGGATGCATTAATTAACGCACCTAAAGGATTATTTATCTCATGTGCTATGCCGGAAACCATAATACCTGTTGTGGTGAGGCGCTGAGATAAAACTAGTTCTTTATTAAGTTCTTCAAACCTTTTCGTAACTTCCAATATTTTTTCTTCCAGTATTCTATTATTGTTTTTTATGTTTTCCACCATACTTGAAAAGGTAGCTATTAATTGTCCTATTTCATCTTTTTTAACAGGGACGTTAAGATTTATGTCAAAGTTTTTATTCTGAATCTGAATGGAGGCGTCAATTAATTTGCCGAGTGGTTTTAATACATAGTGATTCAATAGCAATCTCAAAATTATGAATATGATAAAGAAATTTAATATAAGTAAACTTAAAGTCATATAGAATGCTCTTCGGGGGGCGCTTATGCTTTTTTGTATATTTTCCGGTATCTGAAATACAACAATCATATCATTGTTGTATAATGTAATGGGATATATAAAATAATTTTTGTAAGCACGTGGCTCATTTTTTATGAAATATTTTCTGAACTCGTAATCTTTGAAAAGGTTCAGTATATCTAGGTCTATAATGCCCCCGCAGGTTAAACTGTCAAATGATAGTTTAAACAAGCACCATTTTTTTACCGGCAAAGTCAGGGAGATTTTCGTTCTTATGGTAATCCATACATCATCCCACTGTTCAACAGGCACTTTGAAAAATACCTTTTCCATTACACTTTTCTCGGACGCAATGATAGACCTAATCATATCACCAAGAATAAGTCCTGCTCGAAAATTTTCACTTTCAATCCTTATTTTTATGTCTAAATATAGATAAATCGATATGAAAATTAAAGTTACAAGTAGTATAGCAGAAATTATTATTGTAAGCTTATCTTTAAGAGACAATTTTACAGGAGTGATGAATAACGAATTGTAAGAAATTGAGGATTTAAATTTTGTGCTTGGTTATTAACTTTTGATAGATTTTGCATTTTATAGATGAGTATTTTATGTTTTTTGTTAAAAAGTTTAAGTATATATTCCTAGAAATTAAACGTTATGGAATAAGCTAATATGTGCTTAAAATCCTATGTCGCTGAGTTTTTCTAAGTTATCTAGCTTATTTATACCGACTTTTTTGGCTGATATGGTGTATAAAATATTATTAATATATAGGGCTCTTTTTATTGAAAAGTTACTATCATAGGTGTAATTGTTAGGAAGGGGTGCCTCCTCATCGTCGTAATGTGAGATTCTACCTTTTAATTTGAAACCATCTTTTATGCTTAAATTATAAACATAGGCACCATCAAATGTTTTTTCGGCCTTTTTGTCTTCTACTATAAAAGCAGGGAAGACTAGTAGCTCTTTTTCTTTGTCAAATAAAAATGCTTTATGATCTTGTAGCACGGGTGAATTACTTCCGCTATCGCCTATTGTTTCAACAAACTTCTGTTTTGGATTCTTCGGGTCAGAAACATCAAAAACGGCTATTTTTAATCCCTTAATATCGCCCGGTGTCGCCCACTCTTTTGGAGTATCAACTGTGTCTTTACCAAAACCAATTATGTTATTTTCATCTATAGGGTGTAAGTATTCTGAGAATCCAGGTATTTTAAGTTCACCCAAAACTTTCGGTGACGTGGGGTTGGTAAGATCTATTACCAATAGCGGATCTATCCTTTTGAACGTTACCATATAAAGACGGTTATTAAAGAATCTTGTTGAATGCATATTTTCAGTTTTAGCAAGATTTTCCAGTTTCCCTACGCTAACCAGGTCCTTATTCAATATATATACATTGCTTGATGGTACTCCTTTACTATATGTTTGTGTCGCAATTCTAAAAAAGTCGTTTTGTTCATCCATTGCAAATTGATTTATGGGTTTTCCTGGAACTTCACCTTTACCTTTATACAAAATTTTGCCATTTTGTATAGAGAATTTATATATTTGAGTTAAATTCTCAACTCCCACCCTTCCATAATCATAGAAGTTATTTGCGATATAGATATTATTTAAAGAGGCGTAAACCGTATCGGAGGCACCTAATACAACTTCTTTCTGGATATGAAAAGTAGGTGACTCCAACGATATTGAAGCTACTATCAGAAAATTTGCCGTTTGAAGAGGGTCTATATATTTGACATTCCTACAGGGGCAGATATACGATGACCTTGATTTTTTGCTCCCGCTTCCATATATAATTCGCGGAAGCGCTGTTTCTAAAGCAACTTCTTTAACTTTATTGTATTCCCGGACATATTGAGGATGATATGTAAGAATTAAATATACAAAAGAACCTATTTTTCGGGATGAGTTATAATTTCCTTCAAATTGAACTTTTCTTATTAAAGTAGGTTTACTTCTATTCGAGATATCATAAATTCTTGTAATCAGGGAGTTTTGTAAATAAGGGGAGTGATAGTATCTACTTTGTAAATAAGGGAAGTGATAGTATCTACTTTCACCGGAGTTACTTATCGTAAGAAGTTTATCTTTTTCTACAAAAAGTTCTAACGGTCTCTCTGAGGCGGAAAATGGGATTATTGATAGAAGTTTTGCATCCTCTGGTGGATATGCTTTTACTATTGCAACCCTTTCATTGGAAACGATGTATAAGTAATTACCATCTGTTTTGACGATGTCAGCCTCGTCAACACCTTCAACTTGAACATTGGTTTTGGAATATTTATTTTCCCTTGTAATTGTAATGGAGTCCGTATTTAGTGAGGATAGCATTGTTGCTTGACCCCATCTTGCTTTGAAAAGACGTCCGAAAGAATATTCTTGTGCCAGCTTTTCTGATGAATATCCAGATGCGAATTTAATTAGTTTTTGATATAGTTCTCTACATGACTTGAATTTTTTTAGTTTTTTTAATTGAGAAGGTTTTTTACCTACCTTAGAACCTCCTAAAAATGCGGATAAGAGGATGATAGATATTAGTATATTAACAACAAGCACCTGTGCGCTTTTGCTTACTTTAACCATTTTCTACCTCCTAAAAAATCGTCTTTACATCTTCTCATATCTAATATGATGCAAGATTGAGCAAAAAGGTTACATAACAATGGTAGAGATTCCTTTAGCTCCCTCATTCTCACCATCTCATTAATACCAGTTAGCCATTATTAGATAGTTTCCTAAATACTGAATTTTATAAATGAAGAGTAGATAAAAGATAGAAGATAAATCTTTTGTCTTTTATCTTGGATCATAAATGTTAAATAACAGCTCACCCAACTGAATTGTAAGACGATAAATTTTGAATTTTTTATATCTTTTCAGAAACCACCACCCTTTCACATTCCTCTTTATTTAGTATTTAACATTTATTATTTATTACGTATAGCAAGCAATTTTGAGTTTTGATTCCGTTTTTTCGTTTAGTATTTCAATAATGTTTTAATTGCTTTTTCTAGATTTTCCTGGTCCATTTTGCCTGTGTATTTTGTTAAAACGGTATCCTTGAAAAATAAAATGGCAGGGGCTGTAATTTTTAATAATTTTACCAATTCAATATGTTTGTAAATCTGGGATTTATGGTTTCCTTTTCGCAGTTTTGAAAGGAATTGTTGTAAATTAGTTATTCCCTTAGCGCTCTTTATCAGGTATTTTCTCCACTCACTTACAGATTTCCGTCTCTGTCTATCTTTTTTCATTTCCTTTAATATTGATTCCAACATTATTCGGATATTGTTTTTATTATTTTCTCCCACTGCGTATAGAGATTCTGCGAAAAGAAAGAAAAGAGTGTTGGTGTGCTTAACAGGATAGAACAATATTTTGTAGGAAATGGTTTTATTGGAATTGTCTATTATATTTTTTATAAGCTCATAATAGTTATTGCAATTAATGCAGGATGGGTCAATTATTTCTATAATGTTAATCTTAGAACTTTTTTCATTCTCTAAAATGGTCAGAGGGACTTCTAAGAGATTATCGGTATAACATTTTTTTTCTGTTAGCAGTTGTCTTTTGACATTAGTTGCATGGAAGATATTTTGTTCATTGTTACATAGGGGTATATTAACAAGGAATGATGATTCGTCGGGAGAAGGAATTGCTTTTTTTTGTGAATATGACATAAATTGTGAAGAGTATTGTCTTCCTGCTAATCCTTCTTTTGCTGTAAGTGGTTCTCCTGTTTTTTCATTCTCAGAGGTTACTTCCTTACCACCTTCTTTTTTTAAACTTTTATGGAGTTTTACAGGTATCGATGCTTTATCAGTTTCATAGAGCTTCCTTACTTCTTTTTTTGCTAATTCTTTTTGGTCATTTGCAAGCAATCTTTTTTGTTTTTTGCTGGAACGTTTACGTGTTAGTTTTATGTATGCTTCCTCGTCATCTAAGGGAGTGTCCGCTTGTGATTTACTATCGATACTATCTTGACTATATGAGTAATCATTGCGAAGGGGAAGTTTAAGTGTTTTTCTATACTGTATGTTTTTGATTTTGAAGAATATTGATATGCTTAAACTTACGACTAATACTCCCAGTAAAGTAGCAAAGGCAAATTTTGGTACCCACGAGAACCTTGTTGTTTTAGTTGTTATGTTTTCTGAAGATAGTTTTATATAAAACTTGTTCCAATCAAAGGAAGGAATTTCTTTCGTTGTTTTATATTTGTAAAATAATTGAAGAAGTTCTTCTATTTTTAGGTCTGCGGCAGTTTTTTTTCTGCATTCAGCGCATATATTAATGTGGTCTTGTAATAATTGACTGTCTTCGTTGGATAACTTTCTATACAGGAAATCTTCGAGAAGTTTTTCTATGTCAGCGCAGGAGATTTTTTTATTATTCATTTTGGACGTATGGCTTAAGTTTTTCTTTAAGGGCATCTCTGGCTCTGGATAGAGCAGTTTTTACCGCCCCCTCTGACATATCAAGTATCCGGGCTATTTCGCTACAAGAGAAGTTGGAATAATAAAAGAGATCCAGAATCTTACGTGTTCTTTCCGGCAATTGACCAATGGCATCGTTAATTACATTCTTTAATTCTAAGGAAATAGGATTCTCTTTTGGGCTGATCACACTTTCTATTACATCGCAATTAGAATTTTCACCATCTTCTTGAGTAATTTCGCTTACTACTTTTGCGTTTGGTTTCCTTCTTAAAAATTCCATACACCTATTATATACAATTTTAAATAACCATAATTTAAAAGGAGCATCGCCTCTGAAATTGCTAAGATTTTTATAGACGAGTATAAATATGTCCTG
Source organism: uncultured Planctomycetaceae bacterium (assembly GCA_964633175.1). Taxonomy (GTDB): domain Bacteria; phylum Planctomycetota; class MHYJ01; order CAZWFP01; family CAZWFP01; genus CAZWFP01. The sequence continues at coordinate 24,811 of CAZWFP010000016.1, read as the reverse complement.
ACTCAGGTCGTATGCTTCGTTTGAGTCCTTTATATAATATCGGCATAGGCGGTAGACCTCTGGATAATACATTTTTACTAACTCCTCAAATGCCTCTTTTCTGCCATTTAAAAATTCCTTTATAAGCGTTGCTTCTTTATTATCTTCCATATACTATGATGCTATTACGAAGCAACCGCTATTAATAATGATGCCTAAACTTGTAAAAAAGTTACATATTAGTAAAATAGCACTATTCAAGTTTGGTATTCTAAATTTCTAATTATAATAAGATTACGATAAAAATAATGATGATATATCTGGATTATGCTGCTTCTACCCCTCTGGATGCCGATATATTTTTGAGGTTACAGGAGTTTTATCTACGTTATTATGCCAATCCTTCTTCTTCACACTTTTTTGGTAAAGAGGTAAGGAAGATGTTAGATGATAACAGGGCGGAACTTTCGGATATTTTAGGTGTAAAGCCGCAAGAATTAGTGTTTTGTAGTGGTGGGACGGAAGCAAATAATCTGGCTATCTTCGGTTGTGCTTATGCTAATAGGTATGAGGGAAAACATATAATTTCTACAACCGTTGAACATAAGTCAGTTCTAGCATCGCTTGCACGATTAGAAACACAAGGCTTTGAGGTTACTTATCTCCACACAGATATTAATGGCATAATAAGTTTAGACGACCTAAAACGCTCGTTAAGAAAGGATACGATACTGATTTGTATATTGCTCGTAAATAATGAGACAGGCATTATTCAACCATATATTGATATTTCGCGCATTGTGAAGAATTTCAATAAAAATATTATTATATTTTATGACCTTGTTGCAGGGTTTCCAAAAATTGATACCAAACTTAATCGATTGGATGCGGATTTGATTAGTATATCGGGTCATAAATTATATGCACCTCGCGGGACGGGAATACTTTACGTGAGAGAAGGTGTAAGAATATTGCCTCAGATATTGGGAGGTGAACAGGAGTTTGGCTTGCGAGGAGGAACCGAAAATTTTGCTGGTAATATTTTCCTGTGTCAATCTATAAAAAAATGTATCGAAGAAAGAGATAGAGAATGGGCAAGATTAGAAGAATTGAAAAAGTATTTAGAGCAGAATTTAGAAAAAATATTTGGTAGTAACATTTTAATAGTAGGTAAGAATATACATAGGATTCCTCATATATTAAATGTTTGTTTTAAGAATAAGAAGAGCGGGGAAATCATTGATGTTCTTTCAAAGTATAAAATATGCGTGTCGGGTGGTTCAGCGTGTAAGGAACATTTTGGTATGTCTCATGTAATTTCGGCGATGGGGATACCCGAGAGTTTTGGCCAGGGAGCCATAAGATTTTCGTTTGGAAGATATACTTCAAAAGAGGAGATTGATCACACTATTGGAATATTAAGTAAGGAACTGTTAACTAAATAGAATAGTTATATATGGCATACCGATATTATGTTGTTCTTGTTACGACGGATAATAAGGAAGAGGCAGAAAAGATTGCTAATACGGTTTTGAGCAAGAAATTGGCTGCGTGTGTTAATTATTTTGAAATAATGTCTCAATATTGGTGGGATAATAAGATACAAAAGCACCCGGAGACAATGCTTCTCATAAAAACAGTAAAAGATAAATTTCAGGAACTCATAAAAGAGATAAAAGCCAACCACAGTTACAGGGTTCCAGAGGTTATTGCTCTACCTATTGTAAAAGGTAATCCGAAGTATTTAGTATGGCTTGCTAATTCTGTCTATGAATAATGAAAGTAGGAGCTGGTGGTTGGTTAATAGTTTTTGGTGTAATCTTATTATCACAAACTCACCCCAACAGTTCACCAAACTGAATTGTAAAACGATAAGTTTTGAATTTTTGATATCTTTTCAGAAACTACCACACTACAAAATTCTCCTTTATTCAGTATTCAGTTAACATTTATTATCTATTATTACGGGTTTGCGAGTTGGATTTCTTTTTCAACTTTTGACTTTTGACTTTTATATTTTAAGATTTCCATCTGCAATAATGAATGATGTAAGAAATAATATTTTTAAGATTCAGTTTGATATATATAAGAAGTTGTTAGCCCGTATCGGCGAATATGAGAAAAAGGATGAGCGTTTGAGGAAATATGAATCAGAGTATTTGAAAGAGATATCTGATTTTGAATTGGTAACTACTAAGGAGGGGTTGGTTTCCGAGGTTATCTCATCAGATGTGGTCTTTATAGGGGACTTTCATACTTTAAGACAGGCACAAAAGATTCCTGAAAGGATATTAAGTAAGGTTCTGACGAATAATAGTTATAAACAACAGAAAAAGGGTATAGTATTGTGCATGGAAGCATTTTTGACGGAGCATCAGCGTTATCTTAATCTGTATCTTAATAATGAGATTGGTGATGAGGAATTTTTGAAGAAGATTGAATATGAAAAAACATGGGGCCAGAATTGGCTACACTACAAACGTCTTATTGATTTTGCCAAAGGCAATAAGATAAAGGTGTTTGGCATAAATATGCGATCTAAAGACAAAGAAGCGTCTTTAAAGTCAAGAGATAACTTTGCAATAAACAAAATCGCGGAACTACTTGTGGATTTCCCTGAATATTTGATAGTGGTCTTCTACGGCGATGCTCATCTTGCTTATAATCACATACCTAAAAAATTGATTGATTTCGTAAGAAAAAGATTCAAAAAGGAAATAAATTACCTCATAATTCATCAAAATAGTGACAAAGTGTATTGGAAATTAGCAAAACTCGGACTTGCTGATATGGTTGATGTGGTATACATAAAACCAAAGATATGTTGCATTATCAATACCACCCCTATAGCCAAACTGCAGTCACAGTTGAACTGGTATGAAGGCAAGGAAGAGTTGCGATGTGTTTTGCATCCGCAATGGTGTGATCCCTCTGAGAGTTTATCAAATCTATGTGATGAGGTAAAAGAGATAATAGATCAATTATCTGGGTTTTTTAATATAAAGATTGATTGTAGTGATTTGTCCGTTTTATCCATACATAACATAAAAGACATTGAATCTGTTCTTCCTGAGAAATTGTCTGCACAAGAGATAAAATATATAGAAGAGATTATCCTGAAAAATGAAAGTTATTTTATACCAAAGAGAAACATTATTATCCTTACAAATTATTCAATAAATCATGTCGCCGAAGAGGCAACACACTATATTCATTCAAAACTTTCCAAATTTTCTACTTTTGAAAAATTGAGTTGCATAGACAGATTTTATTCCACCGTGATTTATGAAGCTATAGGGTTTTGTGGGTCAAAGATTATAAATCATAAAAGAAAGTGTTATAAGATTAAGGATTTCTATGATTATATGTTGTATTTGCGAAACAGAAAATTAAAAGATCAAAAGACAATCGTATTGAAAGAAGCCACTAAGAAGGTTATAAAACATTATGAGATGGAGCAGTTGTTGCTTAACAGAGGGAAAAACAAAAAATTAGGCAAGTTCTACGATATGAAGTTTAATACGTTCATAACCGTTACTCATGCCATAGGATATATATTGGGTGATAAACTTTATTATGGTCTTATCAACGCTGCTATAGATAAGGAATATTTTTTAAAACTGCTTAAAATAAAAATAGACGTTCCAGGTTCAGCAAGGAAATTATGGATGGAACTTATTTTTAAATTAAAAGACGTAAGAGAGTCGTACATTAGTAAAGAAGAGATTTTGTAAGTGGTAGTGAAGAAGGTTTTTTAAATACCAATCCTAATTGACATATACATTTACATGAAAGGTAGGGTTGTAAATTAAATGTGGTTTTTGGCGGGTATACTTTAGGCAGAGCGAGAAAACAGGTAGAATTAGAATATAATCAATTGCAAATCATTCTCAAATATGATAATAAAAGATGTGATATAGTGTTTTACCATTTGTAATGCCTGCAAAATAGAAGTTGCTTATATTATTGAGAATGAGTTGCAAATAAATTAAAAAGTGTTAAAATTAATGAATTAGGGATTAGAAACTATGGAATGCCATACAAAGTTATCTAATATAAAAGCAGATAATTCTACATCTATTCTTAAAATTGCCTTGATTGGACCTGCAAACGTGGGGAAAAGCGCTCTGTTTTATCAGTTAACGGGCAAATATGTTAATATATGTAATTATCCAGGAACCACGGTGGATATTACCTTTCAGGATATAGAAGTTAAAGTCCCTAAGATTAAAGATTCTAACTGTCAATCTTCCAATCTTAATACTTTTATCAGAGTTATAGATACTCCAGGCATCAATAGTGTTTTTGATACTTCTGAGGACGCTTTTGTTGCTTTGAAAGTTGCTCTTGAATCAGATTTTATATTATTTATCGGTGATGCAAAGAACTTGAAGAAGTTATTGAACCTTGTTTCAGGGTTTCAATATTTGAATAAGCCGTATGCTATTGTTCTTAATATGTGGGATGAGGCGAAGACGCTTGGAATAGAGGTAGATATATCAGAACTTAAAATCCAAAGTCAAAGGCTTATACCTTTGTGGTCAAACGTCAAGGATAACATATCAAAGGTAGAGGTATTCCCGACTATTGCGGTGCAGGGGTGGGGTGTTTCAAACGTTAAAAATTTCTTGTTATCTTTGCCGGAGGTTATAGATATTCACCGTTGTGATACGAAATCAATTCATTCATTTTTAAAACTACTTCTTAGTTCAAATAATATATCACAGATTGATTTTGACTTCCATTTCAAGGATTTCATAAATTCTGACCGGATAGTAGCCGACAGAGGTTATTTTGTAAATTTTTTGCGCGAATCTACGGAGAGTGTGGACAAGATTTACAAGGACATTGTAAAAACACCTGGCAAAAAAGCGGGGGGATATTATCTATTTGATAAAATGACAACCCACAGTGTCTGGGGTGGTGTCTTTGCCGTTCTTCTTTTATTTATTGCTTATGAGTTTGTTGGTGTTTTTGGTTCAGGGACTTTAGTTAATTTGGTGGAAAATGGATTTTTTAATGGTATGTTAAATCCTTTTTTGAAGAGGGTGATTGAAGGAATGTTTGGGGTGAACTTTGTTACAGAAGCGTTTGTGGGGCAATACGGTATAATCACAATGGGATTTACTTATGCTTTTGCTCTTGTGTTGCCAATAATGTTTACATTTTTCCTGTTTTTCTCCGTTTTAGAAGATATTGGTTTTTTCCCTCGTCTTACGCTTTTTATGAATAAGATTTTGATGCTTTTGGGCTTAAAAGGCAGAGCAACGTTACCTCTGGTTTTAGGTTTCGGTTGTGATACGATGGCAACTCTGACAACGAGAATTTTGCCAACAAGACGCGAGAGAGTACTAACTACTTTCATATTGTCGTTATCAATTCCCTGTTCTGCCCAGTTAGGCGTTTCATTAGGTATACTGGGGAAAATAGGGTTAAAAGCGATTTTTTTGTGGATATTTATTTTAATCATCAGTACTATAGTTCCTGTTTTCATTGCGAATAAATTGATTTTTGGTAGGACAAAACCGTTACCGTTTATTATGGAGATTCCTCCTTTCAGAATGCCGTATATATCAAATATTCTGACAAAGACGTTTTTAAAGATGTGGTGGTATTTAAAAGAAGCGGTTCCGCTTTTCATTCTTGGGACGTTTATATTATATGTATTTGATAAGATAGGGTTACTGGCAAAAGCGCAGCAGGTAGGAGGTCCTGTTATAAAATCGGTTTTGGGATTGCCTCCCGAGATGATGATAATTTTCATACTCGGATTTTTAAGAAGGGACTATGGGGCGGCGGGGCTTTTCGCTTTATATCAGGCAGGAACTCTTACGAAGTTTCAGGCGCTCGCAAGTGTAGTGATAATAACTTTATTCGTTCCATGCTTTGCCCAGTTTTTGGTCACTATAAAAGAATTTGGATATAAAGTTGCAATCACCATATTACTATTTAACTTTTTTTATGCGATTGGCGTAGGTGCACTCCTTTTAAAATTAAATAAATATATAAAACTGTTATGATTAGTAAAGAGCAGATTGACGAATTTCTGGAACTTCTTTTCGTTGCGAAGGAAGAGGGTATTAACATCAAATTGAACAATATTCCTGAGCGTCTTCCCTGTTTTGATGCAGGCGTGGAATTAAAAGACGTTAACATTATGGAACTATTTGACGTATGTGCAGGGAAGCAGTTTGTAGAAGTTGATGATGGGGGTGTTGTTAAACTAAAAGATGTGGGTTTAAGGAAAGCGACTGCTATTGTAAGAAAACACCGCCTTGCGGAGAGGTTACTATTGGACATATTGAATTTAAAAGAGGTTTTAATGGAGAGAAACGCCTGTGTTTTTGAGCATTATTTAAGTGCGGTTGTAGCGGACAGGATATGTGTGATTTTGAACCATCCGCCGGCATGTCCCCACGACAAACCAATTCCGCGTGGCAGGTGTTGTAGTAAATCGGAAAACGAAAAATTTGAGCCCGTTGTTATCCCCGCAAAAGATGCCTCCTTGAATTTAACCTATAAAGTCATTTTTACAAAGGATTTTGATACAAAAACATTTTTAACATTGAAATCGTTTGGTATTTATCCGGGTTCTGTGATAAAAATATTACAGAAATATCCGGAGATGGTAGTAGAGGTAGAAAATAGCAAGGTTGCGTTGGAAAGAAACATTTCAGACAAGATATTTGTCCTTCCGCTGGAAGACGAAAGTTTCTAATCTGCCATTACAAAAGGGGGGTTATCAATATACTTGAAATTTTACGATCGTATCTTAAGATTTACAATGTATGAATACTAAAAACTCTTTCCATTCACGAAGAAGGGTGGGGTTAGGGTGTAGTGCCGCCCTTGGGCGAACTATTAGAGCGTCTTTAATGTCCTTATGTTAAATATTGTTTTTATAAACGTTATCACCGCCTTTGCGTTTTTTACCTTGATTATGAGGGCTTGTATTGACTTCTTGTTTCGCATGGCATATAATAAGTCAAAAGAAGGTATGAAAAAAGCAAAGGCACCAATTATAGATGGTGACTACATAATCAGTGAAAAATTACAGGGCGATGCTTCATTTCTTGTAATAAAAGAAAGAGAGATAAAAAGTTAGGTTATTCTACTTTTAGTTTATACTTTGCGATTTTTTCCCAAAGGGTTTTTCTTGAAATACCTAAAAGCTCAGCAGCGCGTGTTCTGTTACCATTACATTTATCCAATACTCTTTTGATGTGAAATATCTCGCATTGCTCTAAAAAATCATCCATTTTATCAGTCGAGCCAACCTCAAACGGTAATTTCTTTGTCTCTACATAATATTCAGGAGGTATCATATGTTCCTTTTTGATTATCTTGGCATCGCCAGCTAAAAGGACCGCTCTTTCTATACACTTTTCTAATTCCCTGATATTACCTGGCCAATGATAGTTATTTAAAAATTCTAAAACCTCTGGCGATAGATGATATTCCTTTCCTTCTGAGTATACTTTTAGAAAATGCGAAATAAGTAATGGAATGTCTTCTTTTCTTTCTCGCAATGGCGGAAGCACAATTTTCAGGACATTTATTCTATGAAATAGGTCCTCTCTGAACTGATTATTCTGAACTAATGTTGAAAGAGGTTTTTTTGTAGCCGCAATGAATTTTATGTCTACTTTGATTGAGGTTGTACCTCCTATCCGTTCTATCTCTTTATCCTGTATAAGTTGTAGCAGTTTTGGCTGGATGGACAGAGGCATATCGTCAATGTCATCCAAAAAAAGCGTGCCACCGTTGGCTCTCTCTACCTTTCCGACCTTTAACTCTTTTGCATCCGTAAAAGCACCTTTTTCGTGACCAAAGAGTTCGTCTTCAATCAATGTTTCCGGGACAAGATGGCAACTGAATTTTACGAATGGTTTATTGCTTCTCTTGCTTCTCTTATGTATAGCCATGGCAGTTAATTCTTTACCCGTTCCCGTTTCACCTTCTATTAATATAGTTGAATCCGTACTGGTAGCAATGTTTATGAGACGGAATACATCCTGCATTCTTTTTGATTTGCCAACGATATTTTCCAGTCCGTATGTTTCTTCATGCCACTGTTTATAATATTCGAATTGTGCTTTGAGTCGTATATATGCTTGAATCTTTTCAAGTCGGAATAGGAGTTCATCAACTAAAAACGGTTTCTGCATAAAGTCAGCTGCACCTAATTTCATTGCCTCGACCGCAAGTTCCACTGTCCCATACGCCGTAACGACTATAACAGCAGTATCAGGTCTTATGTCTCTTATGATTTTTAATATTTCTATACCATTAACGCCCGGCAATCTGATGTCCAAAACAACTACTTCATAATCATGTGATTTTATTTCTTCAAGTGCAGATAGACCATCAGTTGTAACTTTTACTTTATAATTATTTTTAGTAAGAGCATCAGAAAGAACTTTTGTCAGCCCTATTTCATCATCTATAATAAGAATGTTCATATTTGGAGTAACCTCCTATTTACTAATTGCTGACACTTCCTTCATAAAGAAGGTATTTTAATAATAAAAATATAAAAACCAGTAAAAATTGATAGAAGAAGATACGACGCAACTCCAGCCCTGTGCTTTTGATAGTGCCAGCCGCTCCTACCGCCTTGACTTTTGAGTTTTTAAGGTATTCGCTCTTTTTGGTAATTTCTTAAATTTGTATAATACATTGACATTTAAAAAAAATACATTATATTATATACAGATGAAATCATTATATGGCTTATATAACAAACTTAAAAAGAGGATATCTTGTTTTGTAAAATTGTTCTAAGGGGTAATATATGAAAAAAGGTTTCACATTGATTGAGTTATTATTGGTTATGGCTATTATAGGAACTCTCATTGGCTTATTGTTACCATATCTAATGAGGGCGAAGTGCCGATCTTCAGAAGGTGCAGCCAAAACATATATTAGTAGTTTGGAAGCCGCTCTTGCGATGTATAAAGAAGATGAGGGTATTTACCCTCCAAGTGATGATAGATTTTCAAGTAAAGTATTGTATGAAGAGTTAAGCAAATCAAAAACTACGGAGGGTAAAGAGCCTTATATGGATTTTAAAAAAGAAAATCTCTGTTCGGACAACACCCTTTGTTCTAAAGACAAGTGGCCTTATTTTTATCGCAACAACTGGGGACAGAATAGAGGTAAAGAAGAGGGTCTTGTAGGACACAACCCGCGCTTCGTAGACATATGGACTGCCGATTGCGATTATCTTAGAAAAGAAAAATCTCGTATCCGAGGCAACGGCTGTTTTTCTATTGCTGATCCGGAAGACCTTGAAAAAAACACCCGCATTCGTAACTGGTAACGATGACAAAAAGTCAATTGGCAAAAGTTAAAATTCTAAACTCTAATGGTGGATTTACTTTGATAGAAACGTTAATAGTTGTAGGTATCATAGGCGTTCTTATGCTTCTGGTTACACAGGTTGGTAGGAAAGCAAAATTAAAAGCAATGGTGGAAGCAACTCGTGCACAGATAACAAAATACATCAATGCTGTTAATGTCTTTTACGATAAGCATCACGAATATCCTCCCAGCGAATCATCAGAAAAGGGATGTCATGGCTCGGAATGTCTATTTGAATACCTTTGTAAATCATATAGATACAAAGCTGAATGTGACCCGGATGTTCCGGATAGATGCATTGAGAAATTAGACGACCCAATAATACCTCAAGCATCTTTACTGAATTGGGAGTTTGCGGGGAGGAGAAAACCGGAAGGTAATGACTATACAAAACCAAATAAAATTTTTGACAATTTCGGTTCTGAATTACAATTTATAAGCCCTGGTAAATCAAGACCAGACAAATCAGGTCCGTCTGACTTTCCTGATATATTTTCGTGCGGTATAGATAAAAGATGTGAATCACAAGATGGTGCTTGCAACGGCGACGATATATGCAGTTGGAATGCAAAACAACAACGAAAATAAAGAAATTATTTTTATGATGGGTAATCAAAAATTTTCCATTCTTAATTCACACCCATCATTAAAAAGCGGTTTTACCCTTTTAGAACTCCTGACGGTCGTAGGTATTATGGTTTTAATAGTTGGCATATCGTATCCGCTGTTTTCTATATGGCAAGAAACCGTTGGAATAAAAAAAGGGCTACAGGTGTTAAACCAAACTATTAGTTTAGCAAAAAATATGGCTATAACTAAAAAAAATTTTCATTATCTTTTATTAGATAAAGATAAAGCAAATATGCAGATATATATGGAAAATACGGGTAATACAACCTTAGAGATTCAAACTGGGCAGCAAGGACAAGCCGGTAGCACTGATACTATGGAAGGTCCACCAACGCTATTACCTAAAGGTGTAGGGTTCTACACTAATGTTTCTATATTCAGAGTAAATCCATCATACATAGGATTTATGCCAGAAGGGGCTTTATTTCTGCCTCCTAATATTCAGTTAAAAAATAAAGAGAAATTTATGGATGAACCTAAAGGTAATGCTGATTTAGGATTAATATATCCGGTAGATGCTCCATATAAATGTATTTACATAAAACTTGGTAGGACCAGGGGCGGGATAGATGAATCTACCTTTGACAAATGTGATAGCGCCCAAACCAAATAATAAAATTGGCAACCGTTATTTTTTGGTAAAAAAATAAACTTTTTTGTATAATGGAATATAGAGTAATGAATAAAGAAATGTTATAAGGAGAAAAGAGATGAAGGATAGAAGCAGTGGTTTTACGTTGATAGAAATTTTAATAGCGCTGGTGATAATGCTTGTTGGCATTTTAGGTATAGTAACATTATTTCCATTAGCAATTAAAAACACAGGGGAAGCTACCAAGGATACGGAGATATGTTTTTTTGCGGATAGTATAAAGACCTCGTTGGAGCAGGCGATGCGAAGTGCGCCGCCGGGAAGTCCGGTACTACTGAAATTGGTTGGATTGCCGAAGGGGGAGATGAAGTTTCCGTTGCCGAAATATCCGGAAGGTGGAGGTGAAAGTAAATTTTATATGTTTCCTCCGACCAATTTGCAATATCCGCCAGGAGAACAGAAAGTTGTTGAAGCACCTCCTGTTGGTGAGGGGGAAAACTTTCAAGGGACGTCCTCTGATGGGAGAGTGTATAGCCCCTGTGTAAAAGGCGCTGAAGCTGGAAGTGAAACGGAAGAATATATGCGTAAACTCGGCGAGGAAATGAAAAAAGGTAGCACAGGTTCGCCACCAGGCGGGAATGTTAACTTAGAAAAAAGGTTTCCAGCTATTTGTAATCTTTCCTACGCCTTTGACGTTCATAGACCTGAACCATTACCATATTATAGGTTTAGAATTAAAGTGTATCCCAACTATGAAAATCAGATAAAGGGTAATCCACCTCCTGAATCTATAAAGTTTGAATCGTTCTGGATAATCTTTTCCAGTAATGGTGACTGATAAAAATTTACAATGCGGAATGTAGAAAGAGGTTTTACACTTATAGAGTTATTAGTAGCCGTAAGTTTGATGGTATTTTTAATCAGTATTGTCGCATTTATATTCCGTTCTGCTACACTTGTTTATACTCAGAACGAGGATCTGATAAATATAGCAAACAATGCAAGAAATATATTGGATTTTTTACAAAGAGATCTTACGGGTACTTTGTCACCGAGTTCCACTTCAAAACAGTGTTTCAGAATGGTAGACGGCGGTGAAGATCAATTTCTGAAAGCAAGGGATCAGTTTATTTTTAATTCCATAACTACTGTTCTGGGACAGACAAGACCGGTAAGAGTTAGATATAGAATAACGGAGAGTCGTGTTCCAAAGTCAAAAGAACAAAGGAAAACTAAAGTAACGAGGACGCCTTTATGGAAATTTGAGAGGTATGTTACAGAATTAGATGGGACAAAAATATTGACAGCAGATAAGGAAGAACTGGAACCAGATACATTAAGTGAATATTTAGTTTTTTTTAACATACATTATTTCGCTTATGAGCAGTCAGGCGGGGTAGGTCCCAAGATGTTTGAGTTAAAAGATTCACCTGGGTATGATGAAAATGGCAGTTCTTATGCTGATATGATGTCATCTAATATTGATAGTGGTAATTGCATTGGAGATGGGCAGGCAGAGTCAGGTGAAGAACCTAAATTACCGGCTGTGTTGGAGTTTTTTTATCAGATATATGCTAATGAAAAAGAGCAAGTGCAAAAGATATATACTCAAAAGATAGCTATACAGGCGCGTTAGTTAATAAATCTATTTTATTCTGGTATAGTAAAGCGTTTTTTATAGTATATATAAAAATATATTGGAACTAAAAGTAAGGTGTGAAGGGTGGAGGTTATCATTCCTCCTACCATAGGAGCGGCAAGTTGCGTCATTATCCCCGCTTCTTTTGCGGAGGATAATACTATTGGTAGTAAGCCAAAGATTGAGGTAGCAACGCTCATTATTTTTGGTCTGACTCGTAAGACCGCTCCATCAAACACTGCCATTTTGAATTCTTCCACACTCATTCTATCTCTACCATTCAGATGCCTTATTACTGCCTCATCTAAAAATACGTGCATTATTATTGCCGTTTGACTTGCAAATCCTAATAAAACCAATAATCCGGAGTAAACGGCTATACTTAAATTAAATCCCTTCAAGTATAGAAACCAAAATGAACCCACTAAAGAAAAACTTAACGTTACAAGAAGTATAAATGTCATCCAGAAGTCCTTGACTACTAAATATAAAATAATGAATACAATAACTATTGCTAAAGGGATAATCAATTTCATATCAGCATACATTTGAAGCATATATTCGTATTGACCGCTTATTAAATAATTGTATCCTGTTGGGAATTTATCTTTAACTTTTTCATCAATCAACTGTTTTAATTTGTCTACATATTTAGATATTGCTATATTACTTTTAGGTGTAATAAATACATAAATGGTAGGTAAGGAGTTTTCCGTTAAAACTGAACTAACATCCTTTACTTGTTTTATTTGAGCAACTTCTCCAATAGTTACTATTCCATAAGAAGAATTTACGAAAAGGTGTTTTAATTTTTCAATGTCTTCTCTATAGTCATAAGGATATCTTAATACAACGTTATATCTATATATGCCATCTACGATTTCGCTGATGGGTTCACCTGCGATAGCCAATCTGAGTGTTTGATATAAATCACTTATATTAATTCCGAGTCGGGCGCATTTCTGTCTGTCCGGTTCAATTTGTATGTAATAGCCCGACCCCAATCTCATTGAGATTGCCGATATTGTGTCTTTGTTCTTTTTTAGTAACTTTTCTATTTCAATTCCTATTTCCTCAAGTTTTTTTAAATCGGGTCCGTAAATCTTAACGCCGACAGGCGAGCGTATACCTGTGCTTAACATGTCTAATCGCACCCGGATTGGCATACTCCATATATTTGGAAATCCAGGAATATTAAGTTCTTTATCCATTTCTTCAAACATAAGTTCAAAAATTGACTTTACTTGTCGTAATGGGAGATTTTCTATAAAGTTTTTCAGTTCATTTTTTTCTTTTTCATCTAACTCTATATTGTTCACTACAATAATATTATTAATCTCGTCTTCTAATATTTTTATAGTTTGTTTTAGTGCTTTTTCATATTCAGTAGTTAATAGATTTATTCGCAAGTTATATTCAAATTTCTTTTTAATACTTTTTTCTATGGAGTTTAAGGAACTTTTTAATTTTTCGTCTAATTTATTATGTTTTTTCAGGATATTTTCTAAGAAATCCTCAATATATCCTTCTTCAATAATTCTTTTATGCCATCTTGTGTAGGGTTTAAGTTTTACGGTTGTTTCAAACATTTCAATAGGCGCGGGGTCTGTTGCTGAATCTACTCTTCCAACTTTTCCCCATACTTTCTCTACTTCAGGAAATGTTTTTAATATCTGGTCCTGTTTTTTTATGACGTTCAATGCTGGTTGAATTGCCATGCCAGGGACGCTGGTGGGCATATACAATATATCACCTTCTTCTAAGGGAGGCAGAAATTCCGTTCCCATTTTTGATATAGGATAATACATACTCAACAGCATCAGAAAAGCCAAGAACAAAAATACAATTTTGTATTTAAAACAAATATTGTAAATCCATGTATATGACTTTATCATAAGTTTGTTTAAAGGGTTTTTCTGTTCAGGTATGGTTTTGCCCCTTACAAATAATTCAATCAAGACAGGAGCTACTGTAATGGTGAGGATGGAAGCGATAAGTAAGGAAATTATTTTCGTGAAGGCAAGGGGATAAAATAACCTACCTGCTTGTCCTTTTAATACGAATACTGGTAAAAATGAGACCGATAAAACCAATAGTGATGCAAATATGCCGGGTCCTACTTCAGTCGTCGATTCAAGGACAATTGAATGTAAATCTTTTTTATCTTCTTCTCTTTCTTTCCTTTTGTGAACGTCTTCAATAAGTGAAATGACACCATCTGCTATATCACCTAATGCGATTGCAATACCGCCTATTGACATAATGTTTGAACTTATACCAAAATAGGAAAGTGTAGCAAAGGTGATTAAAACTGCTATTGGTAATATCAACCATGTTATGATTGTGCTGGGTATATGGAGAATAAACACAATAATAACAACAAATAAAGTTACGATAATCTGTATAAGTTCTTCTACTAACACATCAATTGAACGTTTTATCAGTTCGCTTCTGTTATAAGCGGTTTTTATTTCAATTCCTTGTTGTGAAAGGGTTTTATTTAACTCATTTACTTTCTCCTGAATTTTTTTACATATACTATAGGCATTTTCCCCGAACCTTGCTATAACGACTCCTCCTGTTGCTTCACCTTTACCGTCTATGTCTAATGCTCCTCTTCTAAGTTGAGAGGAACCTAAATTTACTGCTATAGCAATATCTTTAACCTTAATTGGGATTCCTTCTGTCGTTGTTTTAATTACTATATTTTCAAGGTCTTCGAAACTTTTGATATAACCTTTGCCACTAACCATATACTCCTTTTCATTTACTTCTATAATTCCTGCGCCTTCATCACGATTGTTTTTCATAATTGCTTCCATTATTTGATTGGGGGAAATATGGAATTGGAATAATTTCGTTGGGTCTAAAATTATCTGAAATGCTCTTTTAAATCCTCCTATTAATGCAACCTCAGACACCCCTGGAATACTCAGGAGGTTCTGCTTAACTGTGTATTCATTTATTGAGCGTAATTCTGCAAGGTCATGTTTTTGTGAGGTATCTTCCAGATAGTATTGGTAGACCCATCCTACCGTTGTTTCATCAGGAGCAATAGTAATGATGGCACCTTCTGGTTTACTAAACTTGCCCATTCTCATTTCCAGGTCCACTCTTTTTCTTGCCCAGTCAAGGTCCGTTCCATCCTCAAAAATTATATATACCAGAGCAAAATCAAAAAAAGCGGTTGCTCTTACGATTTTTAATTTAGGTAAACTTACTAAATATCTGGTGAGAGGATAAACAATCTGGTCCTGGATAACTTGTGGAGTTCTTCCATCCCATTTTACTTCCAATATAACCTGGGTATCTGATAAATCAGGAAGAGCATCTAATTTTGTTTTGAAAGCATATTGGAGAGATATAAGCATTACTACAAAAAAGATGGCTAAAACCAATGCTCTATTTTGTAAGGAGTATTCAATAATCTTTTTTATCATTTATTAATGATTATGCATTTCGGTTGTAATTTTGCGAAATTGCGATTCTGCATCAATAATGAACGTTCCGCTGGAAAGGATGGTTTCATTTTCTTTTAGTCCTGAGAGAATCTGTATATATCTTGTTTTGTATGGTATCAGAAAGTTGTTTTCATCATTATTTTCTTTTTCTAAATGTTTTTCTCCTAAGTTAACTGCTTGTGGCGTAATCTTGCCATTTTCGTATGTAAAAACGATGTTTTTATCGCCAGTGAAGACCACAGCGGTTTCCGGTACAGCCAGTATATTTTTATAATTTATCTTGATTTGTGCAGAGGCATACATATTTTTTCTTAAGAGGAGGTTTGTATTTGGTATATTTACTCTAAATGTTATAGTTCTCGTTTCTTCTTCAACTGTTGGATATATCAAATCTACATAGTCGGTATATTCTCCATTGTTAAGAAGAGGATGTTTTATAGTTATAGTAACATTTGTATTGAAAGGAACAAGAGGCATTTGGCAGTTATCAATTGGGCAGACACCTTTTTCCTGACTTATAATATTGTGATGCATAGGGCAGCGGTATAATGTGTTTTCAATATTTAATAAATTAATAAGATGCATCTCACTTTCATATATTCTGCCTATAAACCACATATTTTTCAAGTCAACAATTTCAAAAAGATTTGTTCCTTCCATAAAATACATATCATCAAAAATATGTTTTTTAGTTATAATTCCTTCACAAGGTGAATCTATCCAGAAATAATATGTGGGTTTATTGAGATTTGATAATCTTTTTATCTCTCTATTACTGAGTCCTAAATGGCGAAAATGAGAAAGTATATTATTAAAGTTCTTTTTGTATACCTTGTCTTTTTTATAAAAAATAAGTTCAGTGTGTAGTTTCCCTAATTCTGGACTATATATAAGGGCTAACTTATGATTTTTTTGTATATAAGCCCCTTCAAAATTCATATATAATTTTTTAATCCAACCATTAAATTTTGCGCTAATCTGGCAGATTTTTTGTTCATTGTATTCAAAATTACCCACAATGTTAATGGTTTTAGTTGCGTCAATTTTTTCAGTTTTGGCAAGTTTTATTCCATATATAGATAATTTATCTTGTGGTATTATTAACTCCTTTTCCTTTTTCATAGGTATTAATTTCATACCACATATAGGGCAGTTGCCTGGCTGGTTTAATTGTATTTCAGGATGCATTGAGCAGGTATATATAGTTTGTTCTTGTTCTTTTTCATCCGGGCGCTCGTTTGTTTTATTTCCTACTTCCTGCTTTTTTTCTTCCTTCTTTTGAACCTGTTGTTTTTCATTGTGTTTATGTTCTTTCTCTTCTGATAGCACCAGTTTCATACCGCATATAGGACAGTTACCTTGACCCTCCTGCTTTATTTGGGGATGCATCGGGCATGTGTAATAGGGTGCATCCTGACTTATAACTACCCATATTGATAATGATAAAACTACAACTATTAACACAATAATTCTTGCCTTCATTTGTTTCCTCCTAAAATAAATTTCCCAACCAAGAATCTATTTTCTAATCTCCTTATGCTCCTTTCATAACTAATATCTACCAGTGCTTCTTTATAATCCAATTTCATAATACTTATTTGTAGGTTTTGAATATAATCAGAATGCCCTAACTTGTTTAATAAATTTATGTAACTATTGAGTTTCCTCAGCTCTTTTAATTCTTTCTTTATGATTGATACGATAACTTCATATACGCTTTTTTCAATTTCATTGTTTATATAGTTTTTAAGCAGAGTTCTTTCAACAGAGTCATATTCATATTTTGTAGCAAGATTTTCGTAGACAGAAGATAACAAAATTGCTTTCAGTTTTTCCTGATATACCGGTAAATTCATCATTAACGAGCTTAAGAATCCTTTTTTACCCATAAGACCATTTACTGCATCCATACTTTTAAAAGTGAAACCTAATGTAAAATCTATGTCGGGGACAAAATTTCGCGTTGCTCTATCAATCTCAATTTTACTTTTGTTTATGATTTCTTTGTATTTTCTAAGAATAGGGGAGTGGGAAAAAACCTCTGGCACATAGCGATTCCCTAACTTTATTATTGCTCTTAAATCCGGTAGTTTTAATTTTTGATAATCTCTTACATATAGGTATGTTGCAAGAATATTTTTTATATTTGATATTTTAGAGTCAATTTCCCAGATTTCTTTTTTTAATCGTGAAATGTCTAAATTTATTTGTATTATATTTTGGAAAGTGACATTATCTTTTGAGAATTTTATGGCTGTAATTAAGTATTTTTTTATTTTTTTCAGGAGGAATATTTTTTTTCCTTTTATATTTTTAATGATTCTTAACTTTCCCCAGAGGATAAGATTAATGGTGATTCCCTTTTGGATTTCTAACATAGTATTTAAAGTATTATAGTATTGTGATTTGAATTCTGTGTATAGAGATTTTTTTTCTAAGGATAATTTTCCTGCGGCTGGGAATACCTGAGAAAGCATAAATTCTCTTGCAAAGGGGCCGCCGCTTTTGAGAATTCCATATATAGGAGCAAAATTAATACCAAATTGAGGGTCTTCAAAGTATATGCTTTTTATACTACTGTATATCTTTAACAATCTGGAAATTTCTATGTCTATATCTTTATTATTCCAGATAGCAAGGTTGTAATAATCAAAAATGGTTGGATTTGAATATAAGTTATCAGCTTTAGGTTTTTTAATGTCTTTGAGGATATCTTCTTTTGCCATGATGAACTCTTTTCTTGCTGTAGCAATGGATTGTTTTTTAATGGTTTTTATGGACTGACATCCGCTTGTGATGAACAGACAAACAACGAATAAATGCATTATGAAGGAGGCCCAGCGAGGAGAAAACGTTCTTGACAGATGATATTTGATTTTTCCCATTTACCTTATAGACCTTCCTTCTTACCTATTTTATTCCATTAAATAATTATCGTGATAATTAAAAGTTTTTAAAATATACAGAAGAGATGATGTCTTTATTGCTGTTTTGGCTTAGAAAGAAATATAGGAATTTCGTTATAGAGCCGATTAAGAACAGGTATAAAGATATAATTTTTATATATATCTTAACGGCGCTATACTCTCTATGTTTTCAGGGCAGAGTTGTCTTAGTAAAACCCTTGTTGGATAGTCAGGCGACTCATAATGAATCTATGGAAATTATCATAAAAATTGCTCTTGGTATGCTTGGACTATCTATGCTTGTTGCCCTATTTGGTTTTCTACTGGAATATATAAAGAGTGCATTTATATTAAAAGTGACTGCTAATGTGAGGTTGAATCTCTTCAAAGAGATAGTTAATTTAGATTATCTATATTTTACAAAGGACAAGATAGGCAATTTTATAAATAGGTTAACTTCGGATATTTCTCAGATTCAATACATATATGGATTTTTTATAAGTAGTGCTGCGGTATCGGTTCTGATGATTTTTGCAAGTTTTTTAGTTGCAACGTATATTTGTTTGCCATTGGCGCTTATGATCTTCGTTGCAGCTCCTATAATATACTATATAATTTATAAACTCACAAGACGCATAAAAAAGAAAAGAGCAGAAGCCCAAGAAAGTTTTACTGAGGTTTTGGAAAATATATCTGAAATTTTACACAACTTAAAAATTACTAAATTATTTGGGATTACGCAATTAAAAATAGAAGATTTTTCCAATGTGAATTACGAGTATACGAGAAAAGAAAAAAAACTCGCAAAAGCGCGCTCATTGAACAGAGCAGTTATAGAGCTTTTATATGGCGTGGGTTTTGCTGCTTTGTTTATCTTATCTGGTTATATTTTAATTCATAAACTTTTTGGTTTGACAATAGGAGGTTTTACAGCATTTTTGGTTAATATAGTAACTTTGAATAAGCCCGTAAAAGTATTGTTAGATTCCTATCAAGGACTTTTAGAGGCATATGTTTCGTTAGAGAGGATATATAATATTTTTGAATATCCAAAGGATAATTACCAGCCAACGGGAACGCAGAAATTGCAAACTATTCAAAGCATTATTTTTAAAGATGTGAATTTTGCATATATTTCAGGACAACCTGTTTTAAAGGATATAAATCTTGAGATAAATAAAGGCGATTTTGTATGGATAAAAGGTCCAAGTGGTGCAGGTAAAAGTTCATTGTTGGATCTCATCTGTGGCTTTTTGCAGCCTACCACAGGAAAAATATTGATAAATGGAGTAGAAATAGAAAAGATAAACAGAAATGATTTAAGAAATTTGATAACTCTTATACCGAATGAAAGTGTGCTTTTTAACGCCACTATAAAAGAGAACATTTTGTGTGTAAAACCGGATTCATCAGAAGAGGAGTTTAGGGCATCATTGGAGAATTCTTCTGTGAGCGAATTTTTAAAGAAGGTTGAAAACGGTGTTGATTTCGTAGTTGGACCACTGGGTTGTTGCCTTTCGTCTGGGCAGAGACAGCGAGTTGCGTTAGCACGCGCCTTTTTGAAAAAGAGTGATGTGTATCTATTAGATGAACCTTTTTCTAATTTAGACCCTGGTTCCGAATCTCTTATAGAAAAAGCATTGAACAATTTATCTAATAATAAAATTGTCATTATAACATCCCATAAAATTCCAAAGTCATTACCTATAACAAAAATAGTAGAATTGCGAAATGGTAATATTTATTCAATATGTGAATTTAAGAACCTCTCGAATACTGAAGTAGCGGGTAGTAGAGAACTAAATAATTAAAGAATTGGAAGTTATTGGAGGATTAAAAATGTCAAAAATTATAATGCCTCAAGGATGGTGTTTTTTGCTATTTATTTCTATTGTCGTTTTATCTAATCCTTCTTATGAAAATTCATTGGTTAATAAAGATAAAATAAGATTATCTATTTTATATAAGGACATATTGAATTTATCTGACATAAAATATATAACATCTATAATTAAAAATAAAAACATCTTAGCAAAGTTATTTACGAATAGAAAAATAACCAAAGCCGGACGTATATATATAAAAAGTATTTTGTTTGATGATTTTGACATTAAAAAATTGGACTTAAGCAAAAGGTTTTGGAATAAAATTGTTCCATATCTTGATGATGAAGAGTTGAAGTTAGTGATAGCAAATCTTGATAAATTGGAAATTGGTACCCAACTGTTTATAGTAGAACAAATAACGAATAGATTTTGTAATAGGTTTACTCTAAGTATGTCAAGATACATATTTTTAAAATATTATAAACATAGTGATTTTATTGACATTATTATTAAATGTAAGAATCATATATTGTTGGCTGTTTATACAAATGCTTTTCTACATAAACGAATTTCTATCAGAACATATCTATACCTTATATCAGAGTATAAATTTAGTGATATAAAAAAGTATCTATACAAAATTATGCCTGGCTTATTGTATACATCATTACAACTAATATTTATACACTACCCCAATGTTATTGATTATATGGTAAAAAACTTATACAGTAAATTCCTCATAGATTATACTCTTTATAAGCGCAAAAAATTTAACGTTATACCAAAAAAAATATATAAACTAAGTTATTATGTATTGATTAAAAATATCATTGGTAATATTTACTATTCTAAGAATATGAAGAAAGTTCTGAAGTTAAACACTGATTTTTTTACACTATTCTGGTTGATAAAAAAACATCCTGATTACTTACTTTATGTTTATAAAGAAGACATTAAAAATGAATCTTTCAGGTTCAAGGTATTTTTGATTTTTGTAGATATGCGCAAACTATCTGATTTTTATGTTTTAAAATCATTTTATAAACCGTATGAGATATATACTTATATAAAAAAAGTTAAGTATTTAGGAAGAAGTATCAGATATATTTGTAGTTGTATGAAAAGTTTTTTTGGTGATAAACATAATAAATTATGGAAGAGGGTTTGTAGATGATATGATTGTCAGAATTTGTAAGGAAATATTGGAATTATGTTTAATTTATACGATAATAATTATATAAGGATGAATGGAGGTAATGTAACAATGAAAAAGGTATCAAGTATTGTTTTTATATTTTTGATGGTAGGTAGTATATTACCGATAGAGAAGACATATCAGAATACAAGAAAAGTAAAGTTTGCTTTTACTCTTTCTGAAATGAGACCATTTTTAAAGGTGAAAAGAATTATATTGTGGGTAACAGAGGATGATGGAATAAATTGGTATGAGGCAGATAAATTTAATTTAAAGAGGAATGAAAACGGTGAGAACTACATTGAATGGGATGCTCCTAAAGATGGCGATTTTGGTTTTATGCTTTCTTATGAATTAGAAGGACTTAGGAAATCGCCTAAACCATCTTTATTTGATTTACCCCAGTATATTGTTTCTGTTGATACCAAGCCACCGAAAGTAATATATTTTAGAGCGCGGTATATAAATAGGAGGAAAGGGGTATTAAAATTACAATGGAAGGTTGTTGATAAAAATTTACGCGGTGAAAGTTTAAAATTGTTATATAAAAAAAATGGTGAATTTCAGGTGGTAAGTGATAATATGCCCAGTGAAGGTGAGACGATATGGTATATAACGGATTTCTCCCAAAAATACGTTAGATTTTCTCTTGATGCAGCTGATTTAGCAGGTAATAGAGTAACAAAAATTATTACAAGAAGAAATTCAAGATTTATTGAAAAAATAAAAGTAACTTCGCTAACGAAAAAACCTCCTGAACAGGCTAAGGAAGAAGAAAAAATAGAAGTTGTAAAGTCACAAGATAGTAATGTGAAACTTGTAAAAGAAGATACTTCATCTGAACAAAGCCCTATTATTGAAAAAGCAATTGTAAAGGGGGAAGAGGAAAATACAAAAACCGTAAATGCTCCACCTTTAAGGGAAAAAGAAAAAAGAGTAATTCCTGTAAGAATACCCTTAAAACTGAGGGGAGATAGAAATAGATTGTTATCAATTGTGGTTTATTATACATCAGATAAGGGTAAGCATTGGCAAAAATATTATGAATTATCGCCCTATGAAGATTATTTGACTTTCTACGCAGAAAAGGAAAATCTGTACGGCTTTTATTTTGTTTTTAGAACAAAAGATAATATAAGTTTCCCAGATGAACCAAAACCTGGGGATGTTCCAAAACTATATAAATATATTGATATTACTGCTCCGAAAGTTAAACTTTATACTCCTTCAACCAATGTTCTGATTGGAGGAATGATATATAAAATCGGCTGGAAGATTTATGATAAAAATTTGGATAGGGCACAAAGTAAGTTAAAAGTTTCTTATGATGGTGGCCACAGATGGCATCTTCTTGCTAAATCAATACCCAAAAAAGGTAGAATTACTTTTAGAGCGCCTCAAAAAGACGCTGCTTTATTATTTAAGTTGGAAGCCCAAGATTTTTCTGGTCTTTCATCTTCAATCGTATCAAAACTCTACACTGTTAGAAAATATGATTTTGATATTTCATTTTCTGAAATCTCGAAACAAAAGAATGTTAAAGTGATAAGAAAAAGAGCACCTAAGAATATAAAAGCGCCTCCTGCGGAAGTGAAAATAGCAAAACCCACCATAGACAGAGGTAAAATAGAGCAGTTATTAAAAGAGTCAAAGATTTTGATATCGCAAGGAGAATATTACAATGCTCTACAGAATTTAAAACAAATTATACAAGAGGATTTTAATAATATGGAAGCGTTATCATTAATGGGATATATACATACTTTACAGGAGAATTATACTGAAAGTATAAAAGTATTATCACACGCTTTTACAGTAGACTGTTCTGATTTCACAAATTTTTACAATTTGGAGATAGGATTGATAAAGGTAAATAATATATTTGATAGTGTATCTAAACTTATAAATTTTTTAAAATGCGTTCCCCCTGATAGTTTAGATAAAAATAAGAAGAAGAAATTAGATACAATAATTTCAGTTCTTAGCAAAAAAAGCGATGCTCTTTCTGATAATACTGTAAAAAGTAAGTTAAACTATGTAAGAAGTTTATATACAACTCCTGCGTTAGAGTCAGTTCATAAGTAAGATTTAGTAGTACCAATTTTAGTTGAAAAAAATCGCAGATCGCATTTTTTGTATTGATTTAAAAATCCTATCTCACTACTCGCCACTGGCTACTTGCTACTATCAAAACTCAATACCTGCTAATGCTGTAACCCCATGTGCCTGTAGTGTTCTATGTTCTGCTTGTTTTTTTTTAATTATTTTAAATTCTGGGTATTGTGGTGATGGGAAGTAGTGAAAAACAGTATAAGGAGGAATGGAATATGAGTAAGATAATAAAGATTGTTATATTCGTTTATTTTTTAGGTATAGGATTTCTTTTCAGTCAAAATGATATATGTCCGGGCGAAACGAGGAAGATAACCGGCTATGTAGTATCACCGGTAAAAGACCCACCAAATTTTAATCCTATCCTGATAAATGATGAATATAAAGAAACATTTAAAAATGTTGCAAAAAAATTAGGTAAGAAAAGGAAAAAGCATGAATGCACAAAAGAACAGATAATTGAAGGTGCTGTAAAAGTATTTGAAAAGAAAAAAGGGCAGAATATATCTCCTTGTATTATATATGTGGATTTTAATGAAAACTTATATAAAGATTATGATGAATATAAAAAAACGATTGAACACATAGAAAGTTATGGTTTGAAATTAATGCCTTTTCATAAAAAGGAGAAGAACAGTTTTGAGAATATACTGAAAAATAAAGAATATGTAAGGAAAATACCACATTATGTTGTAGATAATAAAAAAGTTAGAATACCCTTTGTTTATAGTAGTAGTATAGAAGGTACGTTCTTCTTTATATTAGAAGAGTGTATAAAGAATTATGTAAACACATTAAAAAACAATAACAGTTCTGTTATAAATGAAGGAACAGTATTAAAATATGCACCTGCTTTTTATAGAGATTATTCTGAAAGTAATGAAGAAGCAATTAAAATTTATAAGCAAACAAGAGATTTAGTAAAGAAATTGCAGGAAGATGAAAAGTTACAAAGATATGTGGATAAGGATGATATTTATACACTTATTTACTCAGAGGAATATATCAAAGGTATTAGAGAGAAGGTAATCCCTATTAAACCACCCGGTATTTCATATACACCTGAATCTGTAACAAGTAGTGAAAAATTTTGTGAAGAATATTGGAA
>CAZWFP010000015.1:0-37644 GCA_964633175.1 uncultured Planctomycetaceae bacterium | reverse complement strand
TTACCCACAAAATAGCCTAATGATAAACCCACTACAAGAATGAAAGCATAACTAATAGCCGGTTTGAGTAAGGAATAAAAACTTTTTTTAGTGTTAGGGATATAAATAGAAGAAGGCATAGATAGTTTAAAATGCGGGTATTTCAGGTTTCCTTTTATGCTAACACTCAGATAATTATTAAAATCATACGTCTCTTTACAATTAGAACAAACATTAAGATGCTCTTTTTCCTCATTTAACAATGTTTCATTTGTATAAATTTTTCGTTCTATCTCACTACAGTTCATTGTGATCACCTCCTATCATATTCGACTTCTAAATTTTGCCGCCTGAACTTTCATCAATATGTTTCTCAACAATTCTTTAGCCCTAAACAGTCGCCATCTAACCGTATTCACGTTTGCCTTCGTAATTTCAGCAACCTCTTCTGCCTTCATACCTTCATATTCTATCATAAGAAATACTTCTCTAAACTTTGTAGGTATTTTGCTAAGAACCGACCATAAATTATTGGAATCCATCATCTTTTCATAACATGTAAGGAAATCACCTCCTTCACCCACATCAAAACTATATTCGTCATTTTCATTTTCACACGAAGAAAAATTTTTATCCATATACAATTTATTTTTCCTGTATAAATCAATTGCAGCACTTCTGATACAACTGAGAAAATATGACTCTACATTTTTATTTTTATCTACCTTGCTATTCCGGATAGCTTCGTAAAATTTCATTATACCATCCTGCACTGCTTCTTCTACCATATCTTTAACCCTCAATATATTATACGCCATTCTGGATGCTTTCGTTTGATAATATTTCACAAATTTTTCAAAGTAAGGTATGCAACCGCGCAATAAATTATCTATAAATTCACCGTCAAAAGCCATTATCACGTAATTATAATCTTTCTTTTTTAAAATTTTGTAAATATTGTATAAGTTCAGCCAAACACTTTTATTATTCCCTTTGTTGTTACAAATTGACAAGTTTTAATGTGCAATGGTATGCACACAGAAATTACCACAAAGAGGGAATACCTTAAAAAGTCAAAGGTCAAAAGTCAAAGTCGGCAGGCCCGACCGCCGTTGTCAAAAGTGCATGGCAAAGTTTAAGGTTTAATCATAATAAGTGGGGTAATTTCTGGGTATTGACATTTAAAAAATAAATAACATATTATAAGTACACAAATATATGGACTTTAAAACTGTTTTCGGCGAAGAAGATATTAATGAAAAAATCGTATCTTTAGCCAGAAAAACCCCTTTTTTGGCTATATCTCTTATCATTCATTTAGGCGTAATGGTGGTTATTATGAGCATAAAATTCTCAAATGAAGCTAAACCAACTGTTGCCACTTTTCTTGGGACCACCATAGAACAAACAGAAGAAGATTCTAACGAAAATAATTTAATAAATGAAATCTCTGAGAAGGAAATTGAACTGGCACAATCGCAAAAGTTTGAAACTCACCATGACCTCCTCAGTATGGATTTTAGCAAAGTTGATAAAGGGAAAAGTTTTGATAATATGGAAATATCAAGAGAATCTCCCATACCTTGCGTTAATGTTGCATGTGAAGAATCAACGCATAATGAAAGTGCCAATGACGACCCTATACATAATACTATAAAAGGAGAAGGATTAATGTATGGTGGCAGGGCGCCATTAAAAGGCAAAGGGTCTACCCCAGGGCAAGGTGGTGAAGGAACTGGTACTTTAGATGTTATTGGCTTAGGTGGTGGCTCAGGCGGATTTTCTGCAGGTATGTTTGGTTATAGATTTGGTGGCAAGAAGGACTTAATTGCAAGAGGTGGTGGTGACCCTACCAAAGTCGAAACATTAGTCGTCAATGCTCTAAAATGGTTAGCAAGACATCAACATAAAGATGGGTATTGGGACGGTATGCAATTTAGTAGTTCTTGTGCTGGCACAATATGCAGTGACCCTGCTCAAACTCACAAGCACAATACAGGTCTAACAGGCCTTGCTCTTCTTGCATTTTTGGGTTACGGAATAACACCCCAGATTACCATAAATCAAAAAGTATGGGAAAATGATGATAAAAACAAATACATATACATAGATAAGTTCACAAACAAAAAAATCAATGTCACTGATGTTGTTAAAAAAGGGCTATTATGGCTGAAAAATAACCAAACGGAAGATGGATGTTATGTTAAGGGTTATGAGTTAAGCGATAATTACATATATGACCATGCTATAGCAACTCTGGCAATGGCAGAGGCATGTGGTATGACCGAGAATAGAGTATGGTGCGAAAGCGCTAAAAAAGGTGCTGCGTTTTTAGTAAGAGCTAAAAGAGCTTATGAAGGATGGAGATATTTTCAACAACCTAATGACTGGGATGTTTCTGTAACAGGATGGGCTATTATGGCTTTAAAAAGTGCCAGAGGCGCACAGATAAATGTTAGCAATGAAATTTTTGAAAGTGTGCTTGATAGAATTGACAAAAGAATGACAGTTGATGATGGAACTTATAGAGTGACATACGTAGAAAATGGACCTTTTACTTCATGCTTTGATAGTGAAATTAATTGTAATTACGGTGGTGAATATTCTATGACAGCAGTGGGTATGCTAATAAGAATGTTAGTGAATCCCCCTTCAAAATCAACTGACAATAATGAAGGTTATAAAATTCTAAAGAAACAGGCAGAACAATTAATGCTTGACATTCCAACGACGGATATTGTAAGAAAGGATAACAAAAATCCCAGAGATTATTACTACTGGTATTATGGCACTTTAGCTTTATACTTGTTAGATGGACCAGAAGGTTTTAGTAATGGCAAATTAGGATACTGGCAAAAATGGAATAAAAGTATCTTAAACACTCTCATTAAATTACAGGAAGGGGATACAAAAGCATGTAGTTTTGGCAGTTTCCCGGCGAAAAACGATAAATGGGGTTTATATGCAGGAAGGGTTTATTCTACAGCGATAAACGCTTTAACAATGGAAGTGTATTTTAGGTATAAAAATGTCTTTAAATCTATGTTATCTGAAATACCAAAAAGCAGTGAAGGAAACCAGAGCAAGAAAGATAAGTAGAGCGAAATAAGAACTCAAAAGTCAAGGCAGTAGCAGGGGGTGGCGCTATCAAAAGCAGATGACAAAGTTTAAGGTTTAATCATAATAAGTGGGGTAATTTCTGGGTATTGACATTTAAAAAATAAATAACATATTATAAGTACACAAATATATGGACTTTAAAACTGTTTTCGGCGAAGAAGATATTAATGAAAAAATCGTATCTTTAGCCAGAAAAACCCCTTTTTTGGCTATATCTCTTATCATTCATTTAGGCGTAATGGTGGTTATTATGAGCATAAAATTCTCAAATGAAGCTAAACCAACTGTTGCCACTTTTCTTGGGACCACCATAGAACAAACAGAAGAAGATTCTAACGAAAATAATTTAATAAATGAAATCTCTGAGAAGGAAATTGAACTGGCACAATCGCAAAAGTTTGAAACTCACCATGACCTCCTCAGTATGGATTTTAGCAAAGTTGATAAAGGGAAAAGTTTTGATAATATGGAAATATCAAGAGAATCTCCCATACCTTGCGTTAATGTTGCATGTGAAGAATCAACGCATAATGAAAGTGCCAATGACGACCCTATACATAATACTATAAAAGGAGAAGGATTAATGTATGGTGGCAGGGCGCCATTAAAAGGCAAAGGGTCTACCCCAGGGCAAGGTGGTGAAGGAACTGGTACTTTAGATGTTATTGGCTTAGGTGGTGGCTCAGGCGGATTTTCTGCAGGTATGTTTGGTTATAGATTTGGTGGCAAGAAGGACTTAATTGCAAGAGGTGGTGGTGACCCTACCAAAGTCGAAACATTAGTCGTCAATGCTCTAAAATGGTTAGCAAGACATCAACATAAAGATGGGTATTGGGACGGTATGCAATTTAGTAGTTCTTGTGCTGGCACAATATGCAGTGACCCTGCTCAAACTCACAAGCACAATACAGGTCTAACAGGCCTTGCTCTTCTTGCATTTTTGGGTTACGGAATAACACCCCAGATTACCATAAATCAAAAAGTATGGGAAAATGATGATAAAAACAAATACATATACATAGATAAGTTCACAAACAAAAAAATCAATGTCACTGATGTTGTTAAAAAAGGGCTATTATGGCTGAAAAATAACCAAACGGAAGATGGATGTTATGTTAAGGGTTATGAGTTAAGCGATAATTACATATATGACCATGCTATAGCAACTCTGGCAATGGCAGAGGCATGTGGTATGACCGAGAATAGAGTATGGTGCGAAAGCGCTAAAAAAGGTGCTGCGTTTTTAGTAAGAGCTAAAAGAGCTTATGAAGGATGGAGATATTTTCAACAACCTAATGACTGGGATGTTTCTGTAACAGGATGGGCTATTATGGCTTTAAAAAGTGCCAGAGGCGCACAGATAAATGTTAGCAATGAAATTTTTGAAAGTGTGCTTGATAGAATTGACAAAAGAATGACAGTTGATGATGGAACTTATAGAGTGACATACGTAGAAAATGGACCTTTTACTTCATGCTTTGATAGTGAAATTAATTGTAATTACGGTGGTGAATATTCTATGACAGCAGTGGGTATGCTAATAAGAATGTTAGTGAATCCCCCTTCAAAATCAACTGACAATAATGAAGGTTATAAAATTCTAAAGAAACAGGCAGAACAATTAATGCTTGACATTCCAACGACGGATATTGTAAGAAAGGATAACAAAAATCCCAGAGATTATTACTACTGGTATTATGGCACTTTAGCTTTATACTTGTTAGATGGACCAGAAGGTTTTAGTAATGGCAAATTAGGATACTGGCAAAAATGGAATAAAAGTATCTTAAACACTCTCATTAAATTACAGGAAGGGGATACAAAAGCATGTAGTTTTGGCAGTTTCCCGGCGAAAAACGATAAATGGGGTTTATATGCAGGAAGGGTTTATTCTACAGCGATAAACGCTTTAACAATGGAAGTGTATTTTAGGTATAAAAATGTCTTTAAATCTATGTTATCTGAAATACCAAAAAGCAGTGAAGGAAACCAGAGCAAGAAAGATAAGTAGAGCGAAATAAGAACTCAAAAGTCAAGGCAGTAGCAGGGGGTGGCGCTATCAAAAGCAGAGGGCAAAGTTTAGGGTTTAATGAAAAATTTAACTCGCTAACTCGGAATAAAATAATAAATGAAAATGACTTTGCTCGCAATAACTGAAAGAATGCGCCAAGAAATTTAGAGGGTATATTTAATCTTGTCTACTTTTATCTTTAGAGCATCTAATTCTCCTACTACTCTACTTTTATCTACACCCTTTATATATTTTGAATTAGCATAACCAGTTCTAATTAACGTCAATATACCCGCTACCACTGCATACCTACCACAATCTAAATCAGAATATACACTATCTTTGATAAATGAAGAAAACTCGGTAATATAACTTAATAAATTTAATCCTTTTTTCACACTTTCTATTAAAAATTCTACCGATTCCAATAGTTTATTGACAAATTTATCCTTATCAGTTTTGGCAAACTTTACAGCATCCTGATAATCCTTGGCATCTTTATCAACGTAATGCAAAAATTCCAATGTAAAACTTTCCAGATAATCAACATATTTTTTAAATAACATTTCTGGAATCTTGCTTTGAGAAATTCTCACGGTTTTCAAAATAACAGAACATCCTAAACTTATAAGAAGAAAACCTAAACTTCCTCCACCTGGTGCGGGTTCTTTACTACTGAGCGCATTAGCAAATTCAGTTAAACTTTTATTACTTAGCATTACGTTCAAACTTCAGATATTGCGTTCTTATTGCTTAGCAGTAATGGCATCTGTTTGAACTTTTTTGGCAACTCCACTTTCTTTTTCCAAACTCTTCTTAAAAGCATCGTATAATATATTAATAATTTTTTTTGCTCCTTCAATCTTTTCACTATCTTTTTCCAGATTTGCAAGAACCAATTGCCTAAAACAAAAGAGATATAAATTTTTCAGATTTTTATTTATTTTCTCATCCATATTGTCGTCAATGGCAGATACTAATTCCAATAAAATATTTTGGGCTTGTTGTAACTTATTATTTAATTCTTCATATTCAGATTTTGCTAATAAATCAATACTTTCATTACACAATGATATCACTTTTTCCAAAAGCATAAGTAACAGTTTGGGCTTAGACGTAGTTAAAATATGCGTTTCTAAATATAAGTCAACTTTTTTCTCCAACATACCAAGGCACTCCTAAAATATCGCTCATTTATCTACGCTTCTGAAAATTCGTTATACCTTCAATGGCATTTTGAAGGGTTGTTTGTAACGCTTGTTGTAATGATTGAGATTGAGATATCAACGCTTCCAACTGAGCAAACTGTTGCACCAAAGCTGCCTCCTGAATATTTAACCTTGCTTGTAATTCTTCAATTTTATCATTATCCTTCTTTATATTATCGTCAATATTACTTTTTTTCAGGGTGATAAAACCATTGGGACCGACAACCAGATTATCTATAATCTCCACTATCTTAGGCGCCAATCCATTTGAACCTTTGATGGTAATAGGGTCCCCCGTTATGGAAGTTTCGGTAGTGGTTTTATCTATCTTGAGATCAGTTGCAGCCAAACTGTTTGGAGCATTTTCTACCTTTAGAGAACCTGATCCCGCGGTTGTATCATTTATAACAATGCTTTTCCCATCACTTGATATACTTGCTTTCAATTTTCCATCAAGGTTATTCGGATGAAAATTTATTAAGTCCAATAATTGTCCTACTGTGTTAGAATTACCTATGTCAATATCCAAAACCACACCATCTTTACGAGTTATCGTAAAATCTGTTCCAAAAATCTGCCTTACGCCTAAACCATTGTTCAAATCAGACAGCGAAACGGAATTTTCAAGTTTTCTTCCAGAGGTAAAAAGCGTTACAACCTCATCAAAATGATTTGTAAGCGCTGTCTGCAATTTAGAGGTATCTAACGTTATCTTACCATTATCCAAAAATTCAATGCCTATTTCTTTAGCTGTATTAATATCAGAGGTGCTTATTCCCAATACAGGGTCTTGAAATACTTTAGCAAGTGTATTTTTTAACGTCTTTAAATGGAATTCACCTGCTAAAGGACCTTCTTCGCCTGTATTTGGGTCTGAAATGGTCATATCACCAATATCATCAATCAGCGAATTAAAACTATCCGTAACCTTTTGAATTTGTGACGTTAAAGTATTTATATCTCTGCTAATGGAGACGGTGACAGGTGTAGATGTTTCTGCTTTCATATTCAGCGAAAGACCAGGCACAATGTCATTAACTGTATTATTTGAAGTTTGAGCCAGGAATGGCACATTAGGGAAATCAGGATTACCAAAAAGTAAAACACCATTATCACCTAATTGCTGCAATTGGAAATCTAATGTCAAAGACCCACTCTTTTCGACCGTAAATCTATTAACAATGCCAGGAGATTTTGCTAAGAAAGAAAATCTATAAGGATTAAGTGAAGTTCCATCGTTTATTATACTCATAGATATAGGTAAATTTAATGCTACGAGTTTATCAAGAATGGTTTTTGCATTATCTGTAGATGATATTACAACTTTCTTTCTAAAAGAGCCATCTAATGTGTCAGGCGTTGCCGAGTCTGCCTCTCCCAAAATACCTAAATCTTTTGCAGTAGAACCATTGTTCCGTTCAATTACTTTCACTTTTTGTGAACCAGCCGCTAAATCTTTGAGTAAAATTCCATTGCCCGTTGAATTCAAGCGCGCTCTTAAACTACTCCCAGCCAATGAAGCAGCAGAGTTTATTCTGTCCAAAACCGCAGCAATATTGTTTACTGTTCCTGTTGATAAATCTACATCTATAACCTTCCCAACGCTATCCGTGATTCTAAACTGTCCTAAAGATACCCCTTTACCTGCATTCAAAGTAGATAAAAGTGTATTATCACCAATATATTGCATATTGAGAGAGTTACCTGATAATGTGTTAGAAGAAACACTTTGATTTATTCCTAAGTCATTAGCGGTTGAGGAGGTTCCTAAATTTGATACAGAGAGCGCCCCCGTTCCTCCTGTAGTATCAACGAGGTTTATTCCTATAAGTTGATTATTTAAATTAGCAGTAACATTTGCTCCTGCTGCACTTAATTTATCGTTTAAAGTTGCTATAAAATCATTTAATGATTCCTTTTCAACGTATACAACAGACCCTGGACCTAAGGTGGTTGGGTTATCTAAGGTAAGTGTATTACCTGTTATATCAGTTATATATCTTGCCTCAGTAGATGTGCCGTTTGTAACAATAATTTTTAAACCTTTTGCTAAATCAGAAACGGAGTCCACAGTAATTGTAGAGCCACCACCACCTACTGCTGTAACGGTATTTTCGTTAAAAATTTTTGCCCCTGGTGCAAAATCGTTTACTAATCCTGTGTCTAAAGTTATATTATTTCCAGTTATATTAACAACTGTTCTAATTTCTTCTGTTGCACCCTCTTTTATTCTGATTTTTGCTCCTATACTTACATTTTCAGTAGTGTCTAACGTTATTATTGTTGTGCCTATCGAGGGGTCAGACGTTAAGGTTGAAACGTTAGGTCTGCCCACTAAAGAAACATTAAAACTTATCCCTAACCTGTTAGTAACGGTTACATTGCCATTTTTAACCCCTGTAAAATCATTTGCCAGGGCGCCATCAAATTCATATAATTTAGAACCACCATTAAGATTTCTCACTAATACACTTGAAAGTTGAGGAATGATTCTTTGCCCAATTAAAACATCACCGTTATCCGGATCTTGTTTCCCAGTAATTGAATTTATAGGCACAACGTTATAAAGTCCCATATCCAAAACAGTATTCGCATTATTTAACGGAATAACTTGTAAGGCACCCACACCTACTGTATTATCTTTTAATTGGAATCCCGTCTGCTGTGGATTTATAGCTGCGCTAACCTTGCCAGCATTTGCAGGAGCATTATTTATTGCATCTATAATATCCCTAACCTTAGTTGCAGTATCAGGTAGTTCTACATCTATTATGCTACCATCTTTTGCAATTATTCTAAACTCAGGCGCGTTACTATTGAATTTTAATCTTATCCCTAACCCATCATTTAAAAGATTAAGAGGGGTATCAAGTGATATAAAATTTATACTATCACCAAAAATCTGATTTGAACTTCCTGATTTTGCAATACCTAACGAAGAAGCGGTATTTGTAGCCCCTGCATTTTCCACCTTAAATGTGCCTCCTCCACCACTATTATCCGTCAATACCAATTTATCACCCAAAATATTTGCTTTGACGTTTATGGAATTTCTATTTATTGCCTCTACTACTTCCTCCAACGTGGCCTGCTTTGTCAGATTTATGATTTCTGTGGCGCCACTTCTATTGGTTAGTTTAATATATCCTCTCTCAAATCCTGCTCCTCCATTTACATTAGTAATGGGGGTACCTCTTTGAACAAAATTGTTGCCAACCTCTACAAATATACTGCCCGTTCCAAAAGTGCTTTCCAGAGAATTAAAATTACTTGAAACAACCTGATGCGTCCGTGCTAATTTAGGAATTGTAAAAGAAAACGAACCTAAAGAAGAAACGTTACTGCCGGAAGCAGCCAATACCTTATCATCACTTGAAGAAATAGATGTCCTATTAAAAAAAGATGCTTTTGAAATTGATGAGGCTGCAAACTGTAGACTAAGAAAAGACGCCTCTAAGTTGGCAAACGCCAACTTTTTTGTGTCTAACGTCTTTAACTCCGTTTGTAAATTAATAATGGGTCTTTGTAGATTTTCTAATAATTTAGATATTATTGAACCATAATCTATACCACTTACAAGCCCCTTTTCAAGCCTTATAGAACCTATTTCCGCCACTTACACGAACCTCTATAATAATTATCGTGTGTATAACTACATCTTTACGCTTCCAGATTTAAAAGTTCAAAGAAAGTGAGAAAAGTAATTAATATAGCAATGATGAATTATTTATTAGCTCTATAAGAGCTTGTGGGTTTAGCGAGTTAGATTTCTTTGAAACTTTTGAGCTTTAACCTTTGACTTTTCCCCCATTCATAATTCAGTATTATATTTATACCAGCTTTAGCGAGTTTTACCAGAAATAATGCCAACTTACCAACCAGATAAATTTGAAACAGAGGTAATAATGATATAATATAGATTTACGCTTGAATGTGAAAGAAATAAAGAAAAGGCAAGAGAATGCAGTTGGCAAGGTTTTAAACTAAAAGAGGTGTAACTATGAAGATACGTTTAGATGCTTCGCTGAAGCCCTATTTATATATCAAAGATAGTAAGTATTATAAATCGTATAAAAGTATGTATATCCAAAACAAATTTGTGAACCTTCAAAGATTAGATGATTTCAAGGAATTAATAAAAGAGTTCCCTGACACCGTACTACTTAAAGGGTTGGATCTTTCTTTAAATTATTATAAAGATTTGGGGATTAGAGAGTTTGAAGATATTGATATTGTAATTACCGCAAAAATGATTAAAGATATTGAAAGGTATTTTGAAAGCAATGGTTATAAAAAATATCATCGTAATGAAAAGTTAAATTCTTTTGAATATTATAGAGGCATTACAAAATTTCACATACACTTAAAATTAGAAAATGCGATATATCCTCAACCGTATTTTAAAGCACTAGACGACTTCTACATAGATTATGTGAAAATTTCTAGAGTTGATGGTTTAGAGTATAGAAGATTAGAAGAGAATTTTAATTTTATATATATTACTCTTCACGCCTTAAAACATAACTTCGACAAGTCAATAAGGTTATTGGATATAGTGAAAGTAAGCGAGTTCGTTCATTGGGATAAGATATATACTATAAGTAAGGTGCTGGGTTGCAATAAGATATTAATGCTTACATTGAAATCTTTGTTTGAATTATCCAATCAAAGCAGTATTGTAGGGCGTTTCCTTTTTAACAACAGAATAATAAAAAGGCACAGTGGATTAGATTTGTTATTCTATTTCTATCTCAATCCATTCACATTTGTTTCCTATTTACCAAAATTGAGTAAGAATCTACGCTATTAATAGAGTATTTTCTTATTACCTATTTCGAGTTTTATGAGTTTGAGAGCTATTTTCCCTCCTTACTTCATATAATCCCAGATGGGAAGTGTCTTGACTATGGCAGGGTAGATGTTTTTACTTTTTGGTCTTGAGGAGCAACGAAACTTACTACTTCATTTTGAGTGCTTATATATTTTGGCAGGATTTGGAGGATATCATCTGTTTTTATTTTTTTAATAATATCTACATATTTTTCATCGTATAGAGGGTCGTTCATATAAAATTGTGCTAACGCTCCCAACATTGCCATATCTTGAACCGTTTCCCTTTTTTTATAGAAGGACATTAACACATTATTTTTTACTTTTTCTAATTCATCCTCTTTTAAATTATTTTTTAGTGAATTATATTCCTCCCAAATTTTGCTATAAACTGTTTTTAATGTATCTGTATTTTTGGTAAGACCGGTTATATATAGAAACCCTCTAAAAAACCCAGTAAAACTTGCTACACTGACCTCCGTTGCAATACTATCCTTATAAACCAATCTATTAACAAGTTTAGAACTTCTTCCGCTACCCAAGATTGCGCATAAAACATCAATTTTGGGTATGTCTTCCGAATATATATCTGTCGTCATATAACCTATCATAAATTTTATGTTATTTTCAATGGTTGATAAATTCTTGAAAGACGTTTTTCTCTTATCTTTTGGTGGCTCAAGTGGAATGGCAGGCAATTCTTTGCCATCTTTAAAGAAAGTATTAAAAAACACCAACGTCTGTTCGCAAACATTTTCAGTGTTAATATTTCCTGCTATGCATATACACATTTTTTGTGGTGTGTAGTAAGAATTGAAATATTCTACCAGTTTATTTCTTGTTAATCGTCGTATCTTGGGAATAAAGCCACCTACTGGAATGCGATATGGATGTATTTTATAAATGGTAGAAGTAAATAAATTCCACAGGACCTCCTGTGGATTTTCTTGCGCTCTTTCCATTTCCTTTATAACTACTTCTTTCTCTTTTTTGAATTCACCTTCATCAAAGGTTGAGTTTAATATTGCATCGCTTATTGCCTCGTAAGCATTATTCCAGTATTTGCTATTAACAACAGCGTAGTAGACAGTTCGTTCATAAGTAGTATATGCATTGATGTATCCACCACAATTGGATATTTCATTGATAAAATCCTGAGATGTTCTTGTTTTTGTTCCTTTAAATGCCATATGTTCAACAAAATGTGAAAGTCCTGTTCCAAGGTCCTCACCTTCAAATATAGAGCCCGCTTTAAAAGCAACGACTATTGAAACGAGAGGGACTTTATTATAGGGAATGACACATAAAGTCATTCCATTATTAAAGCGCATTCTATCAATGCTACCGAATTTTTCTTGTTTTGCAACTGATAAATTTCCCATTCAAAACCTTTCTCTAATATATTATTACCACTAACTAATAACTTTTTAAACAGGCGACGGTCGGATTTGAACCGACGAATAGGAGTTTTGCAGACTCCCGCCTTGGACCGCTTGGCTACGTCGCCCTTTCTTTTCCAACCCTTTATTTTATTTTACTTTTATAATTTTGCTTATGGGAATGCAAAATAATATTTATAAAGAAAGTTTAAAGTTTTTAAGGAACCTTCTTCTATATACAAAAATAGATGATGTTATCAACGACAGCGTAAAAATTGCAACTAAACTTCTTAATGCTCAAAGAGCTACTCTTTTTATTTATGATTATGAGAAGGAAATCTTATACTCAAAAATTGGCGTAGAACTTAACGAACCTATAGAATTGAAACTTGATCAGGGCATAGCAGGATGGGTTGCAAAAAACAAAAAGATAGTCAATATAAAAAACGCATATAAAGACACGCGATTTTCTCCAGTAACTGATAAAGAACTTCACTTTACAACAAAAAATATATTATGTGCTCCTTTAATATCATTAAAAGGTGATATTTTAGGTGTATTACAGGTATTGAATAAGAAAAAAGGATGTTTTTTGAAAAGGGATGAAAGGATAATAGAAGTATTGGCTGAAACTATTGCCTCAATAATAGAAAATTTTAATTTACAAAAAGAAAATGAAATGATGTTAAGAAGTACCATAAAAACTCTCTCGAGCGCAATTGATGCACGAGACCCCGTAACAAGAGGGCATAGCGAAAGGGTAAGTAAATTAGCCGTAAAAATCGGTCAAGCACTGGGTTATCCGAAAGAACGGTTAGAACTTTTAGAATATGCCGCATTACTCCACGATACTGGCAAGTTGGGTATAAGAGACAACATATTATTAAAACCGGCCATATTAACGCCAGACGAATTTGCGATAATGAAAAAACATTCAGAATTTACCTGTTCTATTTTAGAACAGATTTATTATCCCCGACATTTAAAAAAGGTTCCATTTATTGCGTCTTCTCACCATGAAAAACTGGATGGTTCTGGTTATCCCCGAGGATTAACAGGTAAGCAGATTCCAGAAGAGGCAAAAATTATAACGGTATGTGATATATTTGATGCTCTTATAGCCCATGATAGGCCATATAAAAAGGCGATGACTGTGGAGCAGGCGCGCAAAATTTTAGAGGACGGCAAGGGAACACTTTTTGACCCTAAAATAATAGAGATATTTTTTGAGAAGAAATTATACGAAGAAGTAATTGCAACTCTCCCAAAAGTCGCATCAAGCGAAGATTTAATACAATCTGCTTCTGAAAGTAAGTAATACCAAATTGAAAGTCCATCTTAACCTTGAAATTTAATATAAAACATCTGTTTTTGTCAAACCTACCAAGGTAAGCATTCCTGCGTTACAATTTCGTTATTTTTTACGAGTTAGAAAGTTTACCAGAAATAACGTTAACTCACCAACTCGCTGAATTTGTAAAAGATGTCGCAAAAGAATGGAAAAATAACAGAGAAAGCGCTTTACAAGAGTTTTCAACTAAAACTGGTATAAGTAAATGCAACATTCATTTCAAATATTGTATAAGTTTTCGCAGATGAGCTTTTGTATGATTTGCGCAAACAGATATTCTTAATCTGCTTTCTCCTTGTGGCACAGTAGGTGGTCTGATTGCCGGAACATAAATACCATTTTTTAAGAGATTGTAATTAATATCATTTAATCTATCTATATCCGGACATTTTATTATGAAAATAGGTGACCTTCCCTTCCTCCCTAAATTAGCATTAAGAAAATTAATGTTATTGTGTAAATTATCAATATATTTTTTTTCTTTTAGTATTATATCCACTGCTTTTTCACTCATTGCGCATATATGGGGTGGCAGTGCTGTATCAAATAAAAATGTGCCTGTCTTGTTTTTTATCAGTTCCAATACCACCTTGTCACCCAATGCAAACCCACCTAAATTCCCTGTTGCTTTGGACAAGGTTGCAATGTAGACAAGGTTTCGTAAGGCACTGATATTTATATTAAAATGATCAAATATATGATTTTTTAACACTAAAAATCCATGAGCATCATCCACGACCAAAAATGTTTCATATTCCTCCTGAATTTTTAATAATTCTGGTATATCAGCAATTGTTCCTTCCATACTAAAAACAGAATCGGTGGCTATAATTTTGTATTTAGATTTGCTTAATTTTAAGAGTTTTCTCAGGTGTTCATAGTTTAGATATTTATAGAAAAACAATTTTGCTCCTGCAAGTCGTGCACCATCTATCAAACTTCTATGGTTGTATATATCCATAAAAATCTCTGTTTCTTCTTTTGGGAAGACGGAAAAAACAGACAGATTTGCCATATATCCAGATGAGAAAAGTAATACATTTTCCACATTAAAAATACTTTTCAGTTTTTTGGAGAGATTTTCATGGTATTTACTATATCCACATAAAGTTTGGGCGGAGCATATATTAGAGCCAAACTCTTCTAATACTTTTTTGCCTGTTTCTAAAATGTGTTTATTCATTGAGATGCCAAGATAATCATTAGAGCCAAAATTTATGTATTTCTTACCATCAATAAAAATAGTTGCCCTACTTTTTTTACTGACGATGTTAAGTGTCCTATATAATTTACTATCGATTATTTTTTGTAATTCGTGATGAAGAGATTCCTCCATCATATTGTAGAACTTTGATCTGTATTTTTTAATTTTTCCTCGTATAGCATATTATTTATTCATACTCTATAGGAATTATAAATTTTATTTGAGGATTAAGTTTTAGGTAATTTCAGCAATTTTTTTATATCTTCAAAAATATGGTAGATGGATGGAACAACTAGTAAAGTCAAAAAAGTTGATACCAACATTCCACCGATAACAGCAATTGCCATAGGGGTGCGGAACTCTCCCCCTGGTCCTATAGCAAGGGCAGGCGGAATTGCTCCTGCAATAGTGGAAATTGAGGTCATGAGGATTGGGCGAAGTCGTATAGGACATGCTGATAAAATAGCTTCTCGAAGCGTCTTCCCTTCTTCTCGCAATTGATTGATGAAATCTACCAATATGATGGAATTTTTCTTTACTATTCCCATAAGTAATAGAATACCTATCATACTGAAAAAATTTAAAGTGTGATTACCAAACCATAAAGCAAGTAAAGCACCAGTAATACTGAACGGTAAAGCAATTAATATTGTAAAAGGATGTATGTAACTATTGAATTGTGATGCAAGAATCATATAAGCTACGACTATACCTAAAACAAGGGCAAAAATCAAACTTGAAAAAGTTTCCTTAAACGTTTGGGCACCACCTGATAATTCTACTGTGTAATTCTCTGGTAAAGTATTTTTTGCAATTTTTACGGCTTCCTCTAATGCGTCTGCCTGTGCAATGCCAGGTAGCATATTTGCTGTAATTGTTACGGCGCGTTCTCTGTTGTGCCGTGTTATGAATTGTAGAACGGGCAATTGCTCAACTTTAACTACATCTTTTAATTTAATAAACTCTCCTGATTTAGAGCGAATAAACAAATCCTCAATGTCTTCCTTTCGCAATCGCTCTTGTCTTTGTAATCTCACTCTTATGTCGTAGCGCCTTCCTTTATCTTCAAATCGGGCAATTTTTATACCACCTAATGCGGCTCTTATAGTATTACCTAAAGATTCCATACTTATGCCTGTATCTGCTGCGCGTTTTCTATCGGGTATTATTCTTAATTCTGGCATTCCTACTCTATAATTTGAATCAACATCTGCAAAAAATCCTGATGCATTCATTTTTCTCATTATTTCCTGGACGGACTTACCTAAAACATCCCAATCAGGTCCTTTTATCGTTATGTCTATAGGAAAAGAACGTCTCCCACCAGGGTCTTGTCTTGATAGATCCAGAACTATGGCTCTTAATCCCGGTATGGAATTGAATTGGTTTCTTACAATCTGTATAAATTGTTCTTGAGTAATGGTGCGTTTTTTAGGGGGCACCATCGTTATAAACATCACAGCGGTATCCACATCGCCGCCACCGAAGCCGCCGATAGCGGCAAAATAAGTATTTACCTCGGGGCTCGCCATTAAAAAATTTTCACACCGCTTTATGAGATTATCCATTACCTCTATTGATGAACCTACAGAAGTTTGTAATCTCACTAAAAATCTGCCCTGATCCTGGGCAGGCGCAAGTTCTTTTCCTAAAAGTTTTATAAATTGTAGCGACAGAATGAAAATACTTATGCTCAGTATAACTATAAAATATCTCCATTTTAGACAAAAAGGCAGAATACCAGCATATATTTGTTTCAGAACATTCATAAATTTATCCATCAATATTCCTATAAAAGATGTATGTCCTACGTCTAATATCTGTGAACATCTTGCTGGTGTTAAAGTTACGGCTTCCAAATAGGAAAACAGAACAGCAACCGAAATTGTAACACCAAATTGGAAAAAGAACTTTCCTGCCAATCCTTTCATAAATGCAACGGGTAGAAATATAGCAACAATCGCAAGCGTTGCCGCTAATGCTGCAAATGTAATTTGCCTTGCTCCTACAAGAGCGGCCTCTTTTCTGGATAATCCTCCTTCAGCATAGCGATATATGTTTTCAAGAACCATTATAGAATCGTCTACAACGATTCCCACAGAAAGGGATAAGGCAAGGAGAGTAATCATATTTAGCGTAAAGTTACTGAAATACATTACTGCAAAAGTCCCAAAGAGAGCCGTTGGTATAGCGAGAATAACGTTTAAAGTAGAACTTAAAGACCCCAGAAATAACCATGTTACGAATGCTGTGAGAATGACCGATAAAAGTAAAGCAAATTCTATTTCTGCAATTGATTCTTCTATAAATATAGTTCCATCAAAGGCAATGAAAAGGTTTAAACCTTCTGGCAACGATTTTTTTATTTCTTCCACTTTTGCTCTTACGGCTTTTGCAATCGCAACCGCGTTTGCCCCTCTGACTTTTTTTATCCCCATTCCCTGCGCTGGAACACCGTTAGAGCGTGTAATTCTTCTTCTGTCTTCTAATCCATCTTCTACAACTGCTACGTCATTTAACATGATTTGTGTATTTTTATCTTCTTTTATGACGATTTTTTTGAATTGTTCAATAGATGGTGCTTCCCCTTTAAATCTTATATTAAATTCACGTGTTGAAGTTTCAATTCTGCCTGCAGGAACTTCAATATGTTCTTTGCGAATTGCCATTAATACCTCGTCTACCGTAATCTTGTATGCTTCTAATTTTTTCTTATCTAACCAGATACGCACGTTTCTTTCTAATCCGTGGACCATAATGTCAGCTACGCCGGGAATAGTTTGAAGTAGTGGCTTTATTTTGTATTTGACATAGTCAATCAATTCTTGTGGCGAACGATATCCTGTTAATCCAAGCCACATAATAGGTTGGTCCTCAGGGTTAGTTTTTGAAATAATGGGAGGGTCAATGTCATCAGGCAGGATTCTTTGTGCCTGCGCAATTTTCGTTTGCACCTCTTGTAATGCCACATCGATATCTTTGTTCAAATCAAATTCTATTGTGATAGTTGCCCTGCCCTGCCTTGATGATGAGGTAATCTCAGTTATTCCTTCTACACCCAATACCGCCTCTTCAATTACATCTACTACCTCTGTCTCCATTGATTCTGGTGATGCTCCTTCTCTTGTAAGTTCAACTGCGATTGTTGGATAATCTACATCAGGAAATTGGCTTATTCCTAATCTGGTAAATCCAATCCATCCGAAAACTATGATGGCAAACATTAGCATCCATGCAAAGACAGGATTTTTTATAGATATATCAGACAAGTACATGTTATTAGAAACTTAAAAAACACCAAATTTTAAATTCATTGATTGATTGGTTCTACCTCCATACCATCTTGTAGAACATTTGCCCCCAAAACTACAAGAGTTTCATTAGCATTTATACCTGACAAAACCTCTACTTTACCATCCTTTGTGTAATGCCCTAACTCTATTTTTCTTTCTCTTACTGTTTTGCCTTCCAGTATAAACGCAATGTTCCCTTTTTCAGTTGTGAGAACTGCCTGCGATGGAATGACTATGGCATTTTTATGAATATCGGTTTCAATTGATACGTTGGCAAAATATCCTGGTCTGAGTGAATTATTGTAAGGTTCATTATTATTTTTTGGCACACGGCTTGTGATTATTGGCTGGATATTATTGGCTCTTATTTCTACCTTATGGGTCGTAGGATTGGCATATTGACTTATGTAGAAAATGGTTGCAACGTATATATCGGTCTGTTGAGGTGGTATAGTAAAGTTAATTTTCTTGCCCACATTGAGCAAGGTTGCCTCTGATTGGGATACATTGAATTTTAGATAGAGGTTATCCATATCTACTATTGTGGCTATTATAGTATCTGGTCTAACATATTGCCCTATTGTAACATTTTTAGATTGAATAACACCATTTATAGGAGAAATTGTTTTTGAGTCCTTAAAGTTCTTCTGTGCAAGTTTATATAAGATTTTCATCTGTTCTAAATTAGCAATCGCCTGTTCAATAGATGCTTTAATTTCTTTTATATTTGCTTTTGTTTGGTTGTACACTGTTTTGAAAGACAATAGTTCTTCTGCGGTTACTATATTTTTTTTATATAATTCTCTACGTTTTTGATAATCTATTTTTGCTTTTTTATAAATGATTTGGGATTGTTTTTTCTTAGCCAAAGCGATTTTTACCTGTGCTTTTGCAATTTCTACCTGTGTTCCGGCTTTTTGTAATTCTATTTCATAAGTATCAGAATCAATTTCTGCTAATATAGTATGGTTTTTTTTAACATAATCACCTTCTCTAAATGATAGTTTTGTAATTGCACCACT
Source organism: uncultured Planctomycetaceae bacterium (assembly GCA_964633175.1). GTDB lineage: Bacteria > Planctomycetota > MHYJ01 > CAZWFP01 > CAZWFP01 > CAZWFP01. The sequence continues at coordinate 18,247 of CAZWFP010000015.1, read as the reverse complement.
TACTTTAGCAGGTATGCTTATTACATCTGCTTCCAAGGACCCAACTGCTTCTATGATATACACAACGTCCTGTGGAGTGATATAAGTAATAGTAACCCTTGGTTTTATTGCCTGGCGTTTAAAAGATTGTTTTGAAGTGTCAATCTTTTTTGTTTTTTTATCACAGGCAACGTTTAACAGCGCACAATAGCCAATGGCTAATAACAAACATATAAACCTAAAATTCAGTCTATTATTCATTACCGAATACCTCCTTCCCTACAATTGCTTTTAATTTTAACTGTAACGCTTTCCTGTTTAATTTTTCTGCTTCTAGTTTCATTTTGGCCTCTTGTAAAAATACATCTGCGAAGAGTAATTCTAAATTTGTGGCTATTTTCTGAGCATATTCTTCTCTCAACAAATCATAGTTTTTTTGCGCAAGTTCGACTTGCTTGTTTAATTGAGCAATAATAGATTCGCTTGACCTCAAGTCATAGTAAAAAGTTTCTACTTCTTCTTTTATACTTTTCTTTAGTAGTTCGTAAACGTTATATGCCTGCCTCATTTTCGACTCGGTTTCTTTTATTTTAGTTTTAGTAAGAAATCCTTCAAAGATTGGCAGTTCTGCCACTATAAGAGCATCCCAGTCAACTTGTTTTTGGAAGGCGACGCGTTTGAAGTAAGTATTGTTGTTAAAAGTTACAGTAGGTAGGTATTCACCTTTTATGGCTTTTAATTGTTCTTTTAATGCTAATATCCTTGTCTCTTGTGATTTCAGGTCATATCTGTTATGATATGCCCGTTCTATTAAATTTTGTAGAGTATCTGTTTCTTCTGGAAGATAGGTATCAACCAAGGTTTTATTGTCTATGTCAATACCAATGATGTTTTCCATTCTTGATGTTAATATTTCAAGATTGTTTTTGGACTGGGTTAAAAGGGTTTTGGTTTCCTCTATCTGTGTTTCTATAAGTAAAACTTCCGTTTCCCTCACTAGTCCCGCTTTTTGTCTTTCTATCATTTCGTTCAACCTTTCTGTACGTGCTTTTAAAAATCCTTCAAGCGTTTTAATTTGCTGCTGTAGTTTTAGGATTTCATAGAAAGTGGAAACGACAAGAAGGAAAAGTTCTATTTTTTCATATCTTAAGGAGTATTCTTTTGACAGGACATTTGCTTTTGCTGCGCGAAGTGTGTATATATCTCTTAACCCACTAAAAATAGGCTGGCTAAAAGTCATCCAATACTCTGTTCTTTTCCGTGGAGAAAAAGTGCTTCCCCCAAAGGATGGAACAGATTCCTGCCTAAAGTGTTGCCATTTTAATTTAACGGTAGGAAGAACCATAGAATATGCCTTATCTTTTTCTAGTATGGATTGTATATAATCCTCCCCTGCAATTTTAAGTTTTTCATTATAAAGCAAGGCAAGAGCATAACAATCTTCTAAGGTTATGACAGTTTTCTTCTTAAACTTCTCTATAAAACTAAGCATTTTACTATTATTATCTGTAGTATTGCCAGATGTGTTAGGTATTCCATCCAACACTATTTTTTCATAATTCTTTTGATATATGTCATAAGATTTACAGGAGATTAATAATATGGTCAGTATTAAAGTGAGTGCAAACGGTTTGTTCATATTTACTGGCTAATGTCTATTTTTTCATTATGCCATTTAGAAAAACATTCACGATGACCTGTGCAATAGTTTCTTTATTTAAAAGAGGGGGATTTTTTATGTTAAATATTTTCTTTGATAATAAATAATTATACACCATACCCATTAAAATTCTGGCTGCTAGGAGAGGATTTATTTTTCTAAACTCGCCTGTTTTTACCTTATATGCTATATAATTTACAAGGGAGCGAATTACTTTAGATATCTTTGCCTTATAAAATTCCTTCCACAATTTATGTTTTTCCAAAGCGCTAAACAGCAATATTCTCATAAACGTATCATCATTTTCAATATTTTCTATATGTGATTTGACGATTTGCATAAAGAAATCTTTGGGTTTTTTATGAAAAGACTGGGCAATATCAAAATAATCTGCAGTTTGTTGAATTCTATACTCAATTATGGCAGAATATAGATGAGATTTATGTGGGAAGAATTTAAAAAGAAGTGCCTCACTAATCTTAGCTGCTTTTGCGATGTCAAAAGTGGTTGTCCCATTAAAACCATATTTAGCAAAGAGCTTCATAGCAGACAGGATTATCTGGTTTTTTCTTTCATGTTTTGATAACTTTTTCATATAAGTAAGTAATTACTTACTATTATAACAAAACAAAATGAAAATTCAAATGCTATGTGTCTGGAGTAAATGTTGAAAAATATAAAATAGATATAATAATATAAGTATGATAAAAACAAAACCAGCAGGGTTTACGTTAATCGAGATAGTTATTGTGATAGTAATAATAGCAACAATAGTTGCTTTTGCTCTTCCAGTGCTGATAAGAAATAGAATGGTTGCTAATGAGGCAAGCGCAGAAAGTTCATTAGACGCATATTTCAAGGTTCAACAAACATTCTATTTAAGCAGGGTTACTTTGTCAGGTGGTTCTAATTATTGGACTCAGGATGTAGCCGGGTTGTATTATCTGTCCAGTAATGGCACAGACCCGATAAAAGATATGGATAAATCAGTTGCAGATTCAGATTATAAATTTACTTGCACCCCTCCGATAGGTTATACTTATAAAGGTTGCACAGCAGGAGCGTTTACGCCATATCAGAAAAACGGCTACTATGTAGCTGTAATTACAAAATACAATGGAACGACTATAATAACTCCCCAAAATAGTTCAGAATTTGGGGTCTTATGTGCGCCACAGGAATATGATATTACAGGAAATAATACTTTTGTAGTTAATAAAAAAGGCGAAAAATTTAAATCAGATGCGGCTGGTAAGAATGCTTCTGTGATATTTGGAAGCGATTATAATAAGTGGTCTGATATACCTTATCCTATGGAAGGAATAAACAATCCTGTTGGTAAACCGTGGACTTTGGTGGGAAAGTAGGTACTATAAAACTTCCAAATGTTTTTTACCGCTGAGTTTAGAAGCATACAATGCTTTGTCCGCTCTATCAATAATGCTGTTTGTCGTATCACCTTTTTTGAATTCTGTTAGTCCCACACTAAATGAAGAAGGGAAATTTTTTGCATTTGTTAATTGATATAACCTCTCTATTGCAATTGTAGCGCCCTGTAAATCCGTTTCAATGAATAAAATTACAAATTCGTCCCCTCCATATCTCCCTATAATGTCCGTCTGCCTGAACCCCCGTTTTAAAAGGTTTCCAAACTCTTTTAGAATCATATCCCCATAAAGGTGTCCATACCCATCATTGAGTTTTTTCAAGTCATCTAAGTCAATCATAGCCAGACAAAAGAGATGGTGGTATCTTTCTCCTCTTTTGATTTCTTTTTCTAAGTATTCTAAAAAAGATGTTCTATTATATAATTGGGTTAATTGGTCAAACCGCGCCTTTTCCGTTAATTCTTCATATAATTGTATATTTTTTATAGAACTTTCTAGTATAACCTTAATTTGTCTTACGACATCTTCAAAAGTTAAATTATTGGTCTTAACATCTTTTGACTTACCCAGTAGTAAAAATCCTATGGTTTCTTCCCCGAAAACCAGATTTACTATAAAATACTCATAGTTTTCTATATTGTCTATGTATTTTTTTAAAGAATCAGATAATGGAAATGAAGTTATAGATACACTGCTTGTTACACTACTGTTATTTGTTTGCTGAAGCATAAAGGTTGTATCAGGAATAGTAAAGATTTGATAAGATGGAATATTTAAGTCGGTTAAGACGAGTTCTAAATGATTGTTGGTTTTTCTATGGACGTATAACATAAAAAATGATATTCCAATATTACTTAATAAAAACTGCAATCGTTCTTTGCTGCTTGTTATGAATTCGTTCATATTTGTTTTGTTAACGGTCAAGGCAAAATCGCTTATAAAATGCATAAGCAAAGAAATATTAGCCAGTTCACTACGCGCCTGGTTTAATAAGTTTATTTCTTCTTTTAAAAGGCGATTTTCTTCTTCTAATTGTTTCAAATCTGCCATACTTTTAATTTATAATAGGTATTTAATGATAAAAAAAATTATTTTTTATTTATGTTTTTTGGTATTTACATTGATTGTGAGCGGCTGTGGAAAAAGAGAAAGGAGCCCTTATTATAATTCCTCCGAAGCTTACGAAATAGTAAAAGATAAAAAACCACCTGAAACCGTAAAGATTATTGTGTCTGAGGTTGATGGAACCGTTCCACCTTCTGACGGTAGAAGAGTTAAAGTTATCCGACAAATATCTGTTCTCGATTACATTAAGGGTGTAATAAATGGTGAAATGCCAAAAATGTTTCAAAAAGAATATGCCAAGGTTCAAACCGTTCTCTCATACACCTATTTTATATTTAAGTATCTATACAACAAGAAAATGGGTTTAGAGTATATTCCTGACAGTAGTGAGTTAGAGCAAAAGTATATTTATGAAAAAAATTCAGCGTATTCCCAACAGATTGAAGAAGTTTTTGGCACGATAATAACGTATAATGGAAAGGTTTTCCCACCGTTTTATCATAGCACGTGTGGCGGTGTAACGGACAATGCTTATGAAACGTTTGAAGATAGCCGCTGGAAAGATATAAATCCTTTACAGGGAGGTGTAAAATGTAGTTTTTGTAGTAAATCACCACATTTCTTGTGGTATTTGTATAGAAGTAAAGAGCAAATGAAAAAAACTTTCCATGTAAATTGCAAGGATGGATTAAAGATATTGCCCGAAAAGAAATCTACTTATGGCAATATAGTAAAAATAGGGATATATTGCGGTGGGGCATTGCAAAGGACATTGAATATTTTTTCTTTTAGAGATAGAATGAGCAGGTTCGAATTTAAAAGTTATAGTTTTGACATTGAGCAAGATAATAATAATTTTGTATTTTCAGGTAAAGGATTCGGGCATAGAGTAGGTTTATGTCAGTATGGTGCTAATGAAATGATAAGGTTAGGTTATTCTTATATAGACGTCTTGAAATATTACTATCCGGGCATAACTATTGTTAGGATAGAAAAGGTGTGGGAAAGTTTAAGGTTTTAGATAAGGATTCAAGAAGTAAAGCTCGGATAGGACTACTACAAACAAGGAGAGGTTCAATACTTACACCGTTGTTTATGCCAGTTGCGACAGTGGGTTCTGTTAAAGCGTTAAGCAACGATATATTAAGAAATATTGGGGTAACAACTATTATGTGTAATACCTATCATATGATTGTAAGACCTGGTTTGGACATTATTAAGAAAGCAGGTGGGTTACACAATTTTATAAAGTGGGATTCTGTAATTTTTACTGACAGCGGTGGTTTTCAGATTTTCTCCTTGTCTAATTTCGTAAAAGTAAAGGACGATTGTATAGAATATAGCGACCATATAAGCGGCAATAGGTTTAATCTCTCAGCAAAGGATGTTGTGACTATTCAGGAAGATATTTTGAAATCCGATATATTTGTGCATCTTGATTATCCTTCACTTTACCCTGCTACAAAAGAAGAAGCAGCAATAAATCTTGATATTACTATAAAATGGGCGCAACAGGGATTGAGCGCTTATAAAGGCAACGGCATCCTATTTGGTATAAATCAGGGAGCAACTTATAATAATTTGAGATTGAAATCGCTTGAGTTTATTTTATCAGAAGATTTTGAAGGCATTGCTATAGGTGGTTTGGGATTGGGTGAACCCCCTGAAAAAACTATGGAAATTGTAAAGTTAGTTACTGATAATATAAACGTTGAAAAACCGTTATACGTTATGGGGTTGGGAAGACCAGAAGATATAGTAGAGATGGTTGAACAAGGAGCGGACATTTTTGACTGTGTTTTACCAACAAGGAATGGCAGGTTTGGTAGAGCATATACTTATAATGGGGTGATAATATTAAGAAATAATAAATATACGGATGATTTTTCCCCTATTGATAGTAGTTGCCACTGTTTTGCCTGTAAGAATTATTCAAGAGCATATTTAAGACATTTGATTCTATCTGAAGAAATTTTGGGAATAACGATGGTAAGTTTGCATAATGTTTATTTCTATATAGATATGTTTGAGAAAATTAAAGATGCTATTTTACAGAAAAGATTTTCGCAGTGGAAAAAAGAATTTTTAAGCGCATACCTTAACGTCGTTTAATTTTTAAATCCAATTAAAGGTATGTTTATATGTAATATATTATCTGTTAACCTCAATATAAAGAAACCTAAAATGATAAAGATAGGGAGGGTAGATAATAATCTTGACTCAAATAAGTTTATAAATTTATTGGAAAGCAATGATATTATAAGGAGTGGTAATGATATAACTGCTAATGCGTTATATCTTAAAGAATCGCTTACTTTCCCTTCATATAAGGATTTTATTGCTCTTGTAGCACCACATCCTGCACAAGGTAAGTGAGTTAGGGCGTAGAATGGACAGCGGATTTTATTAAAAGTGTTAGGGAAGTTTATGTATAGTGTAATAATGGCAAGATAACATACAATCAATACCCTTGTTGTGGTATTTTTACTCATAACAATAATTTTATAGCATTGTTTAACCGCTTTAGTATTTTTCCTTTATCCGCAACTTCTAATGCTTCACATATAGGTAGACTTTCCTTTTCAAATGTTATAATGATACGAAGAGCCATAAAAAGAGCTTTTGGCTTGCAGTCAAGTTCGGTTGCTAAATTTCTCACCCACTCATCTATCTGGACGGCAGTAAAACTATTATTGTTTTTGATAAATTGTATGAGTTTTTCACCAAACTGCAATATAGTTTCTTTCGTTAAGGAACTAACTTTCAAGAGTAATTCAATATCCAATGGCTTTTCTTCTTCAAAAAAGGATAACCATTTCTTAAGGTTAGAAAACTTTTTAGTTCTTTCTGCAATTATGGTGGGGATTTTTTCTAAATACTTATGATATTTTTCTTCAATGTATCCTTTGGCTTTTTCAATAAATTGTTGAGGGGGTAGATTTCTTATATAGACGCCATTTAACCATTCTAATTTTTGTAAATCAAAGACAGGACCAGTGGTATTTATTCTTTCAAATGCAAAATTTTCTATTATGTCTTGTAGTGTAAAAACCTCTTTTCCATCAGGCAGCGAAAATCCTTGTAATGCTAAAAAATTAATAAGCGCTTGCGGTAAAAATCCTTGTTCTCGATACCATAATAATGACGTAGGATTTTTTCTTTTAGATATTTTGGAACGATCAGGATTTCTCAAGAGTGGCATATGAGCAAAAATAGGCGGTTCCCATCCAAATGCTTTATACAAAAGTATATGTTTAGGCGTAGAAGGAATCCATTCTTCCGCTCTTATTACACAGGTTATGCCCATCAGATGGTCATCTATAACATTTGCTAAATGATAGGTTGGAAAACCATCCGATTTTAGCAGAATCTGGTCATCAATCGTAGAATTTTCAATTGTTATGTTGCCTCTTATCTTATCTTGAAATGAAGTAAAGCCCTCATCTGGAACCTTTAATCTAATAGTATAAGGAGTCTTGTTCTCTAATTTATTGTTTATTTCTTTTTCCGTTAAGTTTCTACAAAATCCGTCATATTTAGGTGGTAGTTTTTGGAGCATTTGTGTCTGTCTTACGGTTTCCAAACGCTCTGGAGTGCAGAAACATCTGTATGCGGCTCCTTTTTGTATCAGTTCATTGGCATATTTCTTATAGATTTCTACCCTTTCACTTTGTCTGTAGGGGCCAAATTGTCCACCTATGTCCGGTCCTTCATCGTAATAAAGTCCTAACCATTTCATTGATTGGAAAAGCTGTTCTTCATACTCTTTTTTAGAGCGTGTTCTGTCTGTATCTTCAATGCGGAGTATGAATTTCCCATTATTTTTTTTGGCATAGGCGTAGTTGAAAATGGCAATATAAGCCGTTCCAACGTGCGGTTCACCAGTAGGACTCGGCGCTATTCTTACCCTTTCAATACCTTTAAACATTAACTTGATTCTGCTAAGGAAGATTTAGCAATATATAAAAATTGTAAATACTCATTCTTGTTTTTTCTTGCTGCTCCCTCCACTATATTTGCATACTGAAAGGAATACTCTTTCTGTTTGCGATGTAAGTTGATTGGCTAACTCTCCTACTTTTATTTTTGGGTAATATATCGTCATTTTAGTATGAGGCATTGTCCAAAGTGGTTTTATAGTAGCCAATAACTTCTTCAAGAATCTGCTCTAATTTGTGTTCTGGTTGAAAACCAACAAATTTTTTGATTTTCCTTATATCAGGCACTCTTTTGCCTAAATCCTCAAATCCTTCTCCATAAGCTTTTGCATAATCAATAAAGACAATTTTTGCATCAGAATTTGTTTTTTCCCTTATTTTTTTAGCAAGGTTAAGTATTGATATTTCTTCTTCTGAGCCTATATTAAATATTTCACCATAGCATTTTGTATTGTGAATCAACAATATAATTGCTTTAATGACGTCTTTAACGCTACAAAAGCATCTTGTTTGGCTACCATCACCATACACGGTTATATCCTCTCCTTTTAATGCTTGGGTGACGAAACGAGGAATAACCATACCGTAAAAGCCAACCTGTCTTGGTCCGACTGTATTAAATAATCTACCTATGACGACGGGAAGTTTTTTTTCTCTAAAGTAGGATAATGCTAGGAATTCGTCAATTGCTTTTGAACAGGCATAACTCCATCTACTTTTTACTGTAGGTCCTAATAATATGTCGTCGTCTTCACTGAATGGAATTTTTACTCCTTTGCCATATACTTCTGAGGTTGAAGCCAGGAAGACAGGACGTCTTTTTTTTGAGGCGCATTTTAATATTATTTCCGTTCCATGCACGTTATTTTCTATTGTATCAACGGGATTTTCTACTATTTTTCTAACTCCCACACTGGCAGCCAGATGTATAACATAGTCCGCCCAGTCCACGTATTCTGTCACTTTGCTTTCGTTGAATATGGTATCTATATCATATTTAAAGTTTGGATTCTGTTTTAAATGTTCAATATTTCTTATTGAGCCCGTAACAAGATTGTCCAGTATCAAGACCTGATTGTTCTTGTTTTTAATAAGTTCCTCTGCAAGATGGCTGCCTATAAAACCAGCCCCACCGGTAATGAAATACCTAACCACTACAAATTATGAATATTGGATAATACACCAAAGCGAAATGGGTATCTGCGCTTAGCAGAGAAAGTGTTTTACTCTTCATCTTTCATTATTCATTTTTAATTATTAACTATACTTTTGAACTTTCTAATTTTTTAACGTCTTCTTCAGTATATTTTGGTTTAGGTTTTACCCATTCTAAATCACCTTTTGCCCATGCATAGGCAAGTCCTAAAAGTAAGATACCTATAAAAAGGAAAAACTCAGTAAACACTAGCCATCTATCGGTCTTAAGGAAATCATTAAAGACAGTTCCAACCGGATATAAAAATAATAATTCAACATCAAATATAAGGAAAACTAAAGCGATTAAATAAAAGCGGATGTTAAATTGTATCCATGCTTTGCTAAAAAGGTGTTCTCCGCTTTCATAGGGCAATCTTTTTATGGGATTTTGTGAAAGTTTGGGCCTTATAAAACTTCCAAATAGTAATGAACCGAATACAAAAAGTATCGCTACTATCGCAAAAACCAACACTACTGCAAATTGACCTTCCACAATGCCATATTTTAATTTAAATTTTTAATTTTTACTTTTAAAATGGTAATATGCCTGTATACGAATACGAGTGTGGTAAATGTAAGAAAAGTTTTGAAGTTTTGGTTTTCAATTTATCTGAAAAAGTTCAATGTAAATTCTGTGGTAGCAAAAAGATAAAAAAATTGTTATCAAGTTTTGGTATTAGTATGGGTTCAAAAGCACAGGTTACACAGAATAATGGTTCTTCCTGCGGTGGATGCTCAGGTGGGAGTTGTTCTACCTGCCATTAATCAGCCAATAGATAAAAGTTACAAGGCAGCAGAAAAGCAAAACAATCTTCAGATAGAGGTAACGGACCTCGGCATAATTTCCTTTGAAAAAGCATATAAATATCAGAAAGAGGGCGTTGAGGAAGTAAAAAGCGCTCAAAAGGCAGGTAAATTGTTGTTATTAGAACATACTGATTGTATAACAGCAGGAGTATCTACTTTGGAGGAGGAAATTGCAAGTTGTAAATTAAGAATTAAAAATCATACAACACAAATTCCTATCATTAAAACGGATAGAGGCGGTAAAATCACGGCACATAATATAGGACAACTTACAGGTTACCCCATAATAAATTTACAATTATATAGATTGTCTATCAAGACATTTATAGAAAAAGTGCTGTCCGCCGTTCAGGAGTCCGTTTCTAACTTTGGACTCAAAACACAACTAATAGTGGATAAAAATAGAACTGGATTGTGGGTTGACAACAGGAAAATATGTTTTTTGGGAATAAAGGTTACCAGATTCATAAGTTTCCATGGTTTTACACTGAATGTTAATAATGATTTGAACATTTTTAATCTATTTACCCCGTGTGGAATAGAAAATTGTGAAGTAACATCTATCCAAAAAGAATTGAAAGAAAAGATAGATATGGACGCATTAAAAAAGAATGTAGCATATACTTTTATAAAAAGGTTTAGCCAATAGCCAGCATCTAACTGGCTAGTATATATCCCATAAAATTGAAAATGAGAACGACAAGTTAAGTGAGCAAAGATTATTACCGAAGGTGAAATATTGATATATACTTATGCAAAATGTCAGCAATTTTTTGATTGTCTTTTAAAAAGTCATAATATTCTTTAAATAGGTATTTATTAATGGCATTATTCCAGTTTATGGATGTCATATAAGCGCCTATTCTGTTTATGAGGTCATTGTTATCTGATGCATGTTTGTATTTATAAATATGTAAGACACCTTCTACCGCATAAATCAAACTACTTAGAGGTGTTCTATATGCCTTTTTAAAATTGTCTATAATAACATAAGCCATATCCAATTGATTTGACTTGATAAGGGAATATACATAATAACTTAAATACTCCTGATTCTGTGGATTATTTTGCAGAATTTTCAATGATAGTGTTTTTGCTTTTTTGAAGTTACCTGCTGTAAGATAGAATTTGGTCGCAAGGTATAATTTTGTATGAAGATTCAAAGGAATTCTTTTCACATACTTTTTAAATAAAGGATTTTTTGTTCTTATCAGAAATTCAGCCGTAGTTACTTTTATTTTTTCATTAATAAGGATTTTTTTGCTAAGACGCAGAAATTTGCGCGCTTTATCTTCGTCAAATAACCAAATAGTATAGAAGTTAGCAAGATTTAGAAATGTAGAGAAATTATCATGGTAGAACTTTAATGCAAAAATAAGTAGGTTCCTGCCAAATAATGCCCGATACTTAAATTTTTTGTAGTCCGACTCTGATAGCACATCCTGTAATACAAGAGCGCCTAAATTATTAAGATATATTCCCAACACTTGCTTTTTATTAAGTTTCTGTAAAAAAAAACCTTCTTTGATGGCTCTTTCCGGGATTTTAAACGAACTTTTATACATTTTATCACTAATGAACGTTCCAGGCTCATAAATCAGTTGATTATGTTCAAAGTATACTGTTTCTACGTTGAAACTTTCTTTCTCATTACTAAATTTTATGAATATGTGTTCCGGGGATAATGAACCATAAAGGGGTAGATTTAAGCGCTCGGATATAATAAGATATAAGAGTGAAAATGGAACACAAGAACCTTTTTTGTCTTTTAAAAAAGAGGTAAAGAGATTTACATTCCAATCATTTTCTAATCCTACGGGAATAAAATTCTCATATTGTGCCAGATATTCTGATATTTTAATAAAAGAGGTTTTTGGACGTTCAGTGTTTTTTACAAACATTTTTACATTTGAAATTATCCTATTAATCGTTCCATTATATTCCTTGTTATTCAGTGCATTTTTGCCCAAAAATTTATCTATTGTGAATAGCGTTTTTTGTAGGTTGATTTTTGATACTGGCTTGTTCTTCAAGATACTAAGATATGAAAATATTGGCTCTGGATGTAGATAGAAAGTAAAGAGTGTATAATAGACGACAGAAACAATCGTGACATTAAAATTCTGAATACTAACCTTTTCGCTCATTTTGCTGGCGATTAATAACTAATAATCGTGTTATGGTGTAAGACGATATATAGTTCTGGGGAACGGAATGGTTTCTCGTATATGTTCGCTTCCACAAATCCATCCAACGAATCGTTCTATCCCTAACCCAAATCCTCCATGTGGAACTGAACCATATTTTCTCAAATCCAGATACCACTCAAAATTTTTTAAAGGTAAGTTATGCTCTGCTATTCTTTTTTGTAATTCTTCTAAGTTGTCTTCTCTTACACTTCCGCCCACGATTTCACCAACCCCTTCTGGTGCTAGAATGTCAACGCATTCAACAATTTTGTTCTCATTAGCGCTTCTTTTCATATAGAATGCTTTGCAACTGGCGGGATAATTGGTCACGCATACCGGCTTGGTGTAAATTTCTGATATTGCCGTTTCGTGCGGTGCACCAAAGTCCTCACCAAAAGGTAACTCCACTTTTTTCTCTTTTAATATTTCTAACGCTTCCGTATATGTTATTCTTGGAAAAGGAGGAGATACCTGCTCTAACACTTTCGTATCCCTCTCCAAAATCTGTAGTTCATTTTTACAATGTTGTAACGTTTCTTTTATAACGTAACTTATAAGTTCTTCTGCTAATTTTATAATATAATCGAGGTCAGCATACGCAACTTCTGGTTCTACCATCCAGAATTCCGTCAGATGTCTCCTTGTTTTACTCTTTTCCGCTCTGAAGGTAGGACCAAAACAGTATACCTTGCCAAAGGCAAAACAACCTGCTTCAACATATAACTGCCCACTTTGTGAGAGATATGCCTTATCTTCAAAATAATTAACCTCAAAAAGTGTTGTTGTTCCTTCACAAGCATTGCCCGTCAATATGGGTGAATCCAAAAGAACGAAACCTCTGTTATTAAAAAATTCTCTGATTTTATATTCTACAAACGAACGTATCCTTAGTGTAGCGAACTGTTTTTTTGAACGAATCCATAAATGTCTATTGTCTAATAGAAAGTCAACGCCATGCTCCTTTAATCCTATTGGGTATTCTGCTGACTTGCTCACTACTTTAAAACTCGTTAAATCTATTTCAAAACCACCGGGAGCACGGTTTTCTACCCTCACAATCCCTGTTACTATAACAGACGATTCTAAAGGAGTTGATTCATATTCTTTTAAAGTATTAAGTGGGAATTGTTCTGTAGTTGCAACCGCCTGTAAAAAGCCCGTTCCATCTCTTATAATAAAAAAGAAAATCTTGCCTTTAGAACGCTTGTTATACAACCATCCTTTTATTTCTACCTCTTGTCCTACATATTTTGCTAACTCCTCTATATATACCCATTCCATATCACACATTATAAAATGGTAAAATTACAAGATTAAATGGACTACTGGCAATCAGAAATTACCACAATGAAAATAAAGAGTGAAGGGTAAATGACAAATGGAAGGAAAAGCCAAAACTCAAAACCCACTAGCAAAGTAAAATACCCCGAAAGTATAAAGGTCACAGGACCCGACTGCCGTAACTGCCACTCTTTTAACAATTAAGGTAATAGTAGATGGGGTATTTTTACAAGTTACAATTGAAAATTCAATATTAAAGATTGTTACTTTTGATTTTTTACCATTTGACATTTGACTTTTTCAAGATATACTTACTCCTCCTTATGAAGAATATGATAGAGAAAACTCAGGTCCTGTCAACGGAAGAAGCACGAGCAAAACGTAGGTGGTTTCTTTTGGATGCTACTGATAAAGTTCTCGGTAGATTTGCAAGCAGGGTAATAAAATTGCTTTCCGGTAAGTTTAGTCCGCAATATACACCGCATGCCGATATGGGAGCATGTGTTATTATAGTAAATGCAGATAGAATAAAACTTACGGGTAATAAACTTAATGCGAAAACATATGAAAAATATAGCGGTTATCCTGGAGGACTTAAGCAGAAAAGTTTGAAAGAATTCTTACAAAAGAAACCTGAAAAGGTGTTACAACTTGCCATATCCCGTATGTTGCCTGATAATAGATTAAAAAGTAGAATGATGAGAAGACTACATATATATGCAGGACCAAATCACCCCCACAATGCTCAAAAACCAGTGAAAATAGAAATATGGTAAAAGCAAAAGTAGGAGAGAAACAACTACAGGAACAGAAATCTACAAAAGAGGTTAAGAGATTTTTTTATGGCACTGGAAGAAGAAAAACAAGTATTGCCAAAGTATTCTTGTATGAAGGTGGTAGTGGTAAAGTAACAGTGAATGGAAAAGAGGTTGATAAATATTTTGTTACAGTTGATCAATTGAGTGCTTTCTATAGACCATTGAAGATAACGAATAATGAGAAAACATTTGATGTAAAAGTGCGGACCTTCGGTGGTGGATTACAATCCCAGGCAGAGGCGGCTTCATTAGGTATTGCGAGAGCACTAAAACTTGCTCTTCCTGATACTGAGGTTGTATTAAAACAGAATAAACTGCTTACTCGCGACCCGAGAATGAAGGAAAGAAAGCATTTCGGTTATCGCGGTGCTCGTCGCCGTCCTCAGTGGACTAAACGTTAATTATCTATTTCTATTTACAAAAAGTAGATTCGTTCCCAGTTACGGCTTCCCTACAGTGTTCACATACGTTCTGCTTCATATCCTCAAGTTTTTTTGTAATTTCACTTGCTTGAGGTTGAGTGGTTAGAAACTGATTAAACCACGCTGCATCAGCATATTGACCTATTTTTGATTTACACGATGAATTTCCTAGTGTATTGTTCTTGTAAAATTCACAAATGGTCTTTGCATCTGCGTTTGGACAACTATCGCAACTGCTATTATAAGTTTTGCAAGCATCTAAAGGATTAGATGGCCCAGGTCCTCCATCGCAGACACCACTGCAATCCGGTATAGTGTTTGCTATATTGCAAAAATCAGTTTTTAACTGTTTTGCTCTCTCTTTATCCTGATCCGAAGGTGGATTTTTACCTAAAATAGTAGAAATCTCGTTTAATAATGAACTTCCACCACTTTTTTTACCAATTTCTTCTTTGCATTTAGCGCTGGCTTTGTTTAACGTATCAGCTAAATCCTTAATCTCTTGTGGTGCATTCTGCTGTTGCTTCTGTCTATTTAACAATTGCTGAAGTAGGGCTAATAAAGCTACTAAGGTTGGATCTGGACCGGCTGGCGCGCTCTGGGTCGTTGTCGTAGTTGTAGTAGTGCTACTCTCCGAACTTGGAGTTGGAGGCGGAATTTCCTCTGTCGAGGGCGTTGGCGGCGGAGGAGGAGGAGCAGGTGGATGATACTCAGGCACTATCACTGGTTTGGCAGGAAGTGGTAAAGGACGATCTGGTTCTTGCCCCACTGCAATCTGTTTGGGTTGTGTCGGAGGCGTTGTCGCTTTTTTCTTCCTTATGTTTCTGAGTCTCATTTCTGCTATTTTTCGCATAAGAGTTGCTCTGAATTCTTTTACTATTTTTTGGACCTCAGGGTCGTTTGGATCCTGAGAATCCAAATTTTGCAACTTCTGTCTTAATGCTTCTAACGCTTCTCTAATCTGAGGGTTTTTTAGCAAAGGTTTCAATATTTTTGTATTTATGCCAATCCCTTCCAACGGTTTTTCAGGGTCATTTGCCAATAACCATTTTAATATGTTCATATCACTTTTATGCAGACCCTTCTCTTGCGCTTCAGATCGCGGTGTTGTTAAAGGTGGTGGTGGCGCAACCACTGAAGGAGTGGGATTTATTTCTGGAACTGGCTTACCCGCTGTAGTAGAAGTAGTAGAAGATGAACTTGTTGAGGTTGTACTTGTCGTCGTTTCTTGTGAATATACGCTTAATCCACTTAATATTAATAACAGCACCCATACTTTTACTTGCATAATATTAAATGAGCAAAACCCATGCCACATTTTTCACCATATAATGATACTTTATCGTAACATCTGTTACTTTCAATTAACATCCAATATCTTTTTAGGTATTATTTTACCATTACTATGATATTCTAAATAATTAGCCCAGGAACTACTGTCATGGTCCCAAAAACATAGCCATTTCTCTTCAACACACCTTTTTAAATATTCCTTTTTCACCTGAATCGTTATGTCTGGTTCTATATCATACCCCATTACATAAGGTAAGTCAATATGAGCGGTAGTAGGTATTAAATCCCCCCAGTATATAGCATTTTTGCCTTCACTTTCTATAACTACTATTTGATGTCCTTTAGAATGGCCCGCCGTATATATGATTTTTATTTCACCAGATATGTTATAATTGCCATCAATCTTCTCCAATTGCTTATTTTCTTCTATCGGCAAAAATGTGAAATCAATGTAACTTCTTTTATCCCTTTCAGTAGGATTTGTTGCCCTATCCCATTCTTTTCCCTGTATTAAAAATCTTGCTTTTTCAAACGCTATCTTGAATTTTTCCCCCTCTTTATATACAGCATTTCCTATATGGTCAAAATGTAGATGTGAGGGAACAATATAATCAATTTCTTCTGGTTTAAAACCACATTCTTTCAAACTATCAAAAATATCTTTTGTTTTTTTTATTCCATATATTGTCATTGATTTTCTGTCCCACCAGGTGCCAATACCCGTATCTATCAATATTTTTTTATTATCAGGAGTAACAATGAGAATAGGATGGAGAGCGAGAGGTATTCTATTGAATCTATCGGGAATAATCTTTTTCTTCCACAGGACCTTTGGAACGACGCCAAACATCGCGCCCCCATCCAATTTGAATGTGCCATCGTCAAGGCAGAAAATCTTTACTCTTCCCACCTTAAACATATTATTCCTTCTTCTTCAACAAATCTTTGAGTTGCTCCTTCTTCAAACTGGAAAATTTATCCGAGATATTTAACTTCTTAGGAAACTCTATTTTATTCAGGTACATTTTTAGTTGAGGTATGTTTTCTAATATATCGTTTTTTACTTCGGTCGGTGTTTGGTAGCGAATCTCGGTATCTTTTGCCATCATCTTTTCTATAAAGTATTGCATAAGGGGTGAGATATCGCCTTTTTTCGTTTTTATAGATGATAATTCCTGTAAGACCTGCTTTGCCATAATCTCTAAATTTGTAGTCCCTTTGAAGGGGGTTTCTCCAAATACCAGATGATATAAAGTGGCACCTAAAGAATATATATCGCTTCTTATGTCTAATTCCGTTGAGCCCATTGCCTGTTCAGGTGACATATACGCCGGCGTTCCACACGTTATATCTTCATAATGTTTATCAGGATTTTTTTCAACTCTTTTTGCAAAACCTAAATCAAGCAATTTCACCTGCTCATTTTTTAAAACGATTATGTTTTCCGGTTTTATGTCTCGGTGCACAACCCCTTTTAAATGTAAATACTCAAGTGCAGAGGCAATTTGAAAAATATATAGAAGCGCTTTTAACTCCCCTCCTTCGCCAGATAGTTTACCCTCTTTTCTTAACTTGTCTAAGAGATTTTCTCCTTTTAAATATTCCATTACAAAATAATATAAGCCACCTGCCATGCCTTTCAAATATCCTTTGACAATGTTGGGGTGTGTAAATTGTATTAAATATTCCGCTTCTTCTAAAAATCTTGCTACATAAACGGGGTCTTCATTATATTTTGGATATAGTATCTTCATTGCAAATTCTTGCCCTGTTGAAATTTTCTTTATATGATAAACAACACCTATATTGCCGCTTCCTAACTTATTAAGAAATGTGTAACCGGGGACAAGTTCTTTATTCACACCAACTATAATTTTAAAAACATCTCTTACAAAAACTTTGCAACTAGTAATGATTTCCAGACAGAAATTATCACAACTTAACAATTCCCATTTTGTAATTTACTATTCATTTTTCATTAAACCTTGAAGTTTTGAACTTTGCCCTACCTTTTTGACTTGTGGCTTTTGGCAATTCTCTGGTCATTGCCCCCCACCACTTTCCCCATTTCAATCCCTTATAGGTAAGATAAAAACGACTTTTCAGAAAAGAATTATACACTTATGGCAGTCGGTTTCAATCCCTTATAGGTAAGATAAAAACGAGAATACGATTGCATTTTAAGCATCGACGTCAGTCGTTTCAATCCC
>CAZWFP010000014.1:0-40005 GCA_964633175.1 uncultured Planctomycetaceae bacterium | reverse complement strand
TGAGAAAAACCTTAAAGTGGATAAAAACCGTGATTAAAAAACATAAAAAATTCAAGATTTATCGTTTTACAATTCACCTTGGCGAACTATTGATCTAAAATCTCCTGCACTTGTTAACCACTCTGGATGCAGTGGATAGCATTGACTGGCTCCCCGGGCAGGATTCGAACCTACGACCTCGTGGTTAACAGCCACTCGCTCTACCGCTGAGCTACCGGGGATCATAGAGACTAATTATATATTTAAAATTGAAGAACAAATATAGTGGTTATTAATAAAAATTTGCTATTGTATATCATACTTCATGCTCTTATACTACTTTTGTTTGTCATTGCGAGCCCGAAGGACGTGGCAATCTCATCTTTTACTTATGGCTTTCAACACAGAAATTACCACAAAGGCTAAAATCAGTATTTATGCAGATTTTGCCTAATATAATATAGCACTCATTTTTACCCCCCAATTTATCTTTTAATACACGATTTATATATATGTATGAGAGGGTCCCCTCCCCCTTTGGTAAAGGTGTAGAGGGGAATTACCTCAAAACAACCATATATGAGGAGATTACACATGAATAATAGGAATCATAATATAAATATCGTTAATTTTTTAAAATTTATCAAGGCGCATTTCCAGAAATTACCACACTCTTAGATTCTCCCTTTATTTAGTATTCATCGTTTATTATTTATTATTTTATTACGAATTTAGCGAGTTGGATTTTTCATTAAACCTTTGAATTTCAAGATGCACTTTTAACAACCCCAGGCGGCGCCACCGTCTCGGCTTTTGGTTTGTGGCTCTCCACTGACCACCGTGGAGCTTTACCTATGTTTAAAAGTTTAAGGTTTAAAAAATTGTGGTAATTTTTGCTTTCAACATTTTATTTAAAGTTCAAGGTTTAAAATTTTTATAATTAGTAAGATATGGGCGTTGAAAGTTTATATATAGCGAAAGCATCATGTGGGGAAGTAAGAGCACAATTATCAAGTGCTTTGGATCAAAAATACATTGAGACTAATAAATATAATGAATTAACAAGAAGGGGTAGACAAATAAGTGGAATGATTTTTAAGTTAATAAATTATTTAAAAAGTTCAAGGTTCCAAGGTTTAAAGTTTAAACGAAAACCGCAAAAAAGTTTTTCGAAAGAAGTAAAAGAGTTTTTAAACAAATATTACAAAGAACCTTAAACATTAAACTTTTAAACTTTTAAACTTAAATCCTGATGTTATCCATAATAATAGTTCACTATGGTGACATAAATAAAACAATCAGATGTATTAAATCAGTAGTAGAAAAAACAAAAGTTCCGTATGAAATATTAGTGTGGAATAATGGCAAAGAAGCAATAAAAGTTCAAGGTTTAAAATTCAAGAGTTTGAAGGTTCTTTCTATGAATAAAAATATAGGGTATGGGAGGGCTATAAATAAAGCAGTAAAACATACCAAGTATGAATACATACTAATATTAAACAACGACACAGAGATTTTATCTGACATAAAGGGGCAAACCTGTAACCTAAAAGGCGACAGTATCTTTGGTGCCGAAACTTACGCTGAAGATGGCATAGTTAATTCCTGTCATTTAGACCTTAATCCATTTGATGAATTTTTTAAGAATTTAAACATATATCCTGTTTTATACAAATTGGGATTACCGTATGGTAATCAAGTATTTTGGGGACGGCCCTGGGCCCTCCTAAGATGGACATATAATGTAGGAGGACATTTCTTATTTATGAAAAAGGAACTATTTGAAAAGATAGGGGGGTTTGATGAGAAATTTTTTTTATATGCTGAGGAATTTGATTTATGTAGAAGAGCGCGGCTTGTAGGTTATAAAGTAATGTATAACCCTAGCTTCAAAGTGCTACACCGTAAGAAGGAAGAAGCCAAAAGCCAAAAGGAAGATGTATCACTTCTTCCTAATAAAATCGACATAGTATCAATAAGAATAGATAGTAAGTTATACTATATAAAAAAACATTACCCTACTCTATTCATATTCACTATATTATCCAATGTTCTTATCTCTTATATATATATTATTATATTAAATATAGGATTAGAGGGTTTAAAAGGTTTAAGGTTTAAAAGTTTAAAGTATTATTATACAACCCTATTGAAAAAGTCACTTGAGTTGCTGTTTGCTAATAAGTAAAAGTGAAATCTTATAGTATCAAAGTATTATTTATCATATACAGTTACCCCCCTGAGGTAGTTGCAGGCTGGCAAAATTTCACCAAAGAATTAGCAGAAGAGTTTGTAAAAATGGGATACAAGGTAACCGTTATAGTAAGCAGGAGTAAAATGTTTAAAGTTCAAAAGGTTCAAAGTTTAAAAATTATTAGAATACCGCAATTACACGTTCCATTTATAAGATACATATTTGAATTGTTTGCAACATTATTCTTATCTATAATAGTATTTCCTGATGTTATATTTGGAATGAGTTTATCGCCTGGGGGGATAATATCGTCTTTTCTGGGCAAAATGTTGAAAGCGAAAAATTTTTTATATGTGATAGGTAGAGAATTTATAGAAGGCCATAAATTTTTTAGAAAGTTTATAGCGACGATATTCTGTCAGCTAAGTGATAAAATATTGTGTGCCAGCGAGTTTGTAAAGAACAATCTTCCTAAAAGTAAATCAATTGAAAAAAAAGCAGTTATAAGTCCGCTATTTATCAATACTTCTTATCTTGCGCCCTATACTTTATCCATTACACGCAATAGTAATAAATTCACAATTTTATACGTAGGAAGATTAATAAAGGAAAAAGGGCTGGATATTTTAATTGGGGCATTTAAGATATTGATAAAAAATGAAGAATTGAAAATGAACAATAGAAAATTATATCTGAGAATAGTAGGTAGTGGTCCTGAAGAAAACAGATACAAAGAATTAGCAGAAAAATATTTAGATAAAGATTTATACGAATTTTTAGGTTTCATAGAAAAAAAGGACTTACCATTGTTTTTCAGGGACGCTGATTTATTTGTTTTGCCATCAAGAAGCGAGACGTTTGGGTTGGTTCTGTTAGAAGCCAATTATTTTGGCTTGCCTGTTGTCGCCACAGATGTATGGGGTATACCATACATAGTAAAAAATGGTATAAACGGTATTTTAGTAAAACCAACCCCTAAAAGCATAGCAGACGGTATTGAGACGCTTATAAACGATAAAGAACTATATAATAGAATAAAACAAAATGCCAAAGAACATTCAATGCAGTTTTCCAAAGAAAGAATCTTAAAACAACTCCTAACTCAATGCAAGATTCAAGATTGAAGATTAAAGATTCACTATTAATCCTTCATTTTCCATATTCAATTATAAAGCATTTCATATTCAACGTTCAGTATTCAATATTCATAATTGGTAATTCAGTATTTAAACAATTTCATCACTATCTTACTGTCTTACTATCTCACTACATCACTTCTTACAAATGATTACCGTTTTTATTCCTGTCTATAATGAAGAAAAGTCAATAGAAAAAATAATAGAAGAAGTTTTTAAACTACCCTTTGATAAAGAGATTTTAGTAGTAGATGATGGTTCAACTGATAATAGTTTTGCGATACTGAAAAAACTACAGAAAACATACCCTATAAGAATAATAAAACACAAAAAAAACATAGGCAAAGGTGCTGGGATCAGGACAGGTGTAAGATATGCAAGAGGAGATTATTTTATAATTCAGGATGCGGATTTTGAATATGAACCAAATAACCTTCCCAGAGTAGTTGAATTAATACAATCAAGTGACGACTTAAAACTGTGGGCTCTTGGATATCGTGATTTGAGGTTAAAAGTTGACTTCCGATTTTTTCATAACTTTGTGAATCACATACTTACGATATTAATTAATATATTATATAGTGGAACCGTAAAGGACTCATACAGTGGGTGTAAGTTATTACCGATTGAATTTATGAGGAAGGTAAATCTTAAAAGTAACAGATTCGAAATAGAGGCGGAGTTAACGATAAAGTTATTGAAAAAAGGGTATAAGGTTAAGCAAAGGCAGATAAGATACAATCCGCGCCGAATGGACGAAGGGAAAAAAATAGGGATAATAGATGCAATAAAAGGAATAGTTTCAATAGTCCTTTTAAAATTTATATAAAGAGATTGCTAAAACCCATAACCCCAAGGTTTAACGAAAAATCCAACTCGCTAAACTCGTAATAAAATAAAAGAATGAAGGATGAAGGGGAATTACAAGGGTGAAATATAAAACCCCTATACGAGAGGGGAATAATTGCCTTCTATGATAAGGTTCAAAAGTTTAAGGTTTAAAGTTTATTGAAATAGAATCATCTTTTAATTTAGAAAAGGAGTAAGTTTGTTTCTAAAAAATTCCGCTCTTTTTATATTTAATTCCTGCTCTGATAATTGCGCTTTATAAATCTTTTGTAAATGTGCCGGCTGAGTAAATAAAAATAACTCGTTAAATAGATCAACCGAAATATTTGAAATTAATTCAGTATATATACCGAATCGAATAATAGACAACATTTCCAGTGATTCTTCCAAACTTATCTGTTTTGCATACTTTAAAACACCAAAAGCTCTGTGTAGTCTATCTTCTACAATGTCTTTAGCTACCTTCAATAGGTGTTGTCTTGTCTTTCTTTCAAACTTTACAAGATTATCTAAAAATTTACTCATGTGGTCTATAATTTCACCCTCTGAGTGTCCAAAAGACGACATATTAGATATCTGAAAAAAACTACCTACTTCTTTAGAACCTTCTCCAAATAAGCCCCTTATATTAAGTTTTTCCCTCTTAGCGGTTTTAAAAAAAGAATCGGATTGTCTTTCCCACGTAATTGCTGGTAGATGAACCAAAAGAGCAATCCGAAATCCACAACCTACGTTTGTAATGCAACAGGTTAAATATCCCAATTCATCGTCAAAAGCGTAAGGTAAAACGCCATTTAACTGGTCATCCAATAATGATAATCCTTCCCACAGTGAATATGGCTTAAATTCACCATATAATAATTGTAATCGTAAATGGTCCTCTTCATTAACCATAACGGAAATTGTTTCATCGTCTGAAAATAAAACACCCCCGTATTTTACCTTTATCATCTCTTTACTTATAAGATGTCTCTCATACAAAAACGTCTTATCAATGTCATTCAAATCATCCAATCTAAGAAAGTTTAATGTTTTTCCGACATTTAATTGCTGGGCTGTATTCTCAACTTTCCTCAAAATCTCTTCCTTCTGCTCATTAGAAATAGTTGTGCAAAAAGGGAATCCACTGATGTTACGAGCTAGGCGCAATCTACAACTCATCAGAATATCGCTATTTACATCATTACCTTTTAACCATGGACTTACCGTGTTCAGCAATTTATCAATCATCATTTTCCCTCATCTCTTTTTTAAGAATAGAATTAAGCTCCTTAATTTTATCCCTAATCTTGGCTGCCTTTTCATATTCTTCCTTTTCTACGAGTTCTTTAAGTTGTATTTCTAACTCTTTAATCTGTTGTAAAGTATTATGAACTTTACCTCCCAGAGAAATGGGTTTCTTCCCTTTATGCCTTTTTGTCGAGTGAACCTTTTCTATAATAGGGACAATTACCGACCTAAATATTTCGTAATCGTTAGGGCAACCTAAAAGTCGCTTTTTTGACAAATCCAGCAATGTCGAACCACAAAAATTACATTTTAATTTAGAAATGTCTTTGGAAATGGGGCCTACCATAAATTGAACGAACCCTTCTCCTACTTTACTAATCTCATTATTTTCAGCACATTGTTGACAGAGATGAATTTCTTTATAATTTCCATTTTCTATTTCAGTTATGTGAATAATTGCCTTATTTACTTTACAAATCTCGCAATTCATTTTTTGTTACTCCCTGACTATATTTTTTTCCCATTTTAATAGTTCTGTAACCGAAGCCAATGTCCCGCCATCCTTTATTTCTTTCCTGATTCTATTTTCCTTTTCAAGTACATCCATAGAGCGGTTTGCAATTTCAACTACATCTTTTTTAGGTATCCTTACCACCCCATTATCATCTCCAACAATCCAATCACCGGGTTGAATTATAATATTATTTATTTTTATAGGAACGTTAATTTCACCAAAGCCCTTTGGTTCTCCTGCATTTGGGCATATAAATTTCGCATATACAGGAAATTGCATATTTCTTATTTCATCTATGTCTCTTACAGCGCCAAAAATAACCACTCCTGAGACCTTTTTCCTGATCGCGCTGTGGCTTGCAAGTTCACCCCAAACAGCAGGAGAGACACCGCCGGCATCTATAACTATTACATCACCAGAAGATGTTAGGTCAATCGCCTCCACCGGTTTTGCCCAATCTCCAGGATACGTCCTCACCGTTACTGCTTTACCAATCATCTTCACACTACCTGTTAATGGAAATATATCAGGTATTACACCACTTCTGTGCATAGCATCTGAAATATTGGGCGTAGAAACTTTTTGAAAAATCTCTCTTACCTTATCCTCTCCAACACGTTTATATAAGTAGGTTTTTATTGATACCCCTTTTGCAATTGCTTTTTTTATAGTAGCAGTAGCAGTTTTAGCATCTTCTGACTTTGTTATAGCTCCACCAACAATGACAATATCTGCTCCTGCCTTTACAATTTGCGCGGCATTCTCAGAATGAATGCCTCCTGCAACTGATATTGGTAATTTAGTTATCCTTTTAACCTTTTTTACTAATTCAACAGGAGAGTCCCCTAACATCTGTGCATCTATTGGTAAATGAATTGTTAAATGATTAACTCCTATCTCCTCACAATATTTAATCAAATCAACATCATCTTCTACCCCTAACAAATCAACGCATATATCTATGCCATAATTTCTACCTGCTTCAACGCTTTCTTCAATTGTTTTTCTATCAGCGGCTCCTAAAACAGTTGCATAACTTGCTCCTGCCTTAGCGGCTATCTCAACCTCCAATCTTCCTACATCCATTGTTTTCATATCAGCAACTATGGGAACCTTGGGAAACCGCTTCTTTAACTCTCTAACGGCATTTAAGCCCTCACTTTTTATAAGAGGAGTTCCTACCTCCAACCAATCCGCACCACCTTCCACTGCTTCCTTTGCTACTTTCAATGCCCTTGAAATTTCAGTAAAATCCAATGCTACCTGTAAAATATTTTTACGGATCACACTCATCTTATTATTCTAACTTCTTTTTTTATTAATAAATTATAATTTGTCCCTCAATGATGGACACCAATTTATTTAAACTATCTTCGAGAAATTCAAGGAAGGAAGATACAGTTATAACGTTGGCAGATAACGTATCTATCGGAGCAAAAGACAGGTTCACTGTCATAGCAGGTCCTTGCGCTGTGGAATCAGAAGAGCAACTTTTTACAGTTGCGACAGCAGTAAAAAACATAGGCGTAAATATTTTAAGGGCTGGAGCATATAAGCCAAGAACCTCTCCGTATTCTTTCAGGGGACTTGGTAAAGAAGGATTGAAAATATTAGCAGATGTAAAAATTAAAATTAATTTAAAAATCATTACTGAATTACTATACATAAAAAATCTACAAGAGGTTGTGGAGGTAGCAGATATAATTCAAATTGGTTCAAGAAACATGCAAAACTATGAACTGTTGGAAGAAGTCGGAAAATTAAATAAACCTGTGTTATTAAAAAGAGGGTTTAGTAATACAATAGAGGAATTTTTACTCTCTGCAGAATATATAATGTTAAAAGGAAATAGAAATATTATATTATGTGAGCGAGGTATAAGAACATTTGAAAAATATACACGGAATACGTTAGATATTAGCGCAATCCCGCTAATAAAGCGACTGTCACATTTACCTATCATAGTAGATCCATCTCACGCAGCGGGAGATAGAGAGTTAGTGCCTTCTCTCTCCTATGCGGCAATAGCAAGCGGAGCCAATGGTATTATGGTGGAAGTTCATCCAAATCCACAATCTGCATTGTGCGATGGAACTCAAAGTTTAACTCTTAACTCCTTTGAAACAATGTATAATACAATCAAAAGAATTGCAAAAGTTATTGATAAAGTCATCAATTAAACCTTATTAGAGAAGGGCAATTTTCTCCTGTTGTATAGGGTGTCAGGCAAAGCAGGAGGGGGTGTTATATTCCCCCTTTTGAATTTACCTTTAATCCTACTATTCAAAATTTCTGGTAAATAATTTGACATTGTATTTTTATAAAGTATAATAGAAAGTATATGTCAGCCAAAGCAAAGATAAAAATTGTTGTTGAGGACTCAGTAGATAAGGCATTAAGACAATTAAAGAAAAGGTGTATTGACTATGGAATAACCAGAGATGTCAGAAGAACGGCTATATATGAAAAACCATCTGATGCAAAAAAAAGAAGCATCACAAGAAAATTAAAACTGGTTCAAAAGTATCTTCAGGATACGAAAGATAAGTTCAGAAAAATATAATCTGTTGAAAAGTTATGGCTTTTCACATTATATAATAATGTTGTTATGTCAGGGCACAGTCACTGGGCGAAAATAAGGCATAAAAAGATAGGGCAGGATGCAAAAAAAGGCAAGTTATTTTCCAAACTAGTTCGCCTTATTACAACCGCTGCCTCAACAGGTGGTCCCAATATTGAATTCAATCCAAAATTAGAACTGGCTATTGAAAAAGCCAAAAATGCTGGTATTCCAAAAGATACCATAGAAAAAGCCATTAAAAAAGCTGATGATAAAGAAAATCAGACGTTAGAAGAAACGTATTTAGAAGGTTTCGGACCGGGTGGAGTTGCCATGTTAGTAGAGGTAATAACCGACAATAAAAACAGAACGTTATCAGAAATAAGAAAAATATTTGATCTGAAAAAAGGGGTTTTAGCATCTGCTAATGCAGTTATGTGGAATTTTGAAAGAAAAATTGAAATAAAAGTTGCAAAAGAAAGCGTCCCCTTTGAAGATGCGTTTTATGAAAATTTGTTGTCACAAGATATCCCAGACCTCGACATAACGGCAACAAATGATTATTATGAAATTTACGCGCATCCGAAAGCAATGCACCAGATTGTAGAAATACTTGAAAAAAACAAATACAAGATTGCCGAGAAGGACCTTGTATTCAAACCAAAAACAACAGTAGAAATAAAAGAAAATGTCAATGCTAAAAGTTTGTTAGAACTTATAGAATCATTAGAAGAACACGACGACGTTCAAAACGTATATTCAAACTTTGAGATACCGGACGAACTTTTTAAAAGTTTAGCATCTTAAATAGTTATTAGCAATTAGTTGTTAGTCATTAGAAAATGCTCTCTTTATGTCATTACAAGCTTTCTTTCCCCGCTCCGTCATTGCGAGGGGCAAGACAAGTAGCAATCTCCCTAATCTCAAATAACTAATGACCAATAACTTACCCATCGTCATATCCTGCGGAGAACCGTTTGGGTTGTCTTATCAGGCATTAATCAAAGCATTATCAGATATCAAAGATTATTCAAACTTAATCATTGTCGGGCATTATCAAATCTTCCAATTTATTCAGAACAAAATGGGCTCAAATTTAAACTTCAGCAGAATTTCTAGCAAAGTAGAAATGACAAGGTGTGATTCACCTGTTTTCGTTGCAATTGATGAAACCATACCTTACAAAGATAAAAACATAGTTACATCAATAGGCAAAAAAACTCTGGAAGGTGCAAAAATCGCTCTGAGATCTTTAAAAACGGCATTAGAAGTTATGAAAAAATTTAAACTCCCCGTGCTTGTTACTATGCCTGTATGCAAAGAAACAATAATGAAAATACATCCTGGATTTTTAGGACAAACAGAATTCCTAGCAGATTACTTCTCTGATTACCACGTAAAAAACGTTTATCAGGCATATATATCCGACGAACTGCTTTATACCCTTTTAACGGCACATATACCTTTAAGTAAAGTAAAAAATCACATAAAAGCAAGAAGAATAGAACAACTAGTATCGTCAATATTGAATGATTGTAGAATATTTTTTGACGGCATTCTAAAATTAGGAATACTATGCATTAATCCCCACTGTGGAGAATTTTTGAATACAAAAGAAGAAGACATTATAAAACAATGCGTTAACGAGTTACAAAAAAAAGGGCTAAACATTATTGGCCCATTTACTTTTGAATATTCAGTTAAGTTATTCAAAGAAAAAAAAATAAACGTATGTATAGGCATATACCATGATCAGGTTATAACGCCACTAAAAATATTAACCAGAAATAACCTTTCAGAATTGAACATAGGATTACCAATAAGAAGAGTAGGACCCGTTCACGGGGTTGGCTTTGACAGAGCAAATGAATTTAACCCCGATTATACAAGCACCATATTTACGTTAAAAACTGCCCAATTTATAAATTTAAATTTAGAATTAACAGCAGGTAATTATGACAAAAACCATAGAGAGATTATTAGAGGTTGTTGATAACTTTAAAACAAAAAAGATAGGAGTAATAGGTGATTACGTATTAGACCATTTTATTTTTGGAACTTCCAGGAAATTATCCAGAGAGGCGCCGATACCAGTAGTAGAAGTAGATACCGAAATATTCGTTTGCGGGTGCGCAGGAAATGCCGCAACTAACTTGTCCTCATTAGGAGCGTTAACCTTCCTTTTCGGATTCATAGGTGACGATAATCATTCTCTACAATTGAAAAAAGTATTTTCACAACATAATAACATCAATATGCAGAATCTCACTATAATACCATCATTTTCAATACCTGTCAAAAGTAGAATATTTACCTCTCAACTCAATACTAGAAAACAGCAGATTGCGCGAGTAGATAAATATAAAGTCAGTGATATTCAGCAAACTTTCTGGGAAATAACATTGCGAAAGATTGAAGACAATAAAAACATAATGGATGGATTTATTATCTCTGATTATAACTACGCTCTTTTTGAAAACACTATGTTCATAGAACAACTCAAAAAAATTTTAGCAAATAAAATAGTTATCGTAGACACGCATTCCAGATTCAATCAGTTGAAGGGATTTAGCATCTTTACACCTAATGAAGAAGAAATATCTAATATTGGTATATGTTTACCTCCGATAAGTTCGCAAAAAATGGAAGAGATTGATAAAATATTAAATATTGCTTTATATAAATTAGAAGCAAAAATAATAATTGTAACGCTCGGTAAAAAAGGCATTAT
This sequence comes from uncultured Planctomycetaceae bacterium, assembly GCA_964633175.1. GTDB lineage: Bacteria > Planctomycetota > MHYJ01 > CAZWFP01 > CAZWFP01 > CAZWFP01. The sequence continues at coordinate 28,812 of CAZWFP010000014.1, read as the reverse complement.
TGTTAAAGAGCAAAATAAAAAATCATTACATTTGTTACCATTCTTGCCCATAGATGCGATAGATACTACAGGCGCGGGAGATACAGTAGCAGTAACCTTCCTGTTATCTTATCTCGTTACTAAAGACATTACTATCTCTGCATTACTCTCCCAGATTGCTGCTCATATAGTAATACAAAAAATTGGAACAGCCCCCTGCGAAACTCTTGAACTAATCAAAACTATTGAGCAGTATCGGGAATATATTCCCCTCTTTTATCAACAGCAAAACTAAATTGTATGGAGCAATTTTCACATTCACAATTATACTCTATTATACCATCCTCCTTGTCATCTCTTGATAATAAAAAAAACTTCGTAGAATAACATACAGGACAAGCAACCGTTTTTTCATTTATTAATACCGCTCTCATTTTATCCTCCTCAAATCTATAAATAATAAACCTTCATTTACTGATAACGCCTCTTAATGAACGTCTCTCATCAGGTAAAAAATTAATAAGGACTTCTTTCACCAACTTATTTGGCAAATATTCATAAGAAACAGGTCTTGCATATAATGAATCACTATAATTTTTATCCAAAAACTGCACCTCAAAAACATCTTTTAGACCATTGAAAAAATCGTTAAATATATTCATATTATTCATTGTAAAACTAACGGGATAAATTATACCGCCATAATCAGTCGGATTTTCTAACACACAATTTACGTAAGAAGAACTTCTCTTAACCCCTACATAATAAATACACTCATACTTTTTCATAGCGCTAACAAAATTCTTTATTAATGACGCAAAATCCAGCAAACTAAATGGTTCTCTTAAAAAATAATTAGCATTAACCCTCTCATCTTTTTTATTACTTATATAAAATATAACTATTCTATTTTCATAAAGGTTATTTACAATATCATATACATTCATAGGTAAATCCTCAACACAAATCAAACCATCAAATATTCCAAGAGAAAGTTTTGTAATGGCATCAAGCACATTCTGACAAACAGAAACCCTGCAACTTTGAGCCAATAAAAAACTTTTAATGATGTGAATATACTTGCTATTCATATCAAATATACATACGTTCTTCATATCTTTATAATCGTTTAAAATAATAAATTATTGTCTCTATTCTACAATCTATAATCCGAAATCCCATTATAAATAGCTGCTCCCAATGGGCGGCGCATTTTACTATCTTTCTTCCATTCATCATTCAATATTTAACATTTATTATTTATTATTTTATTGCGAGTTTAGCAAATTTGATTAGTTCCTTGCCATAGGCAACAAGTTTTTAGATTCTTATTTTCCTTTTCTTTAAGAGTCAGCGAAGGGTGGCCACTTGAAAATCAATTTTCTCTTTGGTATTTTTGCAGAAATTACCACAAAGAGGAAATACCTTAAAAAGTCAAAGGTCAAAAGCTCAAGGTTTAAAAGTTTAAGTAGCACAGACATTCCTGTCTGTGTATCTTTGTCTTTCACAGGCAAGAATGCCTGTGCTACTTTAATGCGTTGGGCTCTAAACGCGCTAATTCGGAATAAATGAAGAATGAAGGATGGAAGATAAACTACAAAAGGGAAATTTGAAAGTGTGGTAATTTCTGGTATTTTTGCATAGAATCAAATTTATAAAACTCATTTATATAATACGATACTTTATGGAAAAAATATCTTTATCGTGGAGCAGTGGAAAAGATAGCGCATTATCTTTATACTATCTAAAAAAACAAAATTATGAAATTTCCTGTTTTTTAACAACAATTACTATTGATTACAAGAGGGTAAGTATGCATGGTGTGAGAGAAGAATTAGTTGACCTTCAATCCAAATATTCAGGTATTCCGATTAAAAAGATATATATACCTAAAGCATGTGTGAACAAGACGTATGAAGAAAAAATGGCGGAAGCCTGCCTTGAATTGAAAGATAATGGTATAACGAAAATTGCTTTTGGTGATATATTTTTAGAAGACGTAAGAAAATATAGAGAGAATAATCTTAAAAAAATTGGTATGACGGGAATTTTCCCTCTATGGCAAAGAAGCAGCATAGAATTAGCCAGAGAGTTTATAAGATTAGGATTTAAAGCAAAATTAGTATGTGTAGATTGTAAACAACTATCTGGGGACTTTGCAGGAAATGAATTTGATGAGAAACTGCTTGAAAAATTACCAAAAGGTTGTGACCCTTGTGGCGAAAATGGTGAATTTCATACTTTTGTATATGATGGACCTATTTTTTCTCAGCCAATACCAGTTAAAATTGGGGAAAAAGTGTTAAAAGACAATAGATTCTATTTTTGCGAGCTGGGTTGAATATTCTTTACTAATTTTACGCTTATACCCACAAATCCTCTGTTTTTAGGCACTTTATAAAAAGAAGAACAGTTTATATCAGGTTTTTTGGTCAGATAGTTATTCATAACAGCAATCACTTCATTACCAACTGTATTTGCAGAATTTGCAGAAAAGACACTATATAATCTTGGAGGTGGACCCTTCGAACGAAATATATCACAAAAACGAATTAATTGCTCTATGGTAGGTAATTTTTTCCCTACGTATCTTGCAAATCTTTTTACGTCGTTAAAACTTATAAGTTCAACCGCCCTCTTTGATATGTCACCTCTAAATTTGTGAGATATCAACTGTTTTTTCAGCGCCTCTAACTCCTCTTTCCTGTTTTCAGCAAGATAATGCAGGTATTCATCAAAAGTCAAGTACTCTTTATCTATATAAAAACTAGCTACTTTAGTGGTAATAACATTTTTTGTAACAGGATGAATATAAGTTACAATCCCTTCAGGCACCAGAACCATACCACTAAATTCAATCTTACTTTTTAGTTCATCTATCATTTTGTCATATTTATAAAAATATGGAAAATACTTCTTTGCTAACTCTACTTTTTTTAATGCCTTCTCTAAATCTAATCTACTGTCATTTTTTGACAATATAAAAGCATCTTTCAGAAAATCCTTGGCTATTTTTCTTACCTCCTGCCACTTCCTACTAATAGTATTCCCAATCGCCCTTAAATCCTCTCTTTGCTTTCCTACAACTACATTTATATGTTTCTTTATAAGATAATAAGCATGCAAAAACTTATACTGTTTCTCTAAATTAACAATCCTATCTGATAGATTAGTTAAAACAACATTTTTCTTCACAACTTGTGGCGCTTTGCTTAATCTAAATATGTTACCTATGGTTTGTAACCTTTCCTTTACACGTTCAGATGGAGTTAAAGTAAAAGATAGTGAATATAAATTCTTAGAACCTATATAATTCTTATTTATAAAATACTTCTCCGCAATCCTATTATAGACATGCAATTTTTTATCCTTTATTTTATATAAGTAGCTCTTATCTTCTGTCTGAGCATATAGTATCTTTGCTATCCTGTATGCCTTGCTAAATTGCAACTTTAGCAGTGCAGTATGTAATTCTCTTATATGTTTATTTATATACTCTTTTCTATCTATGTTTTTCTTTATATCTAAGAACTTTTGTTTATAGAAACTATTTAAGTCATTCTCATTCACTCTTTCTAATGCTCTCTTTAAATCTGCCAAATAATCATATCCACTAGCACCATGGTTTTTACTTATCTTATTATATTTCTCCTCTATCTCAATTACTTTAATTGTAGAATCGTTATGTATAGTTGAAGCCGTTAACTTTTGTCCTAAATGAACGTCTTTATCCATTTTTGAACTCTTAGATGAAAATACCAGAATAAAATAGAGCGCAAACAGTAAAGCGGCAAAAACAAAAAGCGATATGTTTAGTTTTTTCAATACTGTCATTTCTGCCCCAACCTTAATATATTTTCTCCCGTGTATCCTACTACTCCTTTATTCATTTATTATGAGTTTAGCGAGTTGGACTTCTTTGAAACTTTTGACTTTTGGGTTTTAACCTTTGATTTTTCTTCCATTAATTACTATTTGTTCATCACTTTTTCTTCTATTCTTAACAATTCATTGTATTTCGCAAGCCGTTCCGAGCGTGATAGTCCTCCAAACTTTACGTATTCAACATTCAAACCGACCGCTAAATGTGAAGCCCATACATCCTCTGTCTCTCCTGAACGATGTGAAAATACTGTCTTAAAATTATTATCTTTTGATAATTTTACAGCCAAATACGTTTCATAAACGGTGCCAATCTGATTGGGCTTAATTAATACCGCATTTGACAATTTTTCTTTTATGCCCCTTTGTATATACTTGATATTGGTGCAATATACATCATCTCCAACTATTGTAATTTTTGAACCGCATCTATTCGTAAATTCCTTCCATGCAGCATAATCATCTTCAGCCATAGGGTCTTCTATAAGAGTAATGTTATATTTTTCAATCCATTTAATGTAAGTATCAATCAATTCTTTATATGATATACCTTTTGTATTCAACTTAAAAAAAGAATAACTTTTATTGTCACCATATAACTGACTTGCTGCACAATCCATACCAATAGAAAATTTAATGCCATCGGTGTTTTTAACCATTTCAATGGCATTTTTCAGATAAATTAATGCCTCTTCATCGCCTTTTAATGATGGAGCAAAACCACCCTCATCACCTACCAAAACGTTCTTCTTATTTTCTTTCAATATCTTCTTTAATTTATAAAACACTTCCAATGATTTAAATAGTTTTGTTTGATAGGAATGGTCTCCATTAGGAATTAGAAAAAACTCCTGAATGGATAAATTATTATCAGCATGAACGCCTCCATTGATAAAGTTAAATAATGGTACTGGCATCTTATATGGCTTTATTTGCATAAACTCCTCATTTATATACTCATATAATTGAAGATTTTTAGAAAGTGCCAAACCTCTTGCAAAAGCAATGGACAGTCCCAAAGTAACGTTTCCACCTAAATTACTTTTGTTTTCAGTCCCATCCATATCTATTAAAAATTTATCAAATGACTCTACATTACTAAACTTTTCTTTCACAATAAGTGGTTCTATCTGTCTTAGTTTTTCTATTGCCTTAGCAACGCCTTTGCCTTCTAATACGTTTTTGTTCTCATAGTCGCGTAACTCTACCGCCTCTTTTGCCCCTCTTGATGCCCCAGATGGCACAGAAGCCATAGAAGTTATGTTATTATCTAAATAAATTGTAACCTCTAAAGTTGGATTCCCTCTTGAATCTATTATCTGTCTGCCATTAATCCCTCCTATCTTTACCATATTAAATATTTCCTTTCATTAAATTTTCTGCCACATCTCCAACTATGGGAAATTTTATTTTCTTATTTTTAATTAAAAAAAATATCTGGATTATGGCAAGGATAAGAAAAAACATAACATAAGGTATAAATACTAATATATCAAGAAAAATAATTGCACTGCCTATAAATATTATTGACAATAAGAAAAAAGTTAATGCTAATATTCCCATCTGTAATATATGAAACTTCAAAACATCGTTATCTGTCAGAAAATATACAAAAACCGATAATATTAAGCCAAATGGAATCGGAACAAAAGTTAGATAAGATATTACTATTAAAAATGTAAATATGTATACAATACCATTCTTCATTATTTACTACATATTAGTTATTTTATTACAAGTCAGTGAGTTGGATTTTTCATTAAATCTTGAACTTTGAACTTTAAACTTTAAACTTTTGGCTTTTGGTTTTCCCTTAATCACTGACCACTCTCCCCCTTCTTCCTACCACAATCTCCAATCTGCGATCCTCAGGTATAATCATTACTTTCTATAAATACTACTGTCCAACAATACTTCAAACCTAGACATATTCAAACCATCTATATGCCGTGAAAAAAACAAGTGAATATCCGTAATAATCGGTGTTTCTAACAATGGTTCTGTGCTATTCAATACCTCAAAATATATTCTAAGTTTCAAAGAGGAAGAATTTTTTATGTTATCAAAAATTGTCAGCGGTAACAATACCTTTTTATCTTCTTCTTCTTTATTTAAGATACTAAGATACATTTTTACTCTATCTACCGCTACATAATTAGTATATGCAAATAACGGTTTCTGAAAATTATTAGGATAAAATTCTTGGCTTTGCCAGAATACATCTTTATTCACATATCTGCCACCTTTATAAAACAAATCTACAATTTCCTCTTTGGTATATAGTTTTTTTGAAATGACTATGTTATCTAATGTTGCTTCCAATGGAAAATTCCAATATTTCTGATGTTTGTCACTACCAAAAACTATGTATTTCGCATTAGAAAAATTCGGAGCAAAATATTGAAACATTCTGGTAAAATCCGGTGTATAATCATTACCGAACAAAAATGTTTTTTCACTACCATTTATAAATATTTTTGCGCCTAAATTTCTTTCTATGGTCTTTACACTATCCCACTGAAGGCATATATGTGTCCACTCCCCATCATTAATAACTTCATTAGCACTGCTAATCAGTGAAAGATAGGTAGGGTTGACCTTAGGGGTCCACAAAAAAAACGGTGTTGCCAGAGTAAATTTTGTATATGGTGCAAACATAGGAAAATATTGGGTAACCATGTTCTTTACAAAATTCATGGGGACAAAACTTACTATAAATGAATCAATGTAATTTATGTTACCTGTTTTTTCAAATTGCGGGTCTTCTGACTGTATATATACAAGTGTCCTAATTCTTGAAGAATCAACAACTTTATATGCAGGTTTAATCCAAAAACAAAAAGTCCCCCTTGTGATTTTCCCACATGCCTGTTCCAATGCTGTGTTTTTAAACATATCACATTTATAAGGTATACCAAATATATCCTTAAAATCTACAATGGGGAAATTTTTGCTTATAGGTATATTAAAAGGAATATCACCAGAACTATATATGCCATCATAAAAAACTACAAAATCATCGTTATTGATATGACCTACTGTTGGATTGGCAAACTCAAACGTATCGCAATATGTTATATCATCCGTAGTAATCTTATTTGATACCAGACCCAACTGTATAAAACCGGGCATCTCTCCCCTCTGATTCAATTTATTTTTCCTATATCCAGTATCAAATGGTCCATAAGAAACTCCACGATAAAGTTTTGCAAATTCATTGAAAGTAGCCCATCCCGAATAGAAATCCTCTTCTTTGTTTAAGGTTACTATCTCGTAGGCATCAAAACTTGCTTTTATTAAATCCTTAGCCAGAAGTTCTCCACTCTTTTTATGAAATAAATACCCCGCACTTTCTATATAGAATTTACCTGGAGTAAAAAATATAAATTCTAACGTTTGATTTACAAGATCTGTCTTATCCACTTCTTTTTTTAGATTCTTATTTAGATTGAATTTTTGTAAGTTAAAAGAGGGATTGACATTAGCATAAATAATGTCAATTTCTACCTTTGACAATCCAGTTTTCCCAGATGAAGATAACATAAAATTATAAAAATCATCATAAGAGTTAAATGGCTTTATCACTCTTTGTTGTAATATCAAATCTACTAATTTATCAATTTTAACGTTATCTATGTTGTAATTTTTTGTATATCCTAATCTGGGAAACTTTTTAGTTCTTACCTTTGTAGCATATTTTATAAGTTCACTGCTATTGTTAAATATCTTGATTGCTTCATCTAAAGAAATGTTCTGAGGTATATCTAGGTCATCATCGGGTTTTTCAACTAAAACGTTTGCGCTCAAATTATACAGGTTTGCTTTAATTAACATTGGGGGAATGAGATTAATATTTAAAGGTGCTCTGTTTTCTATGCTTATATTCTTTAAACTATTGCGCAAATACTCATAACCAGATTGAACGCTTTTATTGTCTTCACGAGAATTATTAGCATACACAAGGTTGGGATACTGCCAACCTTCCAAACTTAGAAAGTTTGATAGTATATTTGATTGTGAAAATACCAACACATCTTTTATGTCATTAAACGACCTTATTTTCCCTTTATCTAAATAAACACTAGATATGACCTCGCCTAAGAAAACCGGATAATCCAGAATTTTAGATAAGTTATTTAATATGTTTTTAGCGCCACCTGACACATTGCCAATATATATTAAGGACGACATATCAACGACTTTTAATTTATACACACTCCTGAAATCGTCTGTCTCCTCCACAATACCAGAGAAATAAAAGTTTTTATTGTTTTTAGTGTAAAAACTTACCTTGGACGTAAACGATGGTTCCATAGCATCATATACATCAATACCCGTTGTGTCTGGAAAATTATTGTTGTTAATGTCAGTAAAGTCCCATGTTTCTACGTTATTCACCTCTCCCTTATAGTAAAAACTATCATTGACATTTACTAAAGGATTTTTTTGAACGTGATAACGCATCTTCGCATACGCAAGTTCCAAACCACTCTGTGATGCAAACTGACTCTTGACCTGATAATGGTAGAAAGATAAGATTTTTTTGGCAGTTGAAGTCAGCGTAAAAAACGTAAAAACTATTAACGCCAGAATACTAATGATACCAAATATAAATACAAGTAATATTCCTCTTTTTAATTTAGGTTGAGATATAATAAATAGTGTCAAAGTTTTTCTATATCCTCCATTCTTGAATATTAAAGTTCATTTATTCAATAGGTGAAGGAGCTCCGGTCATAAGACATTGTCCTGTAGCAGTTTTAGGAAAAGCAATAACATCTCTTATAGAATCCTTGTTAAGTAAAAGTGCTACAAATCTATCCATACCCAATGCAATACCACCATGTGGAGGGGCGCCATACGAAAGCGCTTCAATAAAAAATTTAAGATATTTTTGCGAGTCTACCTTTAATTTTAACTCCTCTAAAACCCCTTTCTGTAAATCCACAGAATGATTTCTGATGCTACCTCCTCCTAATTCTACCCCATTTAAAACCAGATCATACGATCTTGCCTTCCAATTCAAAAGATTACTATCATCACTGTTTTTTACCATTGTAAAAAGATGATGGGATGCCACCAATTCACCTGTCTCTTCCGATATTTCAAACATAGGAAAATCATAAACCCAACAAAACTTAAATTCTTTCTCTAATTTTGGAAGTTTTGTTGATATTAAATAATTTCTTAACTGCCCTAATACCTTATAAAACCCCGCCCCTTTACCACACAAAATAAAAATCTTCTGTTTTTCTTTTACTAAACTTTTTAAAACGTTTAACTCATCCACCTGTAAATTCTTTGCCACACCCGACAATTTACCGTAAGGTTCCACAATAAAAAATCCGGGGAAACCTTTTTGTTTTGCAATATTGTTTATATATTCCAATTCTGAAACGGAGAAATCAACATTGTATGGAAATGGCAGGGCACAGACAGAACCACCGTCGTTTACGACATTTTTTATAAAATGAATGTTTGTATCTTTAAAATATTCAGTTAAATTATGTATTTTAAATTCATATCTAAGATCAGGCTTATCTGTGCCATATAACTCTATCGCCTCTTTATAGCTAAGTTTCAATATAGGCACTGTTAAATTGCCAAGGTTAAAATGTCTAAAAACTTCTACAATTAACTCTTCTATTAGGTTCATTATATCCGACTCATTTACAAACGACATTTCTATGTCAAGTTGTGTAAATTCCGGTTGTCTGTCGGCTCTCAAATCCTCATCTCTAAAACATTTTACAATCTGAAAATACCTATCGAAACCTGCAATCATTAACAATTGTTTAAAAATTTGCGGTGATTCGGCTAATGCATAGTAATGTTTTTCAAACTGTCTTGATGGAACGAAAAAATTTCTTGCTCCTCCCGGCGTATATTTGATTAATATGGGGGTTTCAACCTCTATAAAATTTTTATTAGATAAAAAATTCCTTATAAATAAAAAAAGCTGCGCGCGAAATCTGAAAATCTCAAAATTCTCTTTGTTTCTTAAATCCAAATATCTATATTTTAACCTAATCTCGCTGGAAACATCCCTTGAATTCATATAGTCAAATGGAAGCAAAGCGGTCTTATTCAAAACTTCTAATCTATCTACTTTAATCTCAATCTCACCAGTAGAAATCTTTGGATTCACCGATTCTTTAGGTCTCTTACAAACTATACCACTAATAGCTATTACATCACCTATGTTTAAATCTTTAGCATTTCTATACAAATTGTCATTTTCAGATTCAAATACCAATTGCGTAACACCATATCTATCAGTTATGTCTATAAAAACAGCATTTTTATGCTCTCTCTTGGCATTAACCCAACCATTCAGTATTACCTTTTCGCCAACGGTAGAAACGTTAACTTGTCCACACGTATGCGTTCTTTGCAAAAAACTCATCTTATTCATTCACTCTTCCAAATTATAAGTTAAAAATATCAAAAGTTCAATCTTCCGATCTGTTCTCAGAAATTACCACACTCCCAAATTCCCCTTTTATTCAGTATTCAATATTGAACATTTATTACTTTACTACCCGTTTACGAGTTTAGCGAGTTAAATTTCTCATTAAACCTTAAACTTCCCTTTTGGCTTTTGGCTTCTTCATCTATATTCCCCCTCTTTTCTGTATTATCTATCCTCCAGGTTATTTAATACTTCAATAAACTTATACTTGTCAACATAACCTTCTATCAGGTATTTAAATTCGCCCTCCCTGTTGTAAAACACCATAAATGGAAGTCCTGACACTCCAAACTGTTGCAGTTTGCTACCGCAGTATTTTTTTTCGTCAGTTGTGCAATCTACTTCTACCAGATAAAACTTCTTCAGCTTTTTTATAACATCTTGATCATTGAACAAAGTATATTTTTGCTCCCAACAAGATGGACACCATTGTGCCCAAAATTTTACAAGGAGTGGCTTATTCTGTTCTTTTGCTCTAACTATACCCTCTTCTATTGTTGCTTTATCAAATAATTTATCGCTACTATCAAAAATAGTTATCTTACCAAAAAATCCAACCGTAAGCGATAAAAATATTATAAATGTAGCAGTATTTGTTTTTGATACCATCTGAGTAGTTAGCTCAGGAACACTCTTAAATACATTCAACATATACTTTTTTATCAGTAACCCTAAAATTAATGTTATTACTACTAAATACGCATAAATCTTTATAAAACTACCCCATGTAAAATACAAGACACTTATAAGAATAAGAATACCAAAGAAAATTTTTATTAGCGTGGCAAAATTAGCCCAGCGCAATATCTTCTTTATAGTAGAAACAAAAATAGATCCTATCATTAATGGGATATTTAATCCGATAGCATACATAAACAAACTGAAAAACGATAAAAGTTTAGAACTACCTTGCGATGCATTAGGATGAATAAAAAGCAATATAGGACCAATATACCCAGATAAAATTATACCTGTTAACCCTCCAAATAATAAAGTGGTGAAAATATTACTATTTAATGAATGCAATTCAAAAGCCCCCATAACCCAGTATGCAAGCAATATAAAGAAAGCAGAAATTACAAGCACTACATAAAAGTTTCCTAAAACTCCATCTGTTAAATTATCAAACAAACCCTGCATCCCGAAAATCACAGATGATAACAAAACATAAAACAATATTAAGCCAACAAATCTCATTGCACTTTGTTTTGTAATTATTTGAAGCCATCCTATTGTTATTGGTAGAACTGCTAAAATAGATGGCGTGAACGCACTAATAATACCTAATATAAAATATATTATATATTTTAGAACAGGATCATTAAAAAAGTTATGTTTTAAAAGATAATCCTTAAAAGGTAAATTAAATGCCTCTTTCAAATTATTGTCTTGACCTTTTTTAAACTTAATGTCAGAAATCACAAAAGTTTGAACTTGCATAGACATATTCCTTAGTTGCCTATATACCTGCATAAGCCCAGCGTTAATGTTAGTAATTGCCTCATGTTTATCAATTTGCGCAATACTATGCAATTTCTCTTTCTGAGGTTCTAAACATACAGAAGTCATGCATAAAACAGCAAACACTAAATAGGAGGCAATCACCAGTATCTTAGGAATCCTCATAGTCCACTCGGTTATTAATTAATTAGTTATATACTCTTATTTCATTATACAACGCATCTCTTTCGACTGGTATTCTTTTTGCTTTTCTTATTGCTAGCACAAGCTCGCTTTCTGGAATATGCTGTGGTGTCTTAGAACCAGCCATATGATAAATATGTTCTTCAACTATAGTGCCATCTATATCATCTGCTCCATACCACAATTGTATCTGAGACAAATCAAAACCCTGCGCAACCCAATACGATTTTATATGACGAAAATTATTCAATGCTATTCTTGAAATAGCCATCATTTTCAATTGTTCAGCAGCACTTTGTGGCTTTATATAATTCAGAGCAGTATTTTCAGGATGAAAAACTAACGGTATAAACGCCAAAAAACCTTTTGTCTCATCCTGCAATTCCCTCAAAGTCAAAAGATGTTCTATCCTTTCTTCCACTGTTTCTATATGCCCATATAACATCGTGCAAGTACTTTTTAATCCTATCTTATGAGCAAGGCGATGGACGTTTAACCATTCTTCAGTATATGCCTTTTCCGGACATATTATATCCCTCACTCTCCTTGCAAAAATCTCTGCTCCACCACCTGTCAATGATTCAACGCCTACGCTTTTCAAATCATATAATATTGATTCAACGTCTTTTTTGAATATAAAGGAAAAATAATCTATCTCCGCAGCAGTAAATGCCTTTATATGAACATTTGGACACTTGGCTTTCAACGCTTTTATTAAATCAAGGTAATATGAAAATGGAAAAGATGGATGGTGCCCTCCAACAATATGAATCTCTCTTATCCTATTTGTATCCATACCATTAAAAGTAGACAATATCTCCTCTATTGTATATTCAAATGCTCCCTGCTCACCTATCTTTTTACCAAAAGCACAAAATGAACAACTCGCAACACAAATGTTAGAATAGTTTATATGTTTATTTATAACGTAATATACCTTATTCCCCGTCTGTCTTTCCTTAATTCCATTGGCTAAAACACCTAAAACCTCAAGTGGAACGTTGTAATATAAGTATAGAAGTTCTTCCTTCCCTAAACTTTTATCATTATCTATTTTATTACTTATATTCTTAAAATCCACTTCCAAAATTATTCTTAATATAAAACTGTTCTATATAAAATTAATCAATAAACACTTCATCCGCAGCCCTGTGAATACCTTGAATAACTAATACTGTAACAAGATCCTGGTCTTCTCTATTTAATTTCTTTATCTGTTCCTTTATTTCATACATTTTATCTCTTATCTCTTTTTCCAACATATCTATTTTTTTGGACACCTCGGGATTCGCTTGTTTTATTGATTTAACTTTATCAAAAATAGAAAGAACTTCCTTTATATCACTACCCTTTTTGACCTCGTTCATTTTTATCCTCCTAAATATTTATATAGAAAGCCAATGTAAATTATTCTGTGAACTTTTTCACTATTATGGCAGTATTATGTCCACCAAAACCAAAAGCATTTGACATTGCGTATTCCGTATGTCTTTCTTGTGATTTATTAGGTGTATAATTCAAATCACATTCTGGATCCGGATTATCCAGATTTATTGTTGGGTGAACTATATTGTAATAACAGGTTAAAACGGTAACAATGAATTCTATAGCAGCAGCGGCACCTAAGGTATGTCCTATCATTGATTTAGTAGAACTAATCAATATATTTTTTGCATGCTCACCAAATAAATTTTTTATGGCTTTTGTTTCGGTAATATCATTCAGTTGAGTAGAAGTTCCATGAGCATTAATATAATCTATTTTATCAGAACTAATTCCAGCACTATTGAGAGCAAGTTTCATAGCTTTCTGTGCGCTCAGCCCATCTTCTAATGGAGCCGTTAAATGATAAGCATCACAGGTCATTCCAAAACCGACCACCTCGGCATAAATTTTGGCCCTTCTCGCTTTAGCGTGTTCTAAATCTTCTAAGACCACCACTCCAGCGCCTTCAGATAAAACAAATCCATCTCTATCTCTATCAAATGGTCTTGAAGCTTTTTTTGGTTCGTCATTTCTTTTAGACAATGCCTTCAAAGCACAGAAACCCCCTAAACCCATAGGAGTAAGCGCTGCCTCAGCACCACCACAAATAATCACCTCTACGCAACCACTCCTTATAAGCTCAAAAGATATGCCCAAAGCATGATTGCCAGATGCACAGGCGGATGCAACTGCAAAATTGGGACCTGTTAATCCATATTCTATTGCTATATATGCACTTGCCGCATTCATCATCAACTTAGGAACAAAATATGGAGATATCCTACTAGGCCCTTTTTCTATATATCTTAGATGCTGACTCTCAAATTCTCCCAAACCACCTATACCAGAACCAATTATCACTCCAACCCTATCTTTTGCAGGATAATCCTTTAAATCCAAATTAGCATCTTCCAACGCTGACTTAGCAGCACAAATGGAAAATTGACTAAATCTGTCCATCTTTTTCACCTCTCTCTCGCTTATATACTTATGAGGATTAAAATCCTTTACCTCCCCACCAAATCTAACTTCAAACTTACTTGCATCAAAAGATTTTATATAGTCAATACCGCTACACCCTTTTAATAACAGTTGCCAAAATTCTTTCACATCAGAGGATAAAGGCGTAATCACACCTAACCCTGTTACTACTACCCTTCTTTTACTCAATTTGTAAGTTTTAAATTATTATGATAGTTTTAATTTAACTTCTATAAGCTATTGAGCAGATTGGGATTGTTGCTGTGATTGTAATCTCTTCTCTATATAATCAACTATGTCTTTCACCGTCTGAATTTTAGTTGCATCCTCATCAGGAACGCTGATACCAAATGTCTCTTCTACTTCCATAACCAACTCAACTGTATCAAGTGAGTCGGCGCCCAAATCATTAACAAAAGACGTCTCCGGCTTTACCTTGCTCTTCTCCGCCGCAAGCTGCTTGCATACAATATCTATAACCTTCTCTTCTATCTGTTCTCTTGTCCATTCGCTCATTACACTCCCTCCTTATATGTTATGATTATGGGATTTTATTATAAAAAGTTTGTTTAATATTTATCACTCTTATTTTCCAAAAATTACCGCACTCCCAATCTCACTTTTGTAATTTACCCTTCATCCTTCATTCTATTATTCTATTGCGAGTTTAGGGAGTTAGATTTTTTCATTAAACCTTAAACCCTGAACCTTTGAATTTTGACATCTACTTTTGATAGCGCCGGGCGGTGCTACCACCTTAACCTTTGACTTTTTCTTTCCTTCATAATTCATCATTTTATCTTATAATCTACCTGAATGTTAATAGGCGCTCACCTATCAATAGCCAATGGAATAGATGGATTAATTGAACAAATAAAAGATCTTAATATAAATGTTTTTCAGTTCTTTCTATCTGCTCCTCAAAACTGGAAAAGCAGCATATTCACAGACGATTACGTAGAGGAATTTCACAATCTTAGAAAATATGTAAAAGCAATAGCCGTTCACAGCCCTTATATTGTTAACCTCGCTTCCTTAAACGACAAACTAAGAAACATCTCTAAACATAAAATACATAACGAAGTTAAATTAGCAAACACACTCGGCATAGATTACTACATAATACATCCAGGTAGTCCCAAATGCGATAATCCAGATGCAGGAATACAACGTCTATCCGCTTCTCTAAACAGCATCATTGCCAAAATAAATAATCTAAACACCAAAATCCTGATTGAATGGTCCGTAGGCGAAGGATTTGAAATTGGTAAAAATATACGGGAGATAAAAAGCATTATAGAACAGATAAGTTACAAGAATAATATAGGTATATGTTTAGATACCTGTCATATGTTTGGTAGTGGAATTAACGTATCTGATAAACCCTGTTTTGATAAGTTTAAATTAGAACTAAAAAACAACAACCTGTTAGAATCTGTCAAGGTCGTTCACGCAAATGATTCAAAAGGCACATTAGGTTCCAAAAAAGACAGGCATGAACATATAGGTAAAGGACACATTGGCATAGAAGGATTTAAAAATTTTATACAGGATGACTATTTCTCAACGCTACCATTCATTATAGAAACACCGAAAAAAGATAATATGGATAAAGTCAATATAGGCGTTTTAAAAAAGTTATTTACTCATACTTAATACTTGTCTACCGATACCAATTTTGTTGCTCTTATTCATAGTGCTGGTTATGGTTTTAGGAAAATTTGTTGAAAAGTTAATATTGAATAATGAATTTATCCGTTATTGCGAGCTCGAAGGGCGTCGCAATCTCATTCTTAAACTTTTGACTTTTTATCGCTACCGCTTACTAACTACTTCTTTTTTACCCAAGAAGCAATTGACCAATACTGAAACCCAAACTGCACGTTTGCTAAATCTTCATCATAGTGAAAATTACCATTACCATTATACTTAATCTCTCTCCCAACAATAGAGCCATAAGTAGCAGCTATACCACCTACTTGAACGTAAGCATAAGGTGCATAAAGCGTGCCATAATAGTCAGCATTGCCTCCAAAATTAACTCTATCAGTAGTGG
Source organism: uncultured Planctomycetaceae bacterium (assembly GCA_964633175.1). Taxonomy (GTDB): domain Bacteria; phylum Planctomycetota; class MHYJ01; order CAZWFP01; family CAZWFP01; genus CAZWFP01. Next base: position 12,313 of record CAZWFP010000014.1, on the reverse strand, counting down.
TGGTTGAATTAGTTGAGAGGTAGATTTGCAATTTATCAGGCTTCTGGGTAGTGTTGACAAAACCATTTCCTGTTATAGAAAAATCTCCACCACCGTAAAATTTTGTTGCACCATTAACGGTCAGGGTTGCATTTCCACTTACGCTTGTGCTACCTACTACTACTATGGTAACATTATCCCCGATAATAAGTTCTGAGTTACCTACCATTGACAATGAACCAGTGAGATACAACGTAGAATTGTCTGATATGACAACTTTTGTTTCGATACCAGACAAATCAACTTCATTGATATAATAAGTCCCTGTTGGTAACGTGTGAATACCCCTTGTTGCTTTTAGACGTCCTGTCGCCGGGTTATATATGCCAGAAGGTATTAAATCATTATTGTTTGAAGTTGGAGCAGAAGGAAAATCAAATGCAGGTAAAACAATTTTTTCTGGCAACCTTGAGGTTGTCCCTGCAATATAAGACCCTTCTCCCCAGAAAACTGAACCCGTTGGACCATAACTTGCATCACCATATATCAATACGTTACTTGTCATACTAATATTTCCATTTGTTCCTATATCACCATTTGTGCGGGCATATCTTACACCACCATGCGCCATATCGATATTCGTTGCCTGTAATGCATAAATTCCATCATCAGAATTATAACTATCTACACGGGGGTTACCTACAAAAGTTAAATCACTATCAGAAAATAATCCGTATGTAAAAATACTTTTAATCCTCTTTATTATATATGTCTCAATTTCGTGTGAACAGGTATTACTACCTATAGTGTAAGTCCCTGTAGAGTTCGCTTTGTATAATTCATTATCAACTCTAACAAGTGTAACCGAGAACGTTCCTTTATTATCGGTTCCCGCCATAGTAGTTGAGGAACCTACAGTTAAAGAGTAACCATTATTTAATTTGTATAATACATAATTTATTCCTGAATCTGCTGTCTTCATTGCCTGTGTATCGCATCCTCGTAATATTTCTCCTTTATAAGTAGCAGATGAGGTAAGGAAAAATGAATAACCTATTATAGAGCCAAAAACTACCGCCATTAAAATGAAGATTAGAACAATGCCATTTTTTTGCGCTCTTGAATCTTGCCACTTTGACATGAACTTTTGACTTTTTCTCCTACTTATTTCTCACAAATACCTTTCTCGTATAAGTGCTTGTAACCGTCCTACCATCAGAATAAGTCTTTCCAACGGTCACAGAAATATCATATACATACTCCGATATAACAGAAATAACAAAACTGGTTACATTATCAGCAACAAGTATAGGACCACTCACCACCAATGGGGGAGTATATGTTTTATTTATTATATACTTATTTAAAGCGCATTTGCTATTATTGCATTCCAGGATAAATTTTACCGCGTTAGCAGTATCTATTACGGCGGATTTTGTTGCAATATTGTAATCTGTCACCTTGGGAAATTCTATGGTCTGATAACCACCATAACCATTATAATCGCTTAATACAATAGATGAGGCGCTTGCCTGTAGAAGTTCATTCTCCACAGTATCAAGAACATTAATTGCACTGGAAGACAAAGTAGATGCTACCTCTCCCCACTCAAATTGCTCGTTATAATCAATGGTAAGTTTAGTTCCTATATATGCAATAATAGATATCAACCCTATTGTTATTATCATTTCAATGAGAGTAACCCCGCCTTTAATTTCTTTTAATTTTGTTATCTGCAATTTTTCAACCCTTAAATTTTTGGCACCTCATTACACTTTTAAACATCAAACTCTAAGGCTTTCGAATTTTGACTTGCTTTTTTGACGTTCGAGTTTTGAGTTCCTGTTTCCCCGTGTTTTGTATTCTCCATCTTCATTCCACCTCATATAGAGGTCTATATAATATTGCAGATACCGAAACTGAACGTGGAGCAGAACTTGAGCCCCACGTCATTGTTATCGTTACAAGAGGAGGGTCTGTCGTTGAAACCGTTATAGTTCCGTTAATCGTTTCTCCCGTTGAAACGGTAGTAGAAAACGTAGTGCCATTATAACTACGAATTTCCGAAGATGTATATGCCCTTAATTCCTCAAGTTTAGAAATAGCAGTCGTCCTAATAGTCGCCATCTCTGAGGACTCCTTAATCATATCCCAACTTGCCTTGTAACTCAGAAAAAGACCACTTATCAATACTACGGCTATAAGCGTGGATATTATAACCTCTAATAAAGAAAACCCTTTATTCATCTATTTTAATATAGTATATTTATTTTATTTGTCAATATGTATAAACAACTCAAGATTTAAGATTAAAACCTAAGATTTATCTTACCTCTCCAACTGTAAAATATTCATTATTGACTGTTCAATATTTATTATTTATTATTTTATTCCGAGTTCGGCGGGTTGGATTTCTCATTAAACCTTGCACTTTTAAACTTTGCCATGCACTTTTGATAGGACCAGGCGGTGCTCCTGCCCTGACTTTTAACATTTGAGTTTTAAGTTATTTATAATATCACCCCTATGAATAAAGGCATCAGAAATTTCTTTGAATTTACTTTAGCTCCTCTGCTAATTTTTGTCATAGCCCTATTAATATTTCTATTTTTTAACTGGTTATTTTCAAAAGAAAGCAACACTGAAAAACTATTAGAAGAATTGCAATCTCCTGTGAATAGAAAAAAATGGCAGGTCGCATACGACCTTGCAACCAGTAATAAACACTTACGTTTTATTAGAAACAATACCAATGCTTATAAAATTATTAGAGATACACTGAAAAAAGCATTAACAGATTACGCTAATACTACTGCAAATAATAAAGATGATATGGAGAAATTTATTGAATATATGATTTATCTTTTATCTTACTGCGATAACAGCGATGTAAACATTTTCTTCAAAGAGAATCTTTTGACAAAAGACAATAATTTTCTGGAAATAGCCATACTTGCTGCAGGTAATACAAAAAGAACTGAATTAACACCAATAATTTTAGAACTTTACCCCCATGTACCTTATAACATACAACTTAGAATCCTATTTGTATTAGGAATATTGCAAACGGGACAATCAAGGCAACTATTACTCAAAGAATTCCATTCGGTTGACACTCTGAAAAAATTAAATTCCGCTTTTGCATTAGCAAGGTCAAAAGAAAAAATTATCCTGCCATATTTTCAACAATTGCTCCAGAATGATAATTACAAACAGTTGGAAATAAACGACAAAAATGGCATTAGGAAAATAAATGAAGAAGAGGAAATATCAATTTTGAGCAATATTTTAAAATCCATACGCTATTTTGAACCAGAAGAAGTGTATAATTTTAAGGAATTAATATCAAAACTTGAAACTAAAACAAAGCATTTTACAATTAGGCGGTTCTGCAAAGAACTGATTTTTTGGCTAAACAAAAATGACAGAAAGTAATGAAGAAAAAAAAGAGGCGGTTTCTACAAACCCTCAAAATCAATCACAAGAACAAAAGGACAAAGCAAACATTGACGTCGTGGAGTCAAAAATTAATACAAAGAGAAGAGGATTCATTGTTTCATCTCTACAATTAGGATGGGCTGCATTTGCCGCCAGTTGCCTCGGTGGTGGTATTGCCACATATAGATTTATGTATAAAAACACAAATGATACTCCACCACAAATCTTCAAATTAGGTAAAATATCAGAATATATTGATGGAGTTGTGGATGAAAGATGGAAAAAAGACCTGCGGATATGGGTTGTAAACGAGGGGGGAATAATATATGCTTTAAAAGCCGTTTGCACACATTTAGGTTGCTCTCCAAACTGGCTCGTAATGGAAAATAAATTTAAATGTCCTTGTCATGGTAGCGGGTTCAGGAAATCAGGTATAAATTTCGAGGGTCCTGCTCCAAGACCTTTGGAACGCGTAAAAATCTTCCTTACACCTGATGGACAAATCGCCGTAGACCTCTCAAAAATATACAGATACGAGTTAGGTCAGTGGAAAGATGAAAATTCTTTTATAAAACTTTAAGAAGTGGAAGAAGAAAAAAAAGAACACACCCAGCCAACTACCACTACACAAGCATCAAAAAACGGACTATTCTCAAAAATATCTGCTTACATATGTCAAACTCAAATCTGGAGGTCAATATTCAGGCATGGTTATCCAACAACGCCAAGAAATAGAACGTTAGTGATGATGGCAAACGTATTTTTACATCTACATCCAATCAAGATGAGAAAGTCAGGATTCAGAGTAAGATATACATGGTGCATGGGAGGGTTGTCATTCTTCTTATTTTTAGAATTAGTAATAACGGGAATACTTCTTATGTTCTATTACAGACCTACTCCTGAATATGCTTACAACGATATGGTATCACTTAGAGAGGATATTTCTTTCGGTATATTTAGAGAATTACACAGATGGGGGGCACACGCAATGGTTATTACGGTATGGTTACATATGTTAAGAGTATTCCTGACAGGAGCATACAAACCTCCAAGAGAATTTAACTGGGTGATAGGAGTTATTTTGTTGGTATTAACGCTTCTTTTGAGTTTTACTGGCTACTTACTCCCATGGGACCAACTAGCTATGTGGGCAATAACCGTAGGAACCAATATGGCAAGAGCAACTCCATTTTTTGGACACGAAGGACCAGGTGCAAATCTACTAAAAATTCAAGATCTACAATTAATTACTCCAACAAGTGACGTAAGAGCATTACTTTTGGGAAGTGATGTTGTAGGACCACCTGCGCTATTAAGATTTTACGTGCTACATTGTGTGTTCATCCCGTTTATAATGGTATTACTAATGAGCGTTCATTTCTGGCGTGTTAGAAAAGATGGCGGTATATCCGGGCCGCTATAACATGCTAAAAAGTGAGTGGTTTTCAAACATCCACTCTCCACACAACATTCTCTTTGGCGTAAAAGGGGAATAATATGTTTAATGAGGTCAAAAAAGTAATAATTATAGGTTCAGGCCCTGCTGGTTTGACAGCAGCATTGTATTGTAGTAGAGCAAACCTTTCACCTGTTGTTTTTGAAGGTACGCTGGCAGGCGGATTGTTAATGCTCACGACAGTCGTGGAAAATTTCCCGGGTTTCCCCGAAGGCATTATGGGTCCTGAATTAATGGAGCGCTTTAGAAAACAAGCAAAAAACTTTGGCGCTACCTTAATTAATGACTTAGTAATTGAAGTGGATTTCAAAAAAAGACCTTTTGTAGTAAAAACACCTTCACAGAAATATCTTACCCATACAGTTATTATAGCAACAGGGGCGTCAAGTAAGATGTTGAACGTCCCAGGCGAAAAAGAACTCTTGGGATATGGAGTATCTACCTGTGCAACATGTGATGGTCCATTCTTTAAAGAAAAAACGGTTGCTATAGTGGGTGGTGGAGATAGTGCTATGGAAGAGGCCCTTTTTATATCCAGATTTGCAAAAAAGTTATACATTATACATAGAAGAGATACTCTACGCGCTTCTAAGATTATGCAGAAAAGAGTGTTTGAAAACAATAAAATAGAACTTTTATGGAATTCAATTGTTTTAGAAATTGGATCAGTAAAGGATAAAAAAGTCAGATGGGTGATTACAAAGAATGTGCAGTCGAACGAAGAGAAAAAATTAGAAGTCGATGGTTTGTTTATAGCCATAGGACATAAACCTAATACGGACGTATTTAAAGGACAGATTGAAATGGATGAAGTAGGATACATAAAAACGTTTAATAATAGAACTAATACGAGTTGTGAAGGAGTTTTTGCAGCCGGGGACGTTGTAGATAAGATTTATAGACAAGCAGTAACTGCTGCTGGGGGAGGATGCCAGGCAGCTATCGACGTAGAAAAATATCTGGAAAACAAGGGAATAAAGTAAATACAGCAATTATGACTACTAAATGAAATAATTAATCATGAATATTGAAAATTGAATGGTAAATAATGTAAAAGAGATATAACCATGACAAAAAAAGTCAAAAATCAAAAGTTTTAAAGAAATCCAACTCGCTAAACGCGCAACAGAACAATATATAAAATATTAAATACTGAATAATGAATGAGGTGAAAAGTTTATAAAAGTAAAAGTGGGATTATCGGTCTTCAGTAAAAAAGATAAAAAATATATCTGGCATCCTTTTACACATCTAAAGGAGTGGAAAAAGGAGGATATTATAGTTGTAGAAAAGGGAAAGGGTCCATATCTTATAGATTTAAACGGTAGGAAATACATTGATGGTGTTTCGAGTTTATGGTGTAATGTTTGGGGACATAGATTCGCCCCTTTAGATAGGGCATTAGAAAAGCAGATAAAACTTATATCTCATTCTACTATGCTTGGATTGTCTAATGTTAAAGCGATTGAACTTGCAGAAAGGTTGATAGAGATTGCTCCGAAAAGTTTACATAAGGTTTTTTACTCGGATAGTGGTTCCGAAGCAGTAGAGGTAGGCATAAAAATATCATATCAATACTGGCAAAATAGAGGTTATAGAAATAAAAAAAAGTTTGTCTGTTTTGTTAATGGCTATCATGGTGATACTATTGGAGCGGTTAGTGTAGGCGGCATAGATTTATTTCATTCTGTTTATAAGAATTTATTGTTTGAAACTTTCAAGGTTCCATCTCCATATTGCTATAGATGTAAGTATAGAAGATTCGGAATAAATGATGATAAAAACAATTGTTGTATGGAGGGGCTAAATGTTTTAGAGGATATACTAAAAAAACACAAAGATAAAATTTGTGGTATTATTACAGAACCAAAAATCTATGCTGCTGGTGGTTTTATTATTCAGCCAAAAGGGTTTTTGCAAAAGATAGAAGAGTTGGCAAGAAAAAATGGAGTGCACCTTCTCCTTGATGAGGTGGCTACAGGCTTTGGGAGAACGGGAAGAATGTTTGCTTGTGAATATGAAAATGTTAACCCCGATATAATGATGGTGGCAAAGTCAATTTCAGGCGGTTATCTACCTATTTCTGCAACTCTTGTATCTGGTGATATTTTTAATGCCTTCATTGGTAGTTACAATGAGTATAAAACATTTTTTCATGGACATACTTATACGGGAAATGCTTTATCATGTGCAGTTTCATTGGAGAATTTGAATCTTATAAAAAAGTATAAACTAATTGAACACGTGCAAAAAATGGCGAAAATTTTTCGATCAGAATTGATAAGGTTTTACGACTTGCCAAATGTTGGCGATGTAAGACAAATAGGACTTATGTGTGGTATAGAATTGATAAAAGATAAGAATACTAAAAAAGAATTTCCTTATAAAGAAAGGGTAGGATATAAGATTACGCTTATTGCAAGGAAATATGGCTTGTTTATAAGACCATTAGGAAATATAATAGTTCTGATGCCCCCCTTATATATAAATGAAAATATATTAAAGAAAATAGTAAATATAACTTATAGGTCTATAAAAGAATTCTTTGACAGTTAGGATCTTACCAGAACCAGAGTTTGTGTAATCCGAAAGCACCTAAGCGATAAAAAAATCTTGATTTAAAAAAGTCATTAGGTTTATAAGTCAAGAGTTCCAATAAAGACATAATAAGTGCCCATAATAGTAGGATTGTTAAAAATAGTTCTTTTTTTATGGCAGGAAAATACCTTAGAGTATAAACTATTTTTGCTTGAAATAGAGTATATCTTGCTTTCCCAATTCTTGTTTTTGGTTGTATGCCTCTATTAAAAATAATGACGGGACATTTGTTTATGAAGATGTGTTTTATTCCTTGTATGTGCAATCTTTTAAATAAATCTATGTCTTCGCCATAATAACGTTCTTCGAAAAATGGGAAGACGCTTTTTTTTATGGCGAAATTAATCCCAGCCCAATCCGAATGAACTATTTGCTGTGTGTGTGGGATATTATCCATTACACCTTTATAGAATCTTCTCGGTAGAAAAAGCGATAAAAACCATATAGTAATGTTTGGAAATTTTAAAGGCCATGTTATTGGTTCGCCGCTCTCTTTTTTTACTAAATATGATACTACGGTTTTATTGTTAGTATGTTCTATTATTTCCTTAAATACCTTGATATCAGAAATATATTCATCACTATCTAAAAAAAATAGGATTTTTCCTTTTGACAATCTTACTCCTATGTTTCTGGCTACTGCTGGACCAAAATTTGTGTTGAGTTTTATCAAGGTAATAACACCGTGGTATTTGTGGGCAATAATTTCGCTGGTATTATCATCTGACCCATCATCTATCATTATTATTTCACATTTAATAGGGAAATTTAATCTTACAAGTTTATCAATTAGTTTAATAACAGTGTCAGCAGAACGGAAAAAAGGTATTATTAGAGATACCTCAGGATTTTCTACATTGCTTTGAGAGAGGACTTCGTATAAATGTTCTTTTACTATATTTTCCGATGCATATGTAAAATTATTGTAAATAGTAACACACCTCGATAATTGTCTTAGCTTTTTTTTAAGGATGATATTATTTAAGGTTATTTTTCTTCGCGAGGTATAAAATAATCTGAGACTGAACAAACTAATCCATATAAGGATAAAACGACAAAAAATCCAGAAGCAATCGTAAGTTCACTATCTTTCATTAAAATTGATGAGAGTAATATAGTTGTAGAAGTTATTAAAACGGCTGTGCTTATTATCAGGAAAACAATTCGCATAATGGAAATGATATAAATAAAAATTTAAATTTTCAAATAATTTTTCAAAGATTAGCGCGATATTACAATTCATTTATTTATTTGGTGGGCTAACAAAACACTTGACAAAAAAGAAAAGTGTATTATATTGTCATATAGTGAAATGAAGTGGGATAATGTAGAAAGAGATTTTATAGGTAGATATCCGCAGGTAATAGATGCGAAGAACAGGGTTGTGCTACCGTCAAAATATAGAGAGATATTAAATAAGTCATATAAAACAAATAAGGTATATTTAGTTCCTGATACGTTTAGAATTTCAAATGAAGATAGTTTTCCATATATCAGGGTTTTGCCACCGCAGAGTTGGCATAAAATTACGGACGAGGCGTTTGAGAAGAATTTTATGAGCGAACATACTAAAAGGTTAAGCCCAATATTTTGGGATAGTATATCAGAATCTATGGATAAGGCGGGCAGAATTATTTTGAATCAACGCCTTATAAAGTTTGCTAATATTTCTAAAAATATTGTCATAGCGGGTATGAAAAACTGGTTTCAGATATGGGATGAAGGTACTTTTAATAACGTATATAATAAATTGGTTATAAAGGATTTAGATGAATTAATAGTTGTGCAGAAAGAAATAAAATAAGTTAAGGAGGTTGTTATGAAGAATATAAATTTAGAAGTAGTTTATAAGTATTTGGAATCACCGTCATCTTTTTCAGATGATGATGTTAACGAGATACAAAATTATCTTGTAAAAATTAAAGAAAAGCTCCATAAGGTGAACTTGCAATATAACGTTGATTGTGAATTGAGTGAGTATGTAAACAGCATTTTAGAAAAAGTGCAGGCAGGGGTGTAATCTAAGGGGCGGTTTTTTATAGTTTATTAGAAAGTTTGCGCAATTGCTCTATTTTTAAAATCAAAGCCCTGTTATATGTAGATTTTTCCACCATTTTTTTTATTTCTTTTATTTTTAATAATATTTGATTTTTTAAATTTCTATCAGGTATTTTTGCATATTTAGTATTTATATATAGAGAATTTATGTAATTTAATATTTTATTATAGTTTCTATAAGGAAGTTCATTGATAACGGCATCTATGTTTGTTTGTATGTATAATTTCAGATATTTTGGGTTATTTGTATTAAACCTTATCTTATCTTTTTCAAGTTCTTTCTTGGCGTCGTAAGCGCACGAAACGGATGCCAATAATATGATTAGCAACCTATATCGTCTCGTTAATTCTAATTTCATAATAGTTTCCAATTATAAAAAAAATCCTGTGCATACATATTGACAAAAAACAAAAACAAAGTATATTATACTAGATATATTATGAGCTGGTGTAGCTCAGAGGTTTAGAGCGCGTTCTTGGTAAGAACGAGGTCGCGGGTTCAAGTCCCGCCATCAGCTAAGGGAATCATTGTTTAGTAGGAGGTAGCGATGGCAAAAGAGAAGTTTGAAAGAAAGAAACCGCATTTGAACATTGGAACGATTGGTCATATTGACCACGGTAAGACAACGTTGACCAGCGTTATAACTAAGATATTGGCTAAATATAATTTAGCCAAAGAAAGACCGTTTGAGAGCATAGACAATGCACCTGAGGAAAAGGCCAGAGGTATTACTATTAATATTGCACATATTGAATATGAAACCCAGAAGAGGCATTATGCACATATAGATTGTCCTGGGCATGCCGATTATATTAAAAATATGATAACGGGAGCGGCCCAGATGGATGGTTCTATATTGGTTGTTGATGCTTATAATGGTGTCCAGCCACAGACAAGAGAACACGTCCTTTTGGCAAGACAGGTTAACGTTCCTTATATTGTGCCGTTTATAAATAAGGTGGACCTTGTTCCTGATAAAGAATTGTTGGACCTTGTTGAAGATGAAGTAAGACAACTGCTAAACAAATATAATTTTCCTGGAGACAAAGTTCCTGTGATTAGAGGTTCAGCATTGCTTGCTGACCAGTGTTTGTGTGCAAAGAATGAATGTGAGAAATGTGGTGCTATATTGAAACTTATGGATGCTGTTGACGAATATATACCACTACCCGTAAGGGACATTGATAAACCATTCTTGTTGGCTATTGAAGACGTTTTCAGTATAAAAGGTAGAGGAACAGTCGTTACAGGTAGAGTTGAAAGAGGGAAAATCGTTCTCAATGAACCAGTAGAAATAATAGGATTTTCAAAAGAACCCAAAGCAACCGTTGTAACAGGTATTGAGATGTTTAACAAAACATTGGATGAAGGTATAGCAGGTGATAATGTTGGTTTATTGTTAAGAGGTATAGAAAAAGATGAGGTTGAAAGAGGGCAAGTTGTAGCTAAGCCAGGTTCAATAACTCCTCATCATAAATTTGAGACAGAAGTTTATATTTTATCAAAAGAGGAAGGTGGCAGACATTCACCATTTTTTAGTGGATACAGACCACAAATTTATATAAGAACTACTGACGTTACTGGTGAAGTAACGTTGAAAGAAGGCGTGCGAATGGTTATGCCAGGAGAGAATGCAACTATTACAATCACGCTTATTTACCCAGTTGCAATTGAGCAACAACAAAGATTTGCTATTAGAGAAGGTGGTATAACGGTAGGGGCAGGAGTAGTAACTAAAATAATAGAATAGATAAGAGAAAGTGACTAATTTCTACAAGTGTGAGGTGGAGATACGTTAACGACGCAGTAGAAGAACTGTTTTATATCTGAAATGGGTAGCCATAAAGAGAGAGGTGATTTAGAAGAAAGGTTAGGGTATAGATTTAGCAATAAGCAGTATTTAGAATCGTCTTTAGCACACCCGTCTGTTTCATCCAATAGGGAATTTCAAAGATTGGAATTTCTTGGTGATGCAGTATTAAATTTATGTATTTCTACGTATTTGTATAATAATTTCTCTGATTTGAACGAGGGTGAATTAACGTTGTATCGTTCTTTAATAGTTAAAAAGTCATCACTAATAAAGATATCTAACAATTTGGGATTAGAACATTTTATAGAATTTAATGGTAATAATAATCTTGATATTCCGAAGTCAGTAGTGTCTGATACTGTAGAAGCAATAATTGGCGCAATTTATTTGGATGCAAATGATATATCTAAAGTATATGAGATAGTAATAAATTTATTTTTTCCTTTATTTGATGAGTTATTGGAATTAACTCAAAAGTATGATTACAAATCGCTTTTGCAACAGAATGCACAGAAGAGGGGTTTGCCTGTGCCCACGTATAATCTGGTAAAAACATCAGCATTAAAGAACAAAAGTGTTTTTGAGGTTGCCGTTGAAATAGATGGTAAAATTGTAGGATATGGGATTGGAAGGACAATAAAGGAATCCCAGCAAAATGCAGCGAAAAATGCCTTGGATGTTTTACTTGGTAATCTAAGTTAATAGTTCGCCAGAGGCATTCCTTTTTCAGTTTTTATAAAAAACTGTCAGTGATTGATAAATATTATTATTTATTATCTTATTACGGGTTAGCGAGTTTAGCAACTTATATCAGAAATTACCACAAAGGTTAAAAATCAGTATTTATGCAGATTTTGTCTAATATAATATAGCACTCATTTTTACCCCCTCATTTATCTTTTAATACACATTTTTATATATATGTATGAGAAGGTCCCCTCCCCCTTTGGTAAAGGTAGAGGGAAAT
>CAZWFP010000013.1:40296-42450 GCA_964633175.1 uncultured Planctomycetaceae bacterium | reverse complement strand
AAAGAAGCAAAACAACTTTTAGATGAAGCGACAAAGAAAATAGAAATTTAGTAGGTTAGTTATGCGCTATGGCTTCTATCAATCTTTCAGTTTAATAAAGACAGATCAATAACAGGGGCAAAAAGGATTATGAGGTCTGGAGGAAATGATTTTTTGTCCGCCTGTTGTCCCCCCAAAACTTTATTTTAACTATAAGCAACTCCCCTTTTTAAGACTTGAAGATTCCCAGATACTACTACGATTTGATGTTAAGTGGCAAGCAATAAGTTATGAAGGATGAATACGGAATTGTGAATGGAAGAGGAAGATACGGAAAATGTGGTAATTTCTGAAGATTACTATCAATTTTTAGAAATAGATTCTTATGATTTGGTAAAAGAAAAAATGGATTGTTAGTTTTATAGCACGTTATTCAATAACCACATTTTACATTCTCTAATGGATTATCGCTCTTAATTAGTAACTCAATATCTTTTTTTATACTATCGAATAATGCATCCCCGAGAGCATTTCTTAAAGCATCTAAATAAGCATTTCTACTATTGCCACTACTTCCTCCAAATCAAAAGTATCACCGCATACCTTTCTTACCGCATCCCCTGTCAAATCGCAAAAAGTGCCATTTCCTTCTTGTGGCACAATACCAATGCAATTCTGACAGCATAACTCAAAATCGTATTTTGTGATTTCCGCTTCTCGCATTTTTTGAATTAGATCTTGGGCATTTCCTCTTACAGAAGAATTCTTTTCTCTTATTAATTTACTAATCTCGTTTATAGTATTTACAACCTCCTCACATGTTTCCTTATCATTCTGGGTATTTATTTTTGGACAATTTTCTTCTACTTCTGCCTCAAAATCACATACTAAACTCTCGTTAATAAGTCTTATATTACATTGAGGATAGTGCTCTTCAGTTAGTGGCGGGTAATACCTTCCTAGCAGTTCTATCAAATCTTTTTGACAAACGTTTATAGGTGTATCCTTTGCGTTGCATAAAAACATTCTGCTAAATTTATCACTGCCACTTAAAGGTAATTTTTCAAAACACTGATATTTATTACAACAATCTGACCCTTGTACAAATTCATATATTTTTCTGCTGCGTATTTTATCAACAACATTATTGATATCCCTGGCAAAATTACTTAGATCAAGTTCCTCTATATTGAATCGCTTAAAAAAGTCTTTTATGGTTGTTTTAGATACGTCCGAAAAAAGAGTAGAACTTTCAATGCAATGAAGTAGTTTTTTGTCTTTATAAAAACACTGCAGAAGGTGTTGTATATTCTCTAAATCGGATTGGTTCAGTCCTTGATATATATTTTGGAGAAATTTTTTATAGTTGCTAACCGCCCCCTGACACTTCTTATTTTCATACAGAATGTAGTGATAGAATAACAGATAATCAAGATTATGAAAGTCCATTCCCCACCACCCTGATGGTTCTTTCACATAAATTGAATCGCCTGATACTCCAAAGAGATGTTTCAATAATAATGTATTATGTTGTAGTAGTGTGTTTTTATCTGTAGGCATATTTGCGGTTATATCAGGATTTATATTTAATACATTTTTACGTAGGAAGAAAGCACTATGACTTACAATCGGGAAAAGGTGCAATAGCGCCAGTTTCATGAATTTTTTCGGACTCTGCTCAAATAACGAAACATTGCTTATCCATTCTATATTTCCCGTATCCTCAATCAAAAATGCAAGCGCAGCTACTTTACATAAATCCAAAATACCACCGTTGAATATATTGCTTTTTTCAGACATTACTAAGTTTCTAAAGTGTCCCGGTAATTCGAGAAGTTCTATCATTTTTTTAGATGTAATAATCTGTTCTGCTTTTTCAGGATAGTTCATAATAACCGCATCAAGAAAAGGCATAAACTCACCTTCCTTTATTTGGGAGAATTCGCTACTATAGCTACTAATGGAGTTAGGAACTGCTTCTATAACAATGTCTATAAAATCCTTATACACTTTTTTGATTTGCTCCTCAAAAGAAGGGAAGGGAGGAGGACATTTCAGAGAGTTTGCTAAATACATATTGATATTCTTGCTTGATTTGAATAGTCCCTTGCTGGTATTTTCTCTGAGAAATGACATAACGATATTCTGCACTTGTTGCAACTGAGATTTCATTAT
>CAZWFP010000013.1:33164-40196 GCA_964633175.1 uncultured Planctomycetaceae bacterium | reverse complement strand
ACTATTGTAAGTCCATATAGATTCTTTCAATAGTTTAATAGATATTGGCACTATTTTGTTAACCAGTAAATAGTTAGCAATGCTCATATATTTTTTTGTGTAATAATAAATAGTATTTATATATTCATAGATATTTTTTATATTGTTTCCCGTAAAACATTCATCTAACTTCTCATTCATACACTTAGGTTTTGGTATTACCTTTGTTATATATAGTCCCATACAATGAAGTTTAGCAAAATCAAAACAGAGATTACTTGTTCTATTAACCCTATGATGTTGTAGCTTCAAACAATCTTCTGCCGTTAAATCTAAATTGACACTTTTAAAAATCTCTTCATTTAGTGGATAATAACCTAGTTCCCAGATTTGCTTTTCCTTTATAATGACATCAGTTGATACAGGAATAATGGCATTCCTGTGAAAATAAGGACAGGCGTTTGTGACAAAGTATTGAAATCCGCTATCATTTTTTATAAAGACATACTCAACTACAGTCCAGAATTTTATAGGTATTTGTATAATTTCATAGTAAGTTCTAAGTAATTGGTCATATATAATTTTACGGCGGGGAAGATTTACTTTTTCATCGTCTATGTCCACTGAGGTCTTGTCTATTGTATTGCGCATCTTTAACAACTCACTTTTAGACATTCTGCTGATGTTTAAAAAGGGGTTACTCCTCAATACCCTATTCATTGTTTGAACTATCGTTTTATTGTCGGATTCACGGTCGGCAGAGGCGACTGCCACATTATTGTTTTCTTTATTTACTACTCCCTTGCTTCCTACCCCATGTTTCTTATTTCCTACTTCTATTATATAATGCTCAGGCTTCCTAAACAACGTCAATGGATTAGATAATTTCTCCAGTAAACTTTTTCTAATTCTCAATTTGCGAATTGCATATTCCGCATTCCGAGTTTTCTTTCTACGCTGGGTTTTACGTATTGCTTCCAGTATAGTTCTTTTGATATTTTCCAAAAATTTCTGCACATCAAATTCTTCATTGGATAGAATGACAGAAATCATTATAATAAAAATAACAACATACTTTCTACTTTCCATAAATATGAGATTATACCAATTTTTTTTATAATATATAATTTACAATATAGGTATAGGAAAGGAGAGGCGAGCAGATGAGCAATTTATTTGATAGATTAACTGATAGGGCTAAAAAAGTTTTGCAGATAGCAAAACAGGAAGCAAAAAGGATGAATCATGACTACGTGGGAAGCGAACATCTGCTATTAGGGCTGTTGATAGAAAATACAGGCGTGGGTGCTCGCATTTTGAGAGAATTGGGCGTTTCCTTAAAACAGTCTCGCATAGAGATAGAGAAACTTGTTCCTCAAGGTCCTCAGACACTTACGAACGTTACTAATTTGCCTTTTTCTCCAAGAGCAAAACGTATTCTGGAGTTGGCTGAAGAAGAAGCAAATAACCTCAATCATGACTACATAGGGACGGAGCATATTTTATTAGGGTTACTAAGAGAACAAGAGGGGGTGGCGGCTCAAGTTTTATCAAACTTAGGCATAAACCTTGAAAAAGTAAGAGAAGAAATAATAGAAATGTTAGGTTCAAGTGAAGTTCCGCCACCTCCTCCTTCGTTTCAGGAAGGACCTGTATTTGAAGAAGATCCCGCTGCAATGGATAAAACTAAAAAAGCCAGAACAAAAACCCCCGCATTAGACGCTTTTGGCAAAGACCTTACGGAACTTGCCGCAGAAAAGAAATTAGACCCCGTTATAGGAAGAAAAAGAGAAATAGAACGTGTTATCCAGGTGCTATGCAGAAGAACTAAAAACAACCCCGTTCTTATAGGTGAAGCAGGGGTAGGAAAAACTGCCATAGTCGAAGGATTAGCCCAAAAAATCGTCTCAGGAGATGTCCCTGAAATTCTAAAAAATAAAAGAATAGTTACACTGGATTTAGCACTACTTATAGCAGGAACTAAATATAGGGGGCAATTTGAAGAAAGAATCAAGGCAGTAATCAACGAGGTTAAAAGAGCAAAAAATATTATTCTATTTGTAGATGAAATTCATACGATTGTCGGTGCAGGGGCAGCAGAAGGAGCAATAGATGCTGCTAACGTTTTAAAACCATCTTTATCGCGCGGAGAAATACAATGTATAGGTGCTACAACATTAGATGAATATAGAAAATACATAGAAAAGGATGGTGCCCTAGAAAGAAGATTTCAGACAATAATAGTAGAACCACCGTCCAAAGAAGAAAGCATTGAAATTTTATTAGGATTAAAAGATAAATATGAAACACACCATAAAGTAACATATACTGACGAGTCCTTGCGATTGGCTGTAGAATTATCTTCAAGGTATATTTCAGGTAGATACCTGCCGGATAAAGCTATAGACGTAATGGATGAAGCAGGGGCAAGGGTCAGGTTGCAATCAATGAATTATCCTGAGGAGGTAAAGATACTTGATGAAAAAGTGGCAAAATTAATGGAGCAGAAAGAAAAATGCATTGCTATACAAGATTTTGAAAAAGCAGCCGAGATAAGAGATAAAATACTAAAATTAAAGAACCAGCGGGAAGAAATTGTCAAAGATTGGCAAAATAGAGTAAGAGAAAAAGAAAGCATCGTAGATGAAAATATTGTATATGAAACCGTTTCTAATATGACAGGCATTCCGCTATCAAAATTAGAAAGAACCGAATCAGAACGATTGCTAAAACTTGAGGAAGAATTGCATAAAATCGTTATCAGTCAGGATGAGGCAATATCTGCCGTGGCAAGAGCATTAAGGCGAAGCAGGACCGGATTGAAAGATCCGAATAGACCGATAGGAACGTTTTTATTCGTAGGACCCACAGGATGTGGCAAAACGTTATTGTCTAAAGCATTAGCAAAAATTATGTTTGGACAAGAAGAAGCATTGTTGCAGTTTGATATGTCTGAATATATGGAGAAATATAACGTATCACGGCTAATAGGCTCGCCTCCCGGATACGTCGGTTATGAGGAAGGTGGACAATTAACAGAGGCAGTGAGACGAAGACCTTATTGCGTAATTTTGTTGGATGAAATTGAAAAAGCACATTATGACGTCTTCAATATGTTGTTACAAATAATGGAAGAAGGGCATCTAACGGATGCTTTTGGCCGTCATGTGGATTTCAAAAATTCCATATTGATTATGACTTCTAACATAGGAGCAGAAATAATAAAAAGCAGGTCTGGACTGGGATTTGGGGCAAACAACGCTTCTCTAACCTACGAAGAAATGAAAGGGATTTTATTAAGAGAAGTTGAAAAACATTTTAGACCAGAATTTTTGAATAGATTAGATGATATAATTGCATTTAAATCGCTTTCTAATAACGACCTAAGAAAGATTATATACCTCGAAATAGATAAACTTAATAATAGGCTAAAAGATAAGAAAATGAAAGTGGTATTAACGGAGTCTGCAACGGACTTTATCCTTGAGAAAGGATCCAATCCCGAGTTTGGAGCAAGACCATTAAGAAGAACTATTGAACACTACATAGAAGATGCCCTATCAGAATTGGTGCTCAAAGGTATAATAAAAGAGGGCGATACCATAGAGATTCTTAGAAAAGACGATAAACTCGATTTTAAGCCAATAAAAGAAGAACCGTTAGTAACGTTCCCTTCTTCATCAAAGAATTAATTATACTAAATCAAGGTTGATTCCAAAGCCACAAAAATTAGATATAATCCGTCTCAGCAGATTGCATAATAAAAATGTATAGTAAGGAGTAAAAAGATGAGTTATAAATTACTTATACCGGGGCCTACAATCGTTAAAGATGAAACAGCTAACCAATTAACAAAGCCATTAATATCTCATAGACAAGAAGAATTTACTGCGCTTTATAAAAGAATACAGGAGAATATACAAAAACTTTTCTACACAAAGAACAATATATTTTTCGTTACAAGTAGCGGAACCGCTGCAATGGAAGGGGCTATAAGAAATGTCGTTAAAGAAAAAGTCCTTTGTTTTTCAAATGGCGAGTTTGGTAATAGATTCATAAAAATTGCAAGGGCAAACGGATTAAAAGTATTTGCCGTTGAACTGCCTTATACTACTCCTATAACAGCCGATATTGTCGAGGAAAATATCAAAAAATACAACCCAGAAGCAATAACAATAGTGCACAATGAAACATCAACAGGAATGGCAAATCCAATAGAAAGTGTATGTAAAGTACTGAAAAAATATCCTGAGGTAATCAGTATCGTTGACTTAATAAGTTCGGCAGGGTCATACGTAATTGACTTAAACGACCTCGGCATCGACATAGCAATTACTGCAACACAAAAAGGATTTGCTTGCCCTCCGGGATTATCCTTAATAGTGTCTTCTAAAAAAGCCATCGAAAAAGCGAAAACCGTTACAACAAGAGGATTTTACATCGATTTTCTAACTTACCTCAAATTTGATGAGATTGCACAAGTTCCCTTTACACCCGCTATAAATCTATTTTTTGCATTGGACTTTAAAATAAAGGAAATTTTAGCAGAAACAATCCACAAGCGATATCAAAGACACGTAGAAATGAAAAATTTTCTGAGAAACTGGGCTAAAAATTATTTTGAATTATTTCAAAAAGATGAGGTTGCTTCAGATACCATAACATGCATTACAAACAGCAGAAACATAAACATAAAAGAATTAAACCTTTTCCTAAGAAAGAGAGGATTTGTTATATCAGACGGCTACGGTGAATTGAAAGGGAAAACATTCAGAATCGGACATATGGGAGACACGCAGTTGCAAGATATTCAAGAATGTGTAAAAGCAATCGAGGATTACATATTGCAACAATGAGCAAAGATAACATATATATATGCAGAAATTGTGGATACAAATACGTTAAATGGCAGGGAAGGTGTGCTCAATGTGAAAGTTGGGATAGTTTAGAAGAATTTATAGAATCCGCCGTTGAAAGTAAGAGATTACCGATAGCAGAAGTTAAAACGCTAACAGAAGTAGGTTGTGAAAAAATAAACAGAATACAAACGGGATTCAGAGAAGTTGATAAAATTTTAGGTGGAGGCTTTGTTGTAAGTTCCTCTAACCTCTTAGCAGGTGACCCTGGAGTGGGCAAATCAACGCTTATATTACAAATAGCGTTGAATCTTTCTAATACTGGTAAAAAAATACTCTATATATGCGCAGAAGAGTCACCTACACAGATATACAGCAGATTCTTAAGGATTGGTATAAATAATTTACAAAATAACAATATATTGCTTGCACAAGAACTCAACTTAGAAAACATAATAGAATTAGCAGAAAAACATAAGCCTGATTTGGTAGTAATTGATTCAATACAGATGATAACGTCATCAAAACTTCCAGGGGGACCCGGAACGATATCCCAGATAAAAGAATGTGCTAGCGCTCTAATCCGATGGGTAAAAAATACAGAAAGTATAATGTTTTTCATAGGACACATAACAAAGGATGGATTTATTGCGGGACCAAAAATTTTAGAACACCTCGTCGATACCGTCTTATACTTTGAAACACAAAATCAATCTACTTTCAGGATATTAAGAAGCACAAAAAATAGGTTTGGTATAGTGCCAGAGACGAGCATATTTGACATAAGAAGTAACGGGATAGTTGAAATCCAGAACCCATCTACGTTATTCATTAATGAATTTAAGGAAGACGTCATCGGCTCAGCAAAATTTCCGATGATATTAGGAACGTACGCCGTACTTACTGAAATTCAGACATTGCTTACCAAGTCCATATATCCATCTCCAATAAGACGCAGTAACGGAATAAATGTAAACAAATTACAAATCCTATTAGCAATAATGGAAAAAAAATTGGGAATATATCTATCCAACTATGACGTTTATCTTAATGTAGTAAGTGGATTATACATAGATGATCCTGCGGTAGACCTACCAATAATAATTTCTGTATTCTCTACTATGAAAAATAAGAAAATACCATACAATACAGTTTTTTTTGGAGAGGTTGATTTACTGGGATATTTAAGACCTGTCAACTTACCTCACATACGAATAACTGAATCAATAAGACAGGGATGCACCAACATATATCTGCCAAAAGCTTCCATCAAAGAATTGCAAAGCGAGTTAAAAAACAAGGAAGCAGAATTAAATGTTTGTGAAGTCAAGCATATAAGAGAAATATTAGATATTTTTGGTTAAATTAGATATTGACAATTTTTAGGTACTACCCCCTTGACATTTGAAATTTTTGACACATATTTAAACAATTTTCTTATGATAAAAAAAATATTGCCTATAAAGGCAGCAATTAGTGTATTGTCTTATGTGTTAATACTGTATTCACAGGTAGATGATGTGGATTATATAAGTATAAAGAGTACTATACAGATACCTACTCAAAAAGAGGTAAAGAAACAGCAGAAAAAACAAGAAGAGAAAAAAAATGAAGTTGACACTCCATTGATAGAAGTTTCAGAAGATACGAAGGAGTGCATGGAATATAAGGTTGTTGATGCCTTTAAATGCAAGGATTGTTTGAAATTTATACTAAAAGAGCAGAAATCGCTTCACTCACCAACGCACAAGTTGGAGAGTGTCAAAATAGGAATCAGATACAAATGTTCTAAATGTGGGAGAATGTTTGTAGGAGAATATACAACATTTTGCCCAAAATGCAAAGAAAGATTAAATACAGAAATAATTGAAGTTGTGCAGGTTCAGCAAGATGGGGAAATTTATTTAGTAGATAAAAAAAGTGACAAAAAAATATGTTCCATAAAATCAGATAAGAAGGAAGACTCTAAAAAGGATGACTAAATTAATTAAAGATAGGCCACCACCTTGAAAAGTAGCCGGGCCCGCTAAAAATACATAAAGGTAAATATAAAAATAAATTAATAGGAGGGAAAAATAATGAAAAGTTCGCTAAGTATAGTAGTGACGATAGCTATAATGTTACTTCTGCTATCTACAAATACAATAAATAGTACACCTGTAACGGATAATGCAAAAGCCGTAACATTACAAGAAAC
>CAZWFP010000013.1:0-33064 GCA_964633175.1 uncultured Planctomycetaceae bacterium | reverse complement strand
AAGAAACAGATAAGGATAAGAGCGACAAAGATAATAAGGAAGTTGATAAAGAAGGTAAAGAAACAGAAAAAGAGGAGGAAGAAGAAGAAGAAGAAGAAGAATTAGATTATGAATTGGGGAAGGTTGATCCAAATACTAAAAAAGCAACAAGATATGTATGCGATGGTTGCGGTGAAGTACAGCTAAATCCTTTTAAATGTGAGATATGCGAGAAAGATGCAAAAAAAGAAGAATTAGATGTAGAAGAAAGGAATGGTAAGTGGTATATAAAAGGGACAAACACACAGGTGGTTGAGAAGGAACCTGAGGAGGAGGAAGAAGAAGCAACAACTGAAGAAAAAAAAGGTGAAGGAGGCGGTGAAGAAAAAGGTGATGAAGGAGGCAGTGGAGCAAAAGGTGGTGGTAGTGGTAATGTTACAGGAGATCAATAAGGATAAGTAGAGAAAATTTCTCTTAGCGGGGGGTGTGAAAACACCCCCTTTTTTATTTAGAGGGGTTCAAATTTGCCATAAAAAAGTTTGTATATTCTATTCGCAAAACGAGACAGTGAAGTGTTATGGGTGGTAAATACTATGGTAACCCCATACGATTTGTTGATATCATTCAATAATTCTATTATTTTCTGAGTATTTTCATTATCCAGATTAGCGGTTGGCTCATCGCAGAACAGGATTCTGGGTTGTTTCGCCAGCACACTTGCCAATCCTACCCTCTGCCTTTGCCCAGTTGAAATTTCTGTAATTTTTCTTTTGAGTAATTCCTGAATGCCTAATTTCTTACATATTTCTTGTATCTTATCATAACTCACTTGTTTTGGATTCTTTATTCTGGTTGGAAGGGATATATTTTCATACACGTTTAATTCCTTTAAAAGTGGCATAGTTTGAAAGAGGAATCCTATATAGTTACGGACAAATGAATTTTTTTCATTTTTACTCATACTTTTCACACTATTACCCATAAAAATGTAATTACCGCTATCAAAATCATCCATAAGGCCAAGTATATTAAGAAGCGTGGTTTTACCCGCTCCTGAGGGTCCTACGATGAAAACGATGTCATTTTCATATACGTCTAAAGTAACAGAATCCAATACCTTCGTTACAAATTTACCGCTGACATACGACTTAGACAAATTTTCTACTGATATAATCTTATTCATTTTTCAATGTATAGGCGGGATTCAGGTTCGCTGCTTTATAAGCAGGTAATAGAGCGGCTATAACCAATATAGAAATATTGAGTAAACTAACAAACAGCATCCAGGACCAACTCCAAAAGTATGGTATGGAATAAAACATATATTCTTGCGGAGGGAATAGTTTGAATCCGGTGTATTTTTCCAGAAATTGTGCAATACCGTTTATGTTTTTTGCAAATAGATATCCAGCTCCTGAACCGAGCAATGAACCGAGGATGGATACAATGAAGGAGATAATAATAAATATGGAAAATATCTGTCTGTTATCCATCCCCAAACTCTTAAGATAACCAATCTCCTTGGTTTTATTGACGACCAGTATATACAGAATGGAGCCGAAGCCGAAGCCGGTCGTTATCAGTATCAACATAATGATTATCTGAGTTATATTTCTCTCTACTTCAACAGCAGTCAATAAACTCCTTTTTTGATATGTCCAACTACTTACATAGTACTGCCTTGGCATTTTCTGTCTTATCTCTTCTGCTGTCTCCCTCAGAGTCGCAGCATTTTTCAATTGGATATATACTCTATTTATGGATGAAACTCCGAGAAATTTTTGAAAGGTAGATAAATCGGTAACAATGTAAAAATCATCGTATTCATACAAACCGGTGCAAAATCTCCCCGTTATTTTCATCTTAACTTCTATAGGCAAGGTAATTGAGGAAGGTAGTAAGGTAAGGAACTTTGCCTTCCTATTTGTATTTTTGTTTAAATCTGCAATATATACATTACAGCCGAGAAAAACGCCGGGCTTTCTGGACTTTTTTGCAGTAATAAAAGGATAAAAATACTGTTCCCAATTTTTTGGTAAATTACTAAGTGGGATAGCCCACAATTTTACGGGATTACTGTTTTCACCCGATTTTATAATGCCGTTCATCTCTATGGAGGGAAGTATAAAATCAACGTTAGAAACTTTCTTTAAATCAATTTCAATCTCTTTATATGAAAACATTTTATCTTTTATGTGTTGTATCGTAATGTCCAGTGGCATACCTTTAATTATCTTTTCTAAATCAACGGCAAACCCCTTCATTACCGAGTGAACTACTATCAAGGTTGCCGTTCCGAGAATAAGTCCGATTAGTGGTATAATAAGGATAATTTTGTTCTTTAAATATTTAACTGATAAATAAATAGGTAAAGGCAATAGTTAAGAAATTGTTAATGAGGAATTATAAGTTTGAAATAAAATACTATGAGAATAGGGAAAGCAGGTGTAGAAAATTATGGGAACAATTATAATTTTAATCAAGCGGTTTAAGGGTAGGGAAGAGAACAACATCGCGGATTGAATTGCTACCTGTTAATACCATAACAATCCTATCAATACCAATGCCTATACCAACGGCTGGTGGCATGCCATATTCAAGGGCTTCTATGTAATCCTCATCTATTTTCTCATATCCCTCTTCCTTCTCCTTCATCTGTTGAATAAATCTTTCTTTCTGGTCTATAGGGTCATTAAGCTCACTGAAGCCATTGGCTATTTCTATTCCGCCTATGAACAATTCGAACCTTTCAACTATTGCAGGGTTATCCTTAAATGTCTTTGCTAATGGGCTTATTGCTCTCGGATAATCTATTATAAAGGTCGGTTGTATAAGTTTATTTTCAACCTGCTTTTCAAATAATTCATTGGCATTAAACTCATACGATTTCTCTGCCTTATAAAGGTTTTGCTCTTTCACCTTTGCCAACACTTCATCTTTATCATCAAAATCAATGCCTGCATATTGCCTGAAAATGTCTTTATATGTGCTGATGCGGAATTCAGACAGATTTATATTATTTTCTCTAAAGACAACAGTATTATTCTGTGTAAATTTAGCGGCAAGTTCTTTTATCAATACTTGTAAGAGTTCTATAAAGTAAGTATAGTTGTTGTAAGCTGCGTATGCTTCAAGCATTGTAAATTCAGGGTTATGCTTGGTAGATATCCCTTCATTCCTGAAATTTTTCCCAATTTCAAAAACCTTTTCAAAGCCACCAACAAGTAATCGTTTTAGATATAGTTCTGGAGCAATTCTGAGATATAAATCACAATCCAGAGCATTGTGATGTGTAATGAATGGTTTAGCAGTAGCACCACCTGGTATTGGATGGAGATAAGGGGTTTCCACTTCCAAAAAATTATGTTTGATAAAAAATTCTCTGATATGTGATACTATCTCAGAACGTTTTTTAAATGTTTCATAGGAGGTTTGATTTGCTATTAGGTCAAGGTATCTTTTTCTATAAATAAGTTCCTGATCTTTTAACCCATGCCATTTTTCCGGTAAAACCCGTAATGATTTTGAAAGTAGTGTAAAACTTTTTACAAAGATGGTTATTTCACCCGTATGGGTTTTGAAAAGTTCACCTTCAACACCTATGATATCACCTATATCCAGTTCCTTTGCAAAAGCGAATTTGTCCTCACCTAAAGTATCTAACCTAAAATACAATTGAATCTTGCCTGTTGAATCCTTAAGGTCTGCGAAAAACGTCTTACCATGTTCTCTTTTTACAATAAGTCGTCCTGCCGCCTTGACAGGTTTTTTTTCTTCAAACTGCTTTTTTAATTGTTCAACGCTCTGCTTCTCAAACTTGTAACCCCACGGATATATACCACTTTGAATAAGTTTCTCCAATTTCCTTTTTCTTATTTCTTCCATAGTATTTGATTAAGGTCTTCATTTTAAAATTAAAATAGTTAAAAAGTTTAAGGTTTGATAAGAATTATAAATGATAACTGAAAAAACTCAAAGCCAAGAGTTCAAATTTTACCACGTTTAGAAGAATTTTTGGCGAGCATGTATTTCCTTAGAAGTAAAGAGATGATTGAAAAAGAAATAATGTTAAAAGCAGGTATATTGAATCAATTTCTGATGGTGGCATAAGAGAAAAAGGGTCATGACTACAACTTTATATGCAATCTTATATGAATTATTCAACAAACCACTACTATCCTGATGAAAAACGATAATAATAGATATAAGAAGGTAAAAAACATTATATACGATTAACTCTATATTCTGTATTGTGTATCCTATATACTATTCTTAACATAGGAGTTGGGTCAGATACAGACCTTGGGGATGTAGAAAGGGCAATAAGGGATTTAGCTATAAAAGGTTATGGATATTCACCCGAGTTATTAGATGAGCAACTCAAAAATGTTAGTTTAATAAGAACACAAGAACGATATGGGGCATTTACACCAATTATCAAAGGTGTAAATTTCAAAGAAGTGCAAAAAGCATTAGTAGAGAAATTTGCTGACATTAAGAAAAAGGCGTGGGATGATCACATAAACCACAGCTTACCATGGCAGAATATGAATCACAACGACGCAACAAAATCAGGTCCATTGACTACGAGCGGTCCGACAGGCGGAGGACCCGCACCTATTCCTATCACTCAAGCCCCTCCACCTCCTCCTAATATTGATAAGTATCCAGTGCTCAAAGATGACAATGCTTTAAAACTTATCGCGGACAAAATAAATGAATTACGAAATACCATAAAGGATGAACTTAACAAGTGCAAAGATCAAAATTGTTCAGGAAATAAAACCCCAAGTGTCGCGTGGATGAATGCTGTCAACGAATTAAATAAACTATGGGACGTAACGATTAGTGATGCCAGCAGTTTGAGCAGTGCAATTAAAGATGCTGCTGATAAGGCAACAGATAAGGGGAGTTCGAATCCAGTTTACGAGAGGCGATACGACTTAAAGCATCGGGTAATAACTATGTCGCGATGAAAACTGTAAATGACCAAATTGGCGGTATGAGTTTTATGAATGACAAGGAAAAAGAATGTTCTAAGCTACATAATAGATGGCGGGCTGTTATGGGGTTAAACCTTCTAACTCCCGAAGAAAAAAAGGTTATTGCAGCACGGAAGCATTCCGAATATATGAAAAATACGGGAAAGTTTGGACATGGTGAAGATGTTCAAGGCAGAGAGACCCCTTGGGCAAGATGTTCTGCAGAGGGGACTAACTGGAACGGGGAAAATGTTGCAAAGGGTATGATAGATCCGGCACAGGCACTTAATGGATGGCTTACAAGCGCTGGACATCATAGTCTTATTCTTGATATGCCCTTTCGCGGTGGTAACAATTCGAAAACAGGTATAGGGCAAGCGGATATTTTCTGGACAGCAGTTTTCGGTCCATAGATTTCACCTTTTTAACTTGTCTTCCAGAATCTTCTTAATTTCAAGTGCAGTAAATTGTCCCTTAACTTTTGAAAGAATTTTACCTATAAATACATTCTTTATATTTTCCTTCCCTTTCAAATATTCCTCCACCAAACTTTTATTTTCTTGTAAAATTTGAGTAATTACTTCTTCCAGATTCACATTGACTTGCTTTCTTGTTTGCAATTCTTCAACGAGTTTCATAAGATTCTTTCTCTCTTTTACAGATTTTCGTAATAGTTCTTTAGCAAAATTTTTGTCTACTGCCCCAGATGCAATTTGTCCTATAAAATTGACCATATCATATACAGAAACACCTAACTCCCAAACGCTCACTTTTTCTTCATTAGCCAATCCTTTTAATTCATTGGCAACCCAATTAAAACTCACTTTTGGGTTTTTTGTTTTCTGCGCCACTGTTAAATAGAACAAACACATCTCTTCATCACTTAATAGAATCTCTTTATCTTTAACAGTTAAAATACCTTCCTGAACATATCTTGTTAATATATCCATAGGACTTTCACTGATCTGACTTTTTATTTTTGAGATTTCCTCTTTTTGTAATACTAATGGCGGAAGGTCAGGTTCAAAAAAATATCTATAGTCCTCTACGGCTTCTTTTGAACGAAGAGGATAAGTTATTTTTTTGTATGGGTCCCATAGCCGTGTTTCTCTGGGAACCTTTTCCCCCTTTTGTAATAATTGGAGTTGCCTATCTATTTCAAACTTTATCGCTTCTTTCACAAATTTAAAAGAATTGAGATTTTTTATTTCCACCCTATCCGTGCCAATACTATCATCTTTTTTTCTTATGGATATATTAACATCACAACGTAACTGCCCTTTTTCCATATCACAATTAGATATTCCTTCAAACTGCAACCTTCTTTTTAAGTTTAACAGATATTCATATGCCTGATTCTCGTTTTGGATATCCGGTTCAGTGACAATTTCAAAGAGGGGAAGACCACTCCTATTCATGTCAATAAATGAGTGGTCGGCTCTTATAACACCCAGGGCAGATTCTTCGCCCTTTGATTTACCTAATTCAGGATGCAACAACTTACCAACATCTTCCTCTATATGTAATCTTTTAATTCTAATTCTCGTTTTGTCAGATAATTCAATATATCCATTTTGTGCTATTGGCTTATGATATTGAGTTATCTGATACGATTTTGGAATATCTGGATAGAAGTAGTTCTTCCTATCAAAGAAAGATACTTCGTTTATTTGACAATTCAGCAAAATGGCTGCTTTTATTGCCTTCTTTACAACTTCGTAATTGAGTATTGGCAGAACGCCTGGCATCCCTAAACATATAGGACACACAGCGCTATTGGGTGGTGCCCCAAATATATTCTTGCATGAACAGAAAAGTTTGGATTTACTATTGACCTGAACATGGGTTTCTAAACCTACTACAACAATATAATCATCCGCCACTTTTTGACGTCGGAAACTCACGAATTAAATTCTATCACTTTATTCAAAAATTTTTTAAAAAGATTTTGCGATTCTTCACTTTTTGAAACGTCTCTTTCCGGATGCCATTGAACTCCTATTATTAGATAATTCGGATCTTGATGCTCGAGCGCTTCTATTAAATGGTCATCTTCAGAATATGCTACTTCTCTTAAACCATCGCCAACATCTTTTATTCCTTGATGATGATTAGAAACTACCTCAAAATATGGTGAATCTACTAATTCACCTAATAAACTATCCATTTCAACTCTCACAAGATGTTTTGTATCTTCACCTTCCATTCCTTTATGAATAAAAATCATACGCTGTTGGGGTATATCTTGATACAGTGTTCCACCAAAAAATACGTTCAGCTCTTGACATCCCAAACATATACCCAAGATAGGTTTTTTATTTTTGAAAAATAGTTCTATAAGTTTAAAATCAGTGTATTCCTTATTTTTGTCCATAATTTTAGTTTTAGGATGAGGTTTTTCTCCATATTTAGCGGGGTCTATATCAAGTCCACCTGTAAGCACCAAGGCGTCAACCTTACTAGCGAATTGTTTTAATTCAATTAAATCTTCTTTGTATTGAAGATTATTATATTGCATTAGTAAGTTGTGATTTTGTATCTGTGAAATGGTGAATTCAATTGCCTTTATATAGTTTTTTGCTGATTCCTCATTAAAGTTATGGGTAAATAATAAAGAAATGGTTTTTTTCATAGTTTTTACGATTACAGGACAAATCTGATGCACTGATAAGCTTCGGCAGCATAAGTAGAGATTTCTTTCCCTCGCCAGAGGGCTAATTGTTGTAAACTTTCAACACTTGAAATATGCGGTTCAGGTCTTAGCTGGCTTTTGTGCCTCTTATATGCTTCTAATTTCTTTTGTAAGTATTTTGTTATATCTACATAGAAGTTCGGTTTGAACGGTTCCTTTCCCCATGCTAAATGTGGAGCATCCATTATCAAAACTATGTTTTGGAACGCCTTTGTAGTATATAAATAAGGTCTTAAAGCGCTTATACAAGCATTAAAAACCGCTTCATGGTCCTGATTAAAAGATGGGTGGGGAATACATATCATTGTTGGCTTTATTTTCTCTAAACTAACCGAAGATTCTTTTTCAATAACATTTATTATTTCTTTACGAGGCAGGGTATCGAGTTGCATATGAATTTTTGAACTCTTGTAGAATAAATCCCAGCCATCAACTTCAAAAAAATCCATAACTTGTTCAAGTTCGCTTGACCGTGTTGAAGTTTTTACTTTTGAATTTTCAAGTGAAAAATGTTCAAGAGTTCCGGCAGACAATACTAAAACAAATACCTTCCCACCAGCGTCTTTAACTTTTACAATCAATCCACCTGCTCCAATTGTTTCGTCATCAGGATGCGGCGCAATGACCAATAACTTCTGCTTCGAAAGAATTTCTTTTATCTGTTCTTCTGTCAACATACTTAAACACTATACGATGAAATTCTCTTATAATTATCGTCTAATAGCAATATTTCATCATTGAGATACTTAGAAAGTTCTTTGTAACTGTGTATTATTTCCTGTGAAGCGCTCTCCAAAAAATTTTTATCTTGTAATTTACTGTTTATTTCTTTAAGTTTAGTTTCCAGGTCTTCTTTTTCTTCCTTAATCTTCCTGGAAATAAATGCTAAAAAGTTTTTGTCGTCATCTAATCCTAGGAAAGCGATAGTATTAAAAATTCTTATTTTATAAAAAATCTCTTGCTCTTGTTTTACAGTTTCAATATTTTCAAAACTTTTTGCAATTTCTAAAACTTTGGAAATTTGTGGAATATTTTCCTCTAAGGTTATTTTGAAACTTCCTTTACCTTTTATTTTTTTATAATGTTTGATGGAGCGAAATAGCCCTTCTAATTTTATCACTTGTTCTATAATTTCCTTTGATTCAGTTGATATATATTCTTTTTCAATGTCGGATATTTTTTCGTATAAAATAGAAGATTTTTCATTTATTTTATCTGTAAAGTTTTTTAACGCCTGATATATGAATTCCGTTATGAATGGTTGGACAGGATGCCAGAGAATTATAAATCTTCTGATTATATCTAAGCCAACATCTATATAAATTGTTTCACCATTTTTTATTTTCTCCTTTGTAATTTCAATATACCAATCGCAGAATTTATTCCACAGGAATCTATATAAAGTGCGTGTATAGTTTGTGAAGTTGTAATTATTAGCTGCCTCTTTTAATTCTGGTTTTATTTGAGCGAGTTCTGTGTAAATCCACTTTATAATTATTGTTTGTTCTTTTGTTAAAGGCGTGTTAAGAAGGAGGGGTTTTTTTGGTGTATAATTTAGATTTTTTGCGTTTAATATAAAGAATTTAAGAGCGTTCCAGAGTTTATTTAAGAAGTGTTTGCCCGTTGTGAAGATATTTTGAGATAGTATAAAATCATCTTGGAGATTGGCGCCCAGAAGAAATCCTAACCTGACACCATCCGCCCCATATTGTTCTAATAATCCAAGCAAATCCGGGGTATTGCCAAGCGATTTACTTAATTTCTGTCCTTTTTCGTTTCTGACAAGTCCATGTAAGAGCAATGTTTTAAAGGGAACTTTGCCGGTAAAATAGATGCCGGCCATTAACATTCTTATATCCCAGAAAAATAGTATATCCCATGCTGATGTGAGAGCACTGGTAGGATATAATGCAGAGAATAACTTTTCATCCCAAAGCCAGCCCGTCGTAGATAATGGCCAAAGCCACGAAGAAAACCACGTATCCAGAACATCAGGGTCCTGTTCCAGTTCTGGGCTGTTACAGTTTGGACAAACATTAGACCCAGCTGCCGTCACAAAACCATAATTACATTCTTTACAAGTGTAATAAGGTATGCGATGACCCCACCATAGTTGCCTTGATATACACCAATCCCGGATATTATCAATCCAGTGGAAAAACATATTTTCATATTTTTTAGGTATTATCTCAAACCCCTTTTTTAAATACCTATCCTTCACCATCTTTGCAAGCGGTTGCATTTTAACAAACCATTGCCAAGAAACGTTCGGTTCAATTACAGTTGCACACCTATAACAGTGTCCCACCCTATGTTGATAATCTTCAATTTTTAATAGGAAGCCCCCTTCTTTTAAATCCTCTACTATCTTCTTTCTACATTCAAATCTATCTAATCCTTTATAATGTAGGGCATTTTCATTCATTTTACCTCTACCATCAATTACTTCTATCATTGGCAAATTATGTTTTTTACCTATAGAGTAATCATTAAAATCATGTGCAGGGGTAATTTTCAATACACCAGTACCAAATTTAGGGTCAACATAGTTATCACTTATTACGGATAGTTCCCTGTTTACAAGTGGCAAAACAACTTTTTGCCCTATGTAAGATTTATACCTCTTGTCGTCTGGATGAACTGCTACTGCAACATCTGCTAATATTGTTTCAGGTCTAACAGTAGCAATAGTTAAATATCTGTTTTTATCATTCGCAAGAAAGTAGTTAATATAATAAAGTTGTCCATTTACCTCCTTGTATTCAACCTCATCATCAGAAAGCGCGGTTCTGCATTTAGGACAGTAATTCACTATATATTTGTCTTTATAAATGAAACCATCGTTATACAATTTTTCAAAAGCATATAATACTGCATAAGATCTTTTTTCATCCATAGTAAATGCGTACAAATCCCAATATAGTAAATCTCCCAATCTTTTACATTGTTGTTTTATCGTCGCTTCACATTTATTTACCCAGTCCCAGACATACTGTATAAACTTCTCTCTACCAATAATTTCTTTTCTAATATTTTGTTTTATCAAGTTTTTCTCAACAACGCTTTGGGTGGCTATACCTGCATGGTCAGTTCCTGGAAGCCACACTACTTTTTTGCCGGTTAATTTATAAAATCTAACCAAAAAATCACTCAGAGAATGTTCAAAAGCGTGTCCTATATGCAATATACCTGTAACATTAGGAGGCGGAAGAGCTATTACAAACAAGTCCTTTTTATTTGATAAATCTTCACTATATACTTTAAAATTATCCCAAAGATTCAGAATCTCTTTTTCTACTTTAGATGTTTCGTATTGACTATTAATAAGTTCTTCTATTAATGACTGTAGGTCAGCCAATTGCAAAAAATTTAATCTCTGTGACGCTTAGTTTCTTCTTTTTTATCCTTGGATTTATATTTTCTTTTACAAGATGACTTTTCTGGGCCCCACACTATTATATCAGGACATTCCCTAACCTCAGCTATGAATTTACCTGCATCATCTGATGTATTTTTTATACTATCAAGACTCGTTTTTACCTTCTCCAGTGCGTCCAAAAGTTTATTATACGCCTGTTCATCATAGGCGAGTTTTCCAAAAGTGCCTTTACCACTTTTTATATCTTTAACCAAACCCTTAACCTCATTGACATTTTCGGTAAATGCGCCAATAGCAGTTTGAAGTTTGTCCGATAGAGAATTAAAAGTAGTATCAAATCTATTTAAAGTGTTTTTTACTGTGAAGTAGAAATCCTTACTGTTAATTAGTTCGCCGAGCGTTCCCTCACCCTGTGAGATTTTTGATAATATTGTATTTCCTTTTTCGAGCATTGACTTTGCATTGTTCACTACTTCCTGAACATTTTTCAATTCACCCACAACCCTTTTTGATTCGTCAATAAACTCATTAAAGGAATCTAGTGTTTTTTGCACCTTTTTTAATGACATAACCATCTCTTCGGTTGCTTTATTTATATTCTGGATTTCCAATTCCTTGACTTTGTTCTGAAGTTCATTAAAAAGGACAGCCCCTCTTTTATTGAATTTTGCAAATGTCCTAAAAGATTTCACCATACTTTTTTTAAAGTTTTTAGACATAAGAAACATAGAAATACTTTTCAACGTTTTCTTAAATTCTTCTGCCGCATCTGCAATAGTGCTTTGAACTCGTTGTAAGCCACCTGCCCCTTGTCCTTCTATAACCGCCTTACCATCTTTGCGCAAAAGAGGAGATTTGGTGCTACCTATGGAAAATTCTAAATATTTCTCCCCTATTAAACCCAGCGATTCTATAGTTAAAATAGCATCACCTCTTATATCTATATTCTTATATATATTCATTACAACTTTTACATAAGGTGCCTCAGCAGTTGGTGGAATTAAATGGTCAACATATCCTATAGTAACCCCCGCCATATATACAGGTGTATCTTTTTTTATACCACCAGCATATTTAAAATGTGCTGTAACAATATATGTGCTTGTGAATATTCCTTCTCCAAAACCTAATAATAGAATAATGGCAGCAACAACGCCTAAGAATATAACAAAACCGACCCTGAAAGCAAATTTTGATTGTTTATACTGTTCCTTCATAAATACCGGCCCCTACTAAAAATTTTTTTATAACGTATTCATTTGACTTCACAAACTCTCCCGGACTACATACTTTCAAAATACGTCCATTATACAAAAAAGCACATCTATCCACTATTTTTGTAGCATTTCTCAAATCGTGTGTTATTATTATACATGTCGTTTTATATTTTTCCTTTGTTTCTTTTATCAAATACATAATTGATTCTGACAACATTGGGTCAAGGCCTGTAGTAGGTTCATCATATATTATAATTTTGGGTGCTAGCGCCAAAGTTCTCGCAATAGCAACGCGCTTTTGCATTCCACCACTAAGTTCATTAGGATATAAATTTTCTACGTCTTTTAACCCAACTGCCTCCAAAACCTCGCCAATCCTATTTCTTATCTCTATATGAGAAAGAAGTTTCCGTTCTTCTAAGGCAATTGCTATATTATCATAAACGGATAGCCAATCAAAAAGTGCAGAATTCTGAAAAACAAAACCAAAGTCCTTCCTTAAAGTCAACAGTTCCGATTCACTTAAATCAACAATATTAGCGCCTTTATAGTATATTTTCCCACTATCTGGCTTTAAAAATCCAAGGACCGTTTTGATCAGCACGGTTTTACCAGCGCCACTTGAACCAAAAATAGATAAAATCTCATCCTCATATACAAACAAGTTCAACCCTGTAAGAACAGGCGTTTCCTCAAAATACAGCCATATATCTTTTACTTCTATTATTGGTTTCATAAAATAAGGTCCAATAAAAAATCAAGAAACAGAATAATTATAGACGAATTAACCACCGCTTCAGTAGTTGCTCTGCCAACATCTTCTGCACCACCTTCTGTTTTCAAGCCCCTATAACATGACACTATCCCAACGGCTAAACCAAAAAATACACTTTTTATTAATCCATAAAAAATAGAATAATTGTCAAGCCAACTTTTTACATATTGCAAATAAAAAAATTTATCCACATAAAAAACATATATTGATAAAACTGAGGCACCCATAATACCAATAAAACTCGCTAAGGCAGTCAAAAAAGGAGACATAACAGTCAATGCAAATACCCTTGGGAAAACCAAATATTTATAAGGGTCAATTGATAATACACCCATAGCATCAATCTGATTGCTTACTTTCATAGAAGCAAGTTCTGCAGCAATTTTTGCACCTACTCGGCCTGCTAACATAATACCTACTAAGACAGGCCCCAGTTCCTTAGACATAGAAATAGCAACTACTGCCCCTACCATATAGTCCAACTCCACTCTTTTGAATTGATAATACGACTGAATAGCAAGCACTAACCCTGTAAATATACCTGTCGTTAAAACCACACTTAATGAACCCATTCCTGCTTCGTTAAGCTCTTTCATATAAAACCTCGTCGGACAGGGGGAACGAAAAAGACGTTTGATTATATTGACGGAAAAGAGAAATAACTCTCCAAAAAGCCTTATTGTTTCAATTACCGCTTTGCCTAATTCTGCAATCATTATAAAGATATTTCACAACATTATTTAGGTGAGATAGTAGAATAATTCTTATTTCTATAACTATATGTGTAATAACTCGGCGTAATACCTATAGATGCCTTATTTAGCACAACTCCCAATATATCCACATTAACACCTTCTAAAAGATGCTTAGACCATTTAACAACGTTACGATTTGTCTGACCTGCCGCAACGATCAGAATCACACTATCTGACATTTTTGATAAAATTAAAGAATCACTCACATTTATAAGTGGTGGCGAATCAAAAAGTATAAAATCATATTTGTTTTTCAAACCCACTAATATCTCCTTTAAAGTGCCTCTTGCTAAATATTCCACTGGGTTATCTTCAGCAACCCCTGAAGGCATAAAATCCAAGTTTTTATTTTTTCCTATTATTACTTCAGATATATTCTCCGTATGTAAATTAAAAAACCCTTTATTATTTTCCACTTCGAAAAACTTATGCATGCTAGAAGAACGAATGTCACCGTCTATAAGCAACACCCTTTTATTTAAAAGGGAAAGCGCATACGCAATATTGTAAGAACATACACTTTTACCTTCATATTTAATCGAACTCGTTACTGTGAGTATTTTTTTTAAACCATTGCGCGATTTTTCATCTATTATTGAAGCTATTGCGATATATAATTCCCGCAATAGAGCTTTTTCTTCTATCTCTTTATAAACTTCTACACTTTCTTTAAACGCCAGTTGCGAATCTTTTAAGTATGGAACAATACCTAATATCTCAAGATTAAGATATTTTTTTATGTCTAATTCACTCTTAATAGTCGTATCTATACTTTCTCTTGCGTATGCTCCTATAATACCAATTACAATACTAAACAATAGCCATATATATATATACCTGGAAATTGGTTTTTTTGACTCAGATTTAAGTTCAGGCATGCTTGATAGGTAAAAAGAAAAGTAATTGGGGAACTGACTCAATATAGCATCCAGGCGGGAAATCTCTCCTTTAATTATTTGCAATTGATCCGTTAGTTCTTTTTTCTTACTCTCATTGGCTAGTGTTTTTTCATACCCTGCTTTCAATCTCCTCATCTT
This sequence comes from uncultured Planctomycetaceae bacterium, assembly GCA_964633175.1. GTDB lineage: Bacteria > Planctomycetota > MHYJ01 > CAZWFP01 > CAZWFP01 > CAZWFP01. The sequence continues at coordinate 18,248 of CAZWFP010000013.1, read as the reverse complement.
TTCCTCTAATTCCATTTTCTGCCCGGTAAGACTTTCAATCTTGTTTTCAGTTTCTTTCAACGAATTCTGTAATTCTTTATAATAGTTTACCAAATCTTTCTTACGCTCCTCGACAACCACATCCGCTAATACTTTAATAGTATTAATCAATTTTTTATATTCAGGATGGTTAGGCGTAACAACACTTTTCATATTGTTTAGTTTTACTTTTGCATCAAAAAGTTCCTTTTCTAATTGTATAGTTTTTGCGCTTTTATAAGGAGCATGTAATTCCTCTCGGATGCGCGTGTCCATCATATAATCAGAAATTTCCTTAATTTTCTCTCTATACGATATTCTTTCAGTATATAATCTCAGAATCTGTGTATGTAAGTTATTAATTAAACCCTTCGTAATATCATAATCTGCCTGTAAATTAGAATTATTGGCGGGGGAAGATAACTGTATCTTAAATATCTCGCTCTCTACAAAATTTATGTTTTCAAGATAATATTTCTTCAATTCATCTATACCGCTTACTGCTTCGTTATATCCATAATCAAGATAAGAAAATGCAACTGCTTTTGTTGCAAGATAAGCAGTATTCTTGTCAGTATTGACACCTTCTATAACTAAAAATTTATTATCAGAAGTAGCATAAGCTCTTATTGAATTACGTATAACCTCTTTTATTCTTTCCCGGCTGGAAGGCGAGATATTTAACTTTTTAGCATTATTTACTACATCAAATATCTTCTTCCTATCCGTTTCTTTAAAACTGACAAATTCCTCGGTGTTACCTTGTAGATAACTATATATAGATACGACATCGTCAAGAAATTCCTCTTTACTCAAAAATTGTGTCCAATAGTCGGGGTTTTTTGCAAACTGTATATCTATGTTGCTTTTGGCTATAACCTGAATAGGTAAACTTGTAATCTTAGGTTGATAAAAGAGACGAATTTCATAAGAATAATATTTATTTTGTAGAAGATACACAGTATAGAAGATTGTTAATGTAAGAAATATAAAAGTTAGAAACCACCCGAATCTTCTTTTTAAAATGAAGATATAATCTTTTAGTTCCATCACTGGATAATCTTTCTTTCCTCGCTAAGAATAATGCCTTTTAGCATCATTTTTAGTTGTTCTGGATTAGTTGAAGCACGAAGTGCGACCTGTTCGGATAGATACCCCGCTTTAATCCATTTATATAGCGCCTGATTAAAATCCTGCATACCTTCTTCCTGTCCACCTCTTATGACATCTAATATTTTTTTATCTTCTTTCTCTGCGATTAATTTTTGTATCATAGGATTTACAATCATAATTTCAAGCACGGGAACCATCTTCACCCCTTCTTTACAAGAAGGTAAAAGTTTTTGACAAATAACAGCTTTCAAATTAAATGCGAGCATCTGTCTTATCTGGTCGTGCTTATCTGCTGGAAATAAATCCAGAATACGACCTATCGTTTGTGGAGCGCCGCTTGCATGTAAAGTGCTAAATACTAAATGCCCAGTTTCAGATGCCACCAAAGCCGCATCTACACTTATGGCATCTCTCATCTCTCCTATCAGTATTACATCAGGATTCTGTCTTAACATATATTTTAGAGCATCGTGAAAAGTCGGGACATCAATTCCCACCTCTCTCTGATTTATTATTGCCTTATCATCTGTAAATAAATATTCTATAGGATCTTCTATGGTGATAAGATGAACCCTTCGCATCTTGTTTATATACTGTAAAATCGATGCTAATGATGTGGACTTACCCTGTCCCGTGGGACCCACTACCAAAACCAGACCAGAAGGATAATGCGATATTTTTTTCATAACCTCTTCCGGTAAATTGAGTTCTTTAAAATCAGGTATGTAGGTATTAACCCTTCTTGCGGCAATGGCAACACTACCCCTATCTTTATACACATTTATTCTGAACCTCCCTACATTTTCAATAGAATATGCAAAATCAACACTTCCACTCTCTTCAAATGCCCTTATCTGATTAGGCGTCATAATTTCATAGATGATATTTTTTATTTCTTCTTTGGAATAAACCTTATTACCAACGTCGTAAAGTTGAGTTGATACCCTGAAAACTACCTTCATATTCGGCTTCATATGAATATCAGATGCCTTATTTTTAGCAGACGCTATAAATATTTTCTCTATCTCTTTGTAAGAAGCAGCTTTCGCTTGAACAGTTGTTTCTTCCACACTATTTCATCTCAATATTATATTGTTTTTTTATAAATTTAACATAGTGATTAGATTTTGCTATCTTGTCCAACCATTCTACATTGCTTAAATACCACTCTACAGTTTTATATATACCCTCTTTAAAACAAATTTGTGGCTCCCAGTTCAATATCTTCATTGTTGCCGCAAAATTTAATGCATAACATCTATCATGAGACGGTCTATCCTTTACCAATCTTATATAATTATCGTTTTTTTTCAATAATTTGCATAAATATGTTGCTACTTCTATATTCTCTAATTCTTCTTTAGTCCCAAAATGATAAACACCACTATTTAAATTAGAAAAAACGAGTTTTTGCAATCCATTGCACAAATCACCCACATACAACCATCTTCGCTTTTGTTTGCCATCTCCATATATGGGAATTTTATGATTCTTTATAAGAAACAGTATTGATAACGGAATAAATTTTTCAGGAAACTGGAACGGACCATAATTATTATTGGTCCTTACAATAACGACAGGATAGGAGAAACTTTTCATAAGGGCAAAAAGCAAAAGTTCTGCACCTGCTTTAGAGGCAGAATAAGGATTTGTTGGATTGAAGTTTTTGCTTGACTCTACCACATATCTGTCATTGTTAATCTCTCCAAATACTTCATCAGTAGATATATGTATGAACTTTTTTACTCTATACTTTTTTGCAAGGTTGAATAAGTTTTGAACGCCTATAATATTTGTCTTAATAAAATCAACAGAATTAAAAAATGACCTGTCAACATGTGTCTGGGCTGCGAAATTTATTACAATGTCTGGTAAAAAATCTGCAAAAATCTTTTCAAGGGATTTGTAGTTCGTTATATCTACCCTGCTGAAAAAATAGGTATCTTCTAAATTTTTTGTTAGATATGTATTGGAGTAGTAGGATAATACATCTATATTAAATATTTTTATGTTGCGTTTTTTAGGGAATTTTAAAAGATGCAAAACGAAGTTTGTTCCCAAAAACCCGCACCCGCCCGTTATTAGAATTTTCATCATTTAATCAATCTCTTGTGGAAACAGATATAAGTAGTTATCATAAATCTATTTTACAATAAGAAAAATATTTAAATTTACATATATATAATTGTTGAAGGGGATTGATATAAATTAGGGAGCAAATTATGAGAACAAAAGTTGCTGTAATAGGCGCAGGAAACGTAGGAGCTACCTTAGGTCAGTATCTTGCAGAAGAAAATTTTTGTGATATAGTGCTCGTAGATATATTAGAAGGTATACCTCAAGGGAAAGCGTTGGATATTAATCATTCTTCTTACATTTTTGATATGGAACCCAAAATTGCAGGAACGAACGATTTTTCTGAAATCAGAAACGCCGAGATTGTAGTGGTAACGGCAGGACTACCAAGAAAACCTGGTATGACAAGAGAGGATTTGATATTGAAAAATGCCCAGATTGTCAGGGATGTAATAGAAAAAGTAAAATCATACGCCCCAGAGAGTATAATCATTATGGTAACTAACCCTTTAGATATAATGACTTACCTTGCTTATAAAGTGAGTGGATTTGCACGAAATAGGGTTGTGGGAATGTCAGGAATGCTTGATTCAACGAGATTTAGTTATTATGTAGCCACAAAATTAGGCGTTTCTCCTTCAAACATATCATGTCTCGTTTTAGGAACACACGGAGATACAATGTTACCTTTGGAACGATATGTAAGTGTAGGTGGTATACCGTTAACCGAGCTTCTACCGCAGGAAGAGATAGATAGGTTAAAAAAGCAAACCATAGAAGCGGGCACTGTGGTAGTAAACTTTCTAAAGGCAGGAAGCGCCTACTATGCACCGGCAGCCGCTATATGTGATATGGTAAAAACAATAATCCACGATAGAAAAAAAGTATTACCCTGTAGTGCCATTTTAGAAGGTGAATATAACTTGAATAATCTATCTATAGGAGTGCCAATAATATTAGGTAAAAATGGTGTAGAAAAGATTATACAATTGAAACTAAATCAGAAGGAACAAGAACAATTGAATAAAGCAGCACAAACAATCAGTTACGGAATAAAACTATTAAACCTATGAAAAAGTTAATACTTCCGTTACAGAGCGATTCCGTTTTAGAAAACTTAAACTCAGGAGATGAAATAGAAGTCAGTGGTTCTGTTTTAGTTGGCAGGGATCAGGTGCATATTAGATTTATAAACCTGATAAAAGAAGGGAAAGAACTACCTGTTGACATTAAAAATCAAGGAATATATTATGTGGGTCCGTCCCCTGCCCCCAACGGGTATGTCATTGGTTCTGCTGGTCCAACAACAAGTTCAAGAATGGATAAATTAACTTTACCTTTGTTAGAAAGAGGACTGAAAGTTATGATAGGTAAAGGCAATAGGGCTTCGCACATTTTAGAGGGGTGTAAAAAATATAAAGCAGTGTATTTAGCTGCCATAGGTGGAGCAGGCGCTTACCTCGCTCAATGCATAAAAAAAGTTGAAGAAATCGCATACCCTGAATTAGGCACAGAATCACTCAAAAGATTTTATATCGAAAAATTCCCTGCTATAGTTGCATTTGATATATATGGCAATACAATATATACCTATACAAAGGCAGTATGAAAAAAGTTAAGAATTACTTAACTTCTCAACTAATATTACACTTATCAGCAAGGATACCGTTGTAGAAATACAATTATGGAAATGGAATGTAATGTAATATTCATCGGGAGCGACTACACAAATCAAACAAATAATAATTACAATACCTATTATTTTGACAGCGTGTTAGATTACAAAAGAAATGGTAATAACCTTTTAAATAACATCATTGTATTTGAAAAAAAGGATGAAAGCAGTGAATATTTAACATTGTGTTTAGAAGGATATAAATTCAAAAAACCGAGTGTTAGTATATTCATTTTAGACAACAATGAAAAAATAACAACTCACAAAACGTTGATAGAGTTAGGTGCTGACTTTGTAGTAAAAAAAAGTGAAGCGGCGAACATAAATAATCTGATAGATTTAGCATATAATCGTCTTATTTACAAAAGAAATATGTTAAAATATGTCTCTTTTTTGGAAGAAGAATTGAAAGAAGAGATTGAAACATTGAAAGCAAATAAAGAACAATTAAACCGACAATTTAAAGCAACCATTGCTGCTATAACAAACGCATTGGGATTGAAAAGTGAATATGCGGGTAACCATTCAAAAAGAGTTGCCCGACTTGTAGTTAAAGTAGGAGAGAAACTTGGTCTATCAAGCAATGACTTACAAATGCTGGAATATGCTGGTTTGCTACACGATATAGGTAAAATAGGGGTTCCAGACAATATATTAAATAAACCTGGGAAATTGACTCCTGAAGAATACGAAGAAATGAAAAAGCATTCCATATATTCCGTTTTCATATTAAAAGATATTCCAGGATTTGAGAAAGTAAAAGAAGCTGCGCTTCATGAGCATGAAAGATTTGATGGGAAAGGTTATCCAAGCGGGTTAAAAGGTGAGGAGATACCACTTTTTTCAAGAATCATCGCTGTTTGTGATACCTGGGATTCACTAATATTTGACAGGGTTTATAGAAGAGCAACTACCAAAGAATTAGCCATAGAAGAAATTAAAAGGCATAGTGGGACACAATTTGACAATAGAATTGTTGATATATTCATAGAATTATTCAACTCAGGTGAAGTTTAAAGGGAAGGTATCTCTAATTACAGGAGCAGCAAAAGGTATAGGAAAAGCAATTGCCCAAAAACTCAATGAAGAAGGCGCTACCGTCGTAGTTACATACAATAAAAGTTTTGAACATATAAAAGACCTTTATAATGAATGCAAACAACCAAATAATCTATCTACTTATAAATTAGACTTATTAAACAGAAATTCTATTGCCAGTTTTGTAGGTGAAATATTACAAAAACATACCAAAATAGATTTTCTTATTAATAATGCATCCTACTCAGAAAACAATGTTTTTGGTAAAAATTTTTTTGAATATACACCGGAGGATTTCTTAAAACCATTTGAAGTGGACGTAGTGGGTGCAATTATGCTTTTACAGGGATTGGCAAAAAAAATGATGGAGCAGAAATTTGGCAGAATTATATTCTTTTCTTCAGCATACGCTTTAAAAGGTGATGATGCCACAGTTCCATTGGCCATATCAAAAACCGCAATAACAGGAGCTGTAAAAGGATTTGCAAAATTATTGGCACCTTATAATATAACCGTAAATGCCATTGCCCCTGGTGCCATAGATACCGGCTGGATAGAAAAATGGAACGTCCCAAAAGAATGGGTGAATAATACAATAACAAACACCCCGCTAAAAAGATTAGGGAAACCAGACGACATAGCCAATTTTGTCTTACACCTACTCTCAGAAGAGGCATCATACATAACCGGCCAGACCATCAGTATCGATGGTGGAGCATATTTGTGAGAATAGGCATAACAGAATACATAGATTGCGCACATTTTATACCAGGCCATAAGACATGCGGTGTTTTACATGGCCACACTTATAGAATAGACATAATCGTAGAAGATAAAACATCTGATAATTGGGTAATGGACTTCTATGAATTAAAAGAAAAATCATGGCAGGTTTTAAAACTCCTTGACCATCAACATTTAAATGACGTTTTGCAATTTCCCTCCTGCGAAGGTATTTGCAGATTTATATTTGATGAACTTATTAAAATCATACCTATCTTACAGTCAGTTCGCGTTTGGGAAGGTCCTAACAAATGGGCAGAAATGCTTAAGTAATAAAATTCACCAATAAGAATACAGTTTAAATAATATAATGAGTATTTACCATAACATATCACTGTTTTTTATAAGCAATTTATCATTCACATATTTCTTCTGGCTTTTTATAAGATTAAAAGAAATAGATATAGGGTTAATAAGGTTTTATCTTTTTATGGGAATTATTTTGATAACTCTGTCCTTCTTTATGCTAAAAACCCATTTCTTACTCTACTCCATTATTTTGCATATCCTTATTCTGTGGCTAAATTCATCTATTCAAACTTCAAAAATCACTATTTCCATCTTTTGTGCACTAAATACCTTCTTATTTTTCACAACGTTTTACAATAAAATTTCAGGATTAAACTTAGTTCAATCCATATCATTATTTTTGTTAGGTATAAATTCAGCATTAGCATTCAAAAACCTCATATTAGGACACTGGTATTTAGTAACACCAAATATGTCCCTTAAACACTTTAAAAATTTAAACATTGTTTTTAGCATTGTATCAATATTAAGATTTATCATATCATTAGCTATATACATATTACTTACTAAGAATCTTTCAATAGAATTTTTTAAATATAACTTTTTTGACGCAATGTTTATAGGTAAACTAATTCTTCTGCAGATTTCTACTTTTATAGTATCTCTTATGTCACTAAATGCATTATTTTACAAGTCAACTCAGGCAGCGACGGGGCTCTTCTACGTTATAGTGGTATTTTCAATATCCGATTTTATTGCTTCTATGTATTTATTAAATAATAAGTTCTATGTATTTTAAAATCACTCTGCCGACTCAAAAGCAATAGTTCGCTAAAGGCGAACGATACTGTTTTCTTTCATAAGACAATTTCTATATTGCTTGCTGATTTGTTTTTTAGATTTTGCTAAAAAAGGATTTATAATGCTAATTTTGATTGTTAGGAATTTAAAATGTTGCGAAGTTTAGAATTTAAAAGAAAAGGCAGATCAACGCAACTTAGCGATAACATAGGCGCAATGACGATTGTTATTTTTTTATTATCCTTTGCTTTTGTGCTGAGGGTCGTGCCTCAAACGGAAGAAGAAAGTATACAGGTTGCATGGTTCGGCGTCGATTTGGAATTAGTCATCCAGGAGGTAACAGACAGGACAAATATTAGGATATTGTATGACCCTCAAATATTGCAAGGTAAACAGGTATATCTGATATCAAAAGACAAAATTCCTGTAAAAGTATTATTCAAGGTGTTGGAAAGTATATGCGAAAGTTTTGGACTCTCCATTATCAATATGGGACCCGAGGAGGTTCCAATATATAAAATTGTAAAAACAGAACTCGTGCAAAAAAAACCTACTCCACTTTATGAAGAAAAGGAAATTGAAAAAGAAAGATTAGGTGAAAAACTTATCACTCAAATCACTTCGTTAAAACACATCAACACACAGGATATCTTACCTATCGTGCAAGGTATGGTATCAAATTCAGCCGGTGTCGTAGCAATTCCAGATACCAAGATTATAGTTATAACCGACTATGCTCTTAATATAAAAAAAATATCAAAAATAATAAAACTTTTAGACAAACCCAAACCAAAAATTGACATAAAAGTTGTCAAAGCGAAATACGCTCCAGTTGAAGAATTGGAAAGTAAATTAACCTCAATAATAGAAGAACCTGGACTGATTAAAAAAGAGGCGGAAACAGGTCCAAAAAGCACAAAATTTAAAGTAATAGCAGATAAGAGAACCAACTCCTTTATTATTACAGGCACAAGGTCACAAATAAGAAAAATAGAAAGTGTAATAAAGAAATTAGACATTGTGGTGCCGAAAGAGGAGAAAGTATATAAATTTGTAAAATTAAAAAACCAGGATGCAAAAAAAGTTGCTGATTATTTAGGTGCTATAATAAAAGCCAATCCGGATATTGTGAGGGATAAACAACAAACAACTCCAACAACAGCAAATCAATCACAACCGCAGGATACTACAAAAAAAGAGGCAAAGACATATTCAAGTGAAAAACCAGAAGAAGAAATATCAGTCATACCCATTGAAGAGACCAATTCTGTGTTGATAGTTGGAAAAGAAAATGTGGCAGCGCAGTTAGAAAAAATAGTAGAATTTATAGATGTCAGAAGACCACAAGTTTATTTAGAAGCCGCGGTAGTTGAAATAACCGCAACAGACGATTTTGATTTAGGAGCAGAACTTGCTTCTACCCACATTCCCGGCTCAGGAACAACTTATTTCGCGGCCACATTTTTTGGATTATCCCAGTTGAAAGATAACGACAACGATGGGTTGCCCGATATCAAAATACCCACAGGTTCATCATCAGGAGGAGGTATAGTAGGATTACTCAAAGGCGGAAAAGGTAAAATTCCATTACTGTTATCATTGTTAAGCAAAAAAGTAAATGTAAATGTTGTCTCAAAACCGCAAGCAACGACAAATGACAATGCCAAGGCAATCTTAACAATAACCGATGAATTTCCAACAACCACAGTTCAAACAACTACTATAAATCCCATAACAAGTTTTGGCGGATTCCAGAAAGCAGAATCCATTTTAGAAGTAACACCCCGCATAAGTGAAGGAAGTCATCTTATACTTGATATAAAATTGAAAATTGAACGGTTTATAGGACAACAGATTAACCCAGCAATTCCACCTCCTAAAACAGGAAGGGAAATCAAAACAATTCTAACGGCACCTAATGAATATACTATAATACTCGGTGGTATAGTAGTAAACTCAACTGACCTCACAGTTACGGGCGTGCCGGGATTAATGAGTATACCTCTTCTGGGCAATCTATTCAAAAGAAATCAGAAAAAAAGAGTTAATACAACCTTATACATATTTCTCACACCAACCATATTAGGACAGGAATCATTTGAGGATTATAAAAATATTACCTGTCTAAAATACAAAGAGATAGAAAAAGAATTAAAAGGTAGATGGACAATACCCTGCCGTGTTCAGGATGAAGGAAACACTGAGGGTTTGAATTTCTTTCATTACATCAGCCCTTTTGACAAACAAAACTAACCTAATTTTACATCAGGGTTATCATTATCAATAAACAAGTTCTGAAGATGTTTGACTCTTCCTATAATAATGCTTCGCTCTTAGAGGAGTTATAACAATTTTTTGATATATTTACTGTAAAATCACGAAAGGGTATTAAAATTGTAAAAAGTAGCAGTTTTAGAACAATTTTTTATATAGGTAATTAACCTCAGGGTCCGATAGAAATTGAGTCCATCGTTTCGGTTGCACCATTAATAATAAAGGATGTGATACTCTCAACAGTTCTGACAATGTATTTAACTTTATTTTTTCCTCTATACTTAATCCATAAGCAATACACAATTGATTAAATAAATCCTCATAGTATTTATTTAACTTAGATTTTTTCCATAATTTAATTGCAATGTAAATGATAACAAAAATAGCAACCAGTATAAATAAAAAACCCAGCAAATTTGCAAGGGATATATTCAGATGATTACGGAAAGATTTAGATACATTAATGATATATTCCTCAAAAGAACTTTGAATTTTAATCATCTTTTTACAACTGCACTTAATTTAGCTAGCCTCGTCCTAATCTTTTTCCCCATATATTTCTTCTCAATAATAGGTAAAATATCCTGAAATTCTTGGACAACATTCAACTTTTCTATAACCCATAGAGCACTTAATACATCTGGTTCCTTATCACTATTCAACATATTTTTTATAATATCAAGGCTATGTTTTTGAGAAAACATATATACCACCTTAGCAACGTTACCTCTTACTCTATTATTATCGTCATTTGCAAGAGCAAGTAAAACAAACCAATTATCAGCATTTGCAAAATATCCAAAAATTTCTACAGCATTCGCTCTAACACGTGGGTCATTATCAAACATCAAAATACGAAGATGTTTCAGTGCTAGGTCTTCTTTCAAAAACTTTAACAATCTTATACAGGTAGCCCTGACTTTTTTATCTTTCTCTTTATATATCAGCGTTTCAATTATCTTCTCTACACCTTTATCATAATTCATAAGTTCTATTAGTTTTATTAACCTTATTTTAATATTGGGTTTGCAATCATATATTAAAGAAACTATGTCATCTGTAACATTTAGAGGAATTTTTTTAAGCACCTCAATTAAAGAATTAAAATTAATCTCTTTTTTTTCATCCAGAATTACTGCTTTCAAAGAATATTTCAAAAACATCTCATTAATTTTTTCTTTGAACTTATCAGAAACCTCGTTGTATTTCTCACGTAATTTCTGAACAAAATTATAATCACCTTTCTTATCAACTACCTCAAAAATAAAGGAAAGACCAGAATGTGTATGGACGTTCAAATTCACTAAAACATCAATAAATTCATTGGAAATACCGTCCAATCGCAATGATTGCATCTCAATATTTCTATCAAAGTTTAATAGATTACTCATTGCTTCCAACTTCATATCTCTGTCCAATCCACTTGAATATATAAAAAACAAATAAAGCAACAGATGTGTGCCATTAAACTCATTGCGTTTTGCAGCTATTTTCAAAAATGGTATTATTGAAAAATTGGCAGCATACTGACTTAATTGAATAAAGTTCATTTTATTTAACTCTTCTAGAAACACCTTTAAAAGCGCCTCAGAATCGCAAGTAAATAGAAACTGATAAAAGTTATTCTTCCAACTTTTGTCAAGATAATGATTTTTCATTGCAAAATTCAGAATATTTATATAGTGTTGTGGTTCAATCAGGTTCAACACAGAACCATCATTTTCAGCACATTGTAAATCCTTAAAGAAACACCCCATAAAAACTTCATACATTTCCTCGTATTTCAAGCATTTGTTCCATATAAGGGGTATATCACGCCAAAATTCTATATTTTTTTCTAATTCCTTAAATATGTTATATCTTTCATTAATCGTGCTATCCTTAATCATATAATCCAGATTCTCGGCAAAGACATCAACATTTACAATGTTTAACGATTTAACGTTCATTTTCTTCATAACATAAAATATAAACTCTATTACCCACTTACCCTGCATATTTTCTAATATATATAATATTTTGGAATAATCTTTTACACCACTAGACAATAAAGTAAGTATAATTTCCTTGGTTGTGTATTCATCTACCAGTTTAGATAGAAGTTCGACGTCGCTTTTAGTTATATTACTTTTCTGCCGTATTATATATACTAAGCCCTGCTTATACTTTTTCTCGCAAAACAGTTCAAAAAGTTTAGGGTATATATCTTCATTGAAAAACTCAAATGATTGCTCAAATAAATCCTCTACATTACCCGACCAGTTATCTTTAAAAAAAGATACCGCCTTTTCAAATCCCAATATTTTTCTATTTACTTAGTTAATATAGGGATAGCCAACGAAAACCTTCCTAACACAAATGCATCTTTATGCTCAGGAAACCTCGGTTCTTCTACCACTATTTTCAATTCATCCACATTACTTACATTTATCGTAAAAGATTTTAATTTATGCGAAAACCCCACATTATTTTTTGCCAATATAATTTTACCATCTCCATATATTTTTAATATTGCTTTGGCTCCAACACCACCATAATCTTGTAATGCGTTGTCATCTATACCGTAGAAAGAAAATAGTTTTTTAAATTTTCTATCTAATTTTATTTTCAAAACAGTGGTAGTATGAATCCCTAAACCTTTGGGGAATTCCTCTTTTGCAAGCATTATCGGTTTACAATCCTTTGAAGAACAATCCCTCATAATCTTAAAATCTAAAGCATAGTCTTCAATACCTATTTCCTTCAACGCTTTGGAATACGTTTTTGAATATACAATATGCAAGTCAGAAAGAAAAGAACACTTTGAATTTACTGTATATATGCTATGAATATAAACATCATCAACTTCTACCGTGCCAAAGCCCACACTTTCTATCGTAAATTTCTCCCCTTCAATACTTTTTAACTTACCAATTATTTTAGAACCATCTCCTATAGTAACTACGACGTATAATACATTCTTATCAAATTCAAAATTCCCTAACTCTGCAAAATGTATTTGAACAATATCATCTTTTGGGTCCTTGTTACCTTTTATCTTATATCTTTTCAATGCGGGCTTATCCTTTTCACCAAAAACTTCTGATTTCATCAAAATTTCTTCATTTGTTATCGTGTCAATAAATCCCTTATCAAAATCACCACTTCTGAATACCACATAATCTTTTTCCAAATCAACACTGGTCTCAACATTTTCAAATATTACTTTCCTTAACTTTGTTAAATCTGCTCGAATACCATTGCTATCTTTTTTGCTACTCCACTCTGGATTTTTAAATACGAGATATGTAGTGTTTTGCTCATTACTTACCCCCTCAAAGGTTGTGACCAATATCTCTTGTGTGTTAAGTTCTACCCTCGGTATAGGACTAAAAACAATACCTTTATTATTTTTGAACCTTATATAACAGACGTCCTGTAAAGAAAACTCTTTGAACGTATTTACCTCAACTAAAAATTGCAATTTCTGGGCTTTTTCGTTAAATTTTAATGCTTTAAAATCCATTCTTTCAAGTTTACCATTACTCGTTACAAGATAATCTATGTCCACACCATTTATATAAGGATATAGGATATAGAATATATAAAACACGATATAAAAATACCCCTTTTTTATCTTTAAACACCTAAACATCGATACTCTCCCTTTCCATTGCTATTATTACATCTTTTAATACTAGGTTATTATACTCGCCTTTTAATTTTTGTAAATAAGAAAATCTTATTTCATCAAGTTCTATGTCAGTTCGTGATGGGTCATGGTGGAAAAATGCTACTTTTGTTATGCCGCTTTTTTTAGAGGCTTCATAAACCCATTCAAAAGTTGAGTGCCCCCACCCATGCTTATGTTCATATTCTTTTTCAGTATATTGAGCATCGGCGATTAATAATGACACACCCTCAATAAACTTCATAAAATTTTTATTAGCATCTTCAACGAACTGATTTAACATCTCATCGTTTTTATCTATGAAATTCTGATATGGCTCATTATCTGATGTATACAACAACGTCTTCCCATCGCGTTCAAATCTATAAGCAATAGTGACAACCGGATGATTTACTATTTTCGTTGTTATTTTAAAACCATTCAACTCAAAAGTATCCTCTTTTAATTCCTTAAAACTTATTTTAGAAGGTAATTCTCTAAACGTGACAGGAAAGTAATTATATTGATATAACCCAAAAATCACATCCTGCAAAGTAGTGTTAGGTTGATATGGCCCATATATATGTATTCTAAAATTAGGATTATACACCGGCGCAAAAAACGGTAATCCCATAATATGGTCCCAATGAGAATGAGTAATAAATATATATACATCACCAACTTTTCCTTCTTTAAATTCCTTCATTATCTTGTCACCTAACTTCCTAATACCACTACCTGCATCTAAGATATATACGTTATTGTCGCCTTTTCCTATTATTTCAATGCATGAAGTATTACCACCATACTTCATATACTCTTGTCCCGATACGGGTATTGAACCTCTCACCCCCCAAAATTCTACTCGCATCCCCCTCCTCCCTATGCAATCAGATTTTAAAGTTCACTACCTTTTATCCTTAATTGACCGAATAGGTAAGTGCCTTTTCCAAATCTATACCCACAATTCTTGTATAGCTCCCCTCACCGATAGTAACACCTATTATATAATCAGCGATATTCAAAGTATGCTTATTATGACTTATCATAATCATTTGTTGATTATAAGAAATTTCTTTTAATAAACTCAACAATCTTGATAGGTTATCATCATCTAAACTGGCATCTATTTCATCCAAAACGTAGAACGGACTTGGCTTTAATTCCAGGAAGGAAAATAACAATGCTAATGAAATCAGTGTCCTTTCTCCACCAGAAAAACTCTCTATATGTTTCACGTTCTTATTGGGAACCTGAACGCTCAGATTAACTTCATATTCTTTGTTTTTCTTATCATTTACTAGCTGTACCTGTGCTTTACCTCCTTCAAATAGTTTCCTTATGTATTTATTAAAACTTTCGCTAACCGACTTCACCGTATCTTCAAAAATAGTTGACGCCTCCGTTTCCAAATTATTCAAAAATATAGACAGTTCTGAAATAACAGCAGACATTTTTGTATATTCACTCTCAAGCGACGCTAATTCTGATTCCAAAATACCCAACTTCTCCATAGCACTCATGTTAATATTGTTAAAAGTAGATAATTTATCTTCATATACTTTTATTTTATGCTTTAACGTAGTTTCATCCTCCCCCATATCAAAAGATTCGGTATTTACCAAACCCACATTAAATTCCTCTTTAAACTCTTCCATATACAAATTTTTGAGTTCCGTTATTTTCCCCTCAATGGATTCCAATTTAAAAGAGACTTCTCTGAGAGCCATTTTCTTTTCACCATACACCTTCTTCACTTTCTTCAATTTTTCTTGCACAGAGTCATACTCAGCCAAGCACTGTTTTTCCATCTCCCAAAGATAGTTTTTATATTGATTCAGTGCCTGATAATTCGCATTATTTTCCTCTATTAATTCATCCAATGCCTTTATGTCTTCCTCATATTTATTATTTATACTTTCATTCTCCATTTTTACTTTTTGTATTTTGCTCAATTCATTTTCAATCTCTTGTAATCTTACCTTACATTCCTTGCTCTTGGTTGTAATAGTTGCTAATTCATTCTGCTCACTATTTTTAGATGATTTTAATTCCTCAAGTTTCCTATATAAACTATCAAACTCCAATTCTATGGACTTTTGTAACTCCAACCTTTTATTATATTCATTCTTAACGTTTACCAGTAATTCTCCCAAATTCACTTTTTGCTTAATAGCATTTTCTCTGCTCAAAGATAAATTATAAACCTTGTTTTTTATTAATTCCAGTGCATTATTTAAATATTCCATTTCATTGTTAAGCAGTTCCAGCTCCTTAAGCGTGGCATCATACTCTTTGGTCTTACTTTGAATTTCAACATTAATTTCATATATTTTTGTTCTGCTTTCCGCAATGGCTGTTTTTAGTTCGTTTATTTCATTTTCATACCTCAATAACAACTCCTGATTCTTTTTTATTTGAACATCAACTTCCGTTATTTTGTCATTTAATTTAATTAACATATAGTGCATGTTGGTCATTCGGGGTGTTGACTGCCCCGCTTGCACAAATAGTTTGTTATTTAAGGTAAAAAGATTAGATTCTCTATTTAAGTAATAACTAAATATCGTATATAAATTATCAACATAATTCTCATTTTTGCATTTTATGGAATTATCCCGTAAGAAATGCAGAAAATTGCTCCTTTGCTCTTCGTTTAGCCAAGATGGCATTACAATAAATACATTAATAGGTGGTGTTACGCTAATTTTTTCAGACTTGTTTTTACAGAGGACGGAATTCTCAAAAATACCTATGAATCTTAATATATCATCTGAAATGTTTTTTTCAAGTTCGATGGTATTAAATAACAATTCAGCGCTGATACCATTCTGATTGATGGTTTGCAAATATTCTTTTAAACCCTTTTCTTCGTTTTCTATCTGTTTGGTAACTTCTCCTTTATCGTTCTGTAACTTTTCCATTTCAGAATATAAAAATTCAACTTCCGTCTGTTTTTTAATTTTATTGTCTTCTGCCATTCTTATTTTAGATTCTATGGATTTAAAATTCCTTTTTTCCTGTTCGGATGCAAGATTCAAATCTTTTATAATCTTTTCTAACTCGTCTATTCTGCTCCTGCAATTGATTTTTATATTGTTTTTCGCCTCAATCTTTGCCAGTGTATCCTGTAAATTATGGCTTTCCTGTTTTAAATATTCCTCTATTTTATTAATCTCGTTATTTATATTTGTAAATTCCCAGTTAATTTCCAGTATTTTTTCTTCCATTCTCTTCACTTCTTCCTGAATGGTATTTTTATTCTCAAGAAGATTACACCTCACATCTTCCAGATTGCTTATGTATTGATTTAACGACATAAGATTCATTTCAATGCGAACCTTTTGATTGTTAAGCAAAGACATTTTCTCTTTTATAGTAAGTACCTCACTATTCAAAATATCCTGATTTGCTATAAGTTTATTAAATTCCTCTTTAAACCGCTGGTATTCTGCCTGCTTAGCATTAAGCGCTTCAAAGTTTTTGTCCTTTGCATTTAGTAATTC
Source organism: uncultured Planctomycetaceae bacterium (assembly GCA_964633175.1). GTDB lineage: Bacteria > Planctomycetota > MHYJ01 > CAZWFP01 > CAZWFP01 > CAZWFP01. Next base: position 1,066 of record CAZWFP010000013.1, on the reverse strand, counting down.
TGTCATCTTGTCATTGATGTAATCCATCGCCTTCCTTATGTCATACAACTTCTCTTTCAACAATTTATTTCTAATGTCACTACTTATCAATGACTCATACAGAGTAAGCAGTTCTTTTTCCACCGCATCTTTTGTCTCGTTGTATCTGCTTTCCTCTGTGTACATTTTACGTAGGTTCAGAATTATCACACCTTTCTTGGCATCTTTTAATTCATTTATCATTTTGAGGTATTCCCTCGTCTCTTCTGCCTCTTTCTGTAGATATGTTTTTTCCTTTTGTAAATCATTTATCCTCTTTTCTAAAGGAGTAAATTTATCCTTAACCTTTTCAAGCGTTTTTAACGTTTCTTCATATTTCAATCTATAATAAGAAAGTCCTGCTATCTCTTCAAAAAATTTAGCACGTTCTCTTGGACTGATTTTCAAAATTGCATCAACATTACTCTGTTCAAATAGAGAATAATCTGTAAATGCAGCAATATTCTTCGATATAAATTCTTTCACATCTTTCAACCTGACCAATTGCCCGTTCAGATAATATTCATAGCTACCATCTTCATATAATCTTCTGCCTATCGTAATGTCTTCTGTATTAGCATTATCTTCATAACCTAAAATGGCTTCTACCTGGGCAAAGTGAGCTTTTTTATTTACTCCGTGAAACAGTATGTTTTTTACCTCGTCTATTCTTATATCCTTTAAACTCCGTGTGCCAAAAACCCATTTTATAGCATCCAGGATATTGGACTTACCTGAGCCGTTAGGACCCACAATCACAGTTAACCCTTTATGAAGGTCTATACGTAGTTTCTCACCAAATGATTTAAAACCCTCTACTGTTATCTTTTTCAAATACATATATATTATTTCTACTATTTCAGTTGTAATTTTTTAGTTACCATTTCCCTATTCATAACTTCTCTCTATAAAAATCGTGTATTTTACATAATTTCACTGAAATTTTATACGATTTTGTTAATTATCAGAAATTACCACACTTTCAAATTCCCACTTTTGTAGTTTACCTTCCATCCTTCATTCTTCATTTATTCCGAATTAGCGCCTT
>CAZWFP010000012.1:0-43311 GCA_964633175.1 uncultured Planctomycetaceae bacterium | reverse complement strand
ACATTCGAGCTTTGATTAGCTGTTTAATATTTTCTAGAAACTGCATAGGGTCTATTTTTTCTGAATCTGTTGTTTGCGCTAAATAACTAACCGAAAAAACTATGCCTAGAACAACTATATACCGTCTCAACATTTTTCTCACCGCTATTATTATACAAAAAAAATTAGTTTTTAAGTATTCATCAAAAACTACTACAGTTTCAAATTCCACTTTATTCAGTATTTGTTATGTTATTACGAGTTTAGCAAGTGGAAGATTTTCATTAAACCTTGAACTTTGACCTTTAACTTTTGATGTTGGAAATTAATATAAATAAAATAGGCAAATTCTTCACACCGTAGAGCATCTGAAATTATAATTATTTATTTTTTACAATAGGTAAAAATGCAGAAATTACCATTGCTGTTATTTACAATGATGAAAAAAAAGAAATGAGATTGCCACGCAAACCCGAAGTTGTTTTGCAATCAAAAGGTATATTCCATATTTGTAGGAATTTCTGATAAATATGGTAGATTTAACTGTTGAATTTTGCGGGGTAAGATTTAAGAATCCTGTTTTAGTTGCCTCGGGCACTTTTGGGTTTGGTGTAGAATACAAGGAGTTGGTTGACTTAGATAAGCTGGGTGGCATTGTTTTTAAAAGCGTAACCATTGATGGACTTTTAGGTAATGACCAGCCGAGAACTCAAGAACTGCCTTTTGGTCTGGTTAATTCTATTGGCTTGGAAAACAAGGGGATTAAATGGCTTATAGAAGAACTTTTGCCCCAAGTAGAGAATTTCAAAACAGAGCTCATACCCAGCATATATGGCTTTTCTTTTGAAGAATATATAGAATTACTAAAACAACTAAACAAGATTGATAGGTTTAGAATAATAGAGGTAAATATATCCTGCCCGAATGTTGACAGCATTATACATAGATTGGAAAGGGACGTGGATGTCTTTAGTAATTTTACAAGAGCAATAAGGAAGGCAACGAAAAAAATCTTAATGGTAAAGTTGAGTCCAAGTATATACCATATAGTGGACTTTGCTCAAATAGCCGATAAAAATGGGATAGACGCTGTTTCGCTTGTAAATACTATACCTGTCGTAACTTTTGATTGGAAGAAAAGAAGGTCAAACATTAGTACTTTTTCTGGGGGGATGTCAGGTCCGCCGTTAAAACCAATATCGCAGAAATTATGCGCTGACATTTATAGAAATCTGCCCATACCTATTGTTGGTATAGGTGGAGTGATGAATGCAGATGATGTAATGGAATATATTGCATGTGGAGCAAGTTTGGTCCAGATAGGGACGGCAAACTTTATAAAGCACAATGTCGCAGAGATTTGCGTGGAAGAGTTGCAGAAGATTATGGAACAGGAAAATATAGAAAGATTAGAAGATTTTAAAGGTTCATTTATATGGGGCAATTTCAAAAACAGAATATTGAAGATATATACAGATGGAGCAAGTTCAGGTAATCCGGGTCCCTCTTCCTGTGCTTTTGTTATAAAGAATCAGGATAATACGCATCTTTTGAACAGAGCATTCTTCTTGGGACATTCAACTAATAATGTTGCTGAATACAATGGACTTATTAAAGCCATAGAGTTTTTGGAAAAGGGTAAACAATTCTTAAACTATGTTAGCCAGATACAGATTTTTTCCGACAGTGAACTTTTAATAAGACAGTTAAGAGGTGATTATAAGATTAAAGATGAAAAGTTAAAACCACTGGCTATACTCATACATAACAAACTTAAAAAGTTAGATAAACCATATACACTTACGGAAATACCCAGAGAAGAAAATAAGGAAGCAGATAAACTGTGTAGAGAAAAGATTATAGATTCCAATAAATTATGAATGGAAGAGGTTGAAGGGTCAAGAATTACCACAGTCCCCAATTCCCCCTTTTGCAATATCTATTCATCCTTCATTCTATTATTTTACTGCGAGTTTAGCGAGTTGGATTCCTTCGAAACTTTTTCCCTTAAAACTCTACCTATTCCTTACTTGCTTTTACAACTTACTCTATATAACTTATTAAATCTCAAACCTAAAAAAAATGAGATTGTTGTTTTCAATAAAATAATTATCACTCACATCTACAAAATTTTTGCTATCCTCGGTAAATTTTAAACTTCCATACACAATTTCAAAGTATTTCTTACTTTCTTGCCCATCTATTACTGCTACCCATTTCCAATTCTCTTTTTGCGCTAAAAAACCATACCTTTTATTGTTACGACTGAATTGAAAATCTACAATATTATCATACCCCCTCCCCACCTCTTTACCATCTACTATTACTTTATACTTATCATCAATATCTTGAACCCTTATGACAAATCTACTCTTATCCTTTTTGTGTATTATAAAAAACTTTTAAATTTTTCATTTTTCGTTATTAGATTGTTTTGAAAATATAATTTTTAGGATTGAGGCGATATCCGTGGTAGGCAATGTTTTCTATAATGGAAGTATCAACATTCAATTTCTTTAGTTTTTTACATAAGTAGGTTTTTTCGTTTTGTAATGTATACTTGAAAAGTGAATCTTCCTTGTTGTATATCTCCATACAAAGTTGATTGTAGGGCACCAATTTGCCCAAGTTTTGCACTAAAATATATAGAAGTTTAAACGTCCCTACTGATAAGGATATTTTATTATCGTTTACGGATATTGAATATGTGTTTGTGTCAAGTGTAATTTCTTCCTTATAAGAACCATCTGTTTTTGCTTGCATCTCTACATTATGTTCAATATCTTCTGTTTTGAATCTTTCTTTAATTTGTAGCAGTTCACATTTTATGGAAGGGGGTAATAATTTGGTTTGGTCTAAACAATAGAGAATATTTAAAAGTTTCTTAAAGATGTTAAATAACAATCCTGCACTCACTTTGTAATTCTCTTCTATGAATTCAACCTCATATTCCAATAGTTTCTTCATTTTCTGCCATAAGATACAACTATTATAATAGCCCAATAAATACAGGATGTAAGTACATAAATCATCAAAATTGGACTCTCCGGAGCGTTCATGCAAATATTCCCTCACCTTTATGTAGATTATAGGAGACATAAGATGCTTCAATATCATCCTGCCCGTTTTGGTAAGATAAGTTCCGTTTCTTGTCAACTTAATCAAATTGTTATCCCGTAGAATGATAATCTTATCAGTTAGTTCATCAACTGATAACTTTCCTATTTTTATTCTAAATAGTATAGATAAAAGTTCATCATAATGTAATTTAAAAGAGCAGTTTATAGTAGCGTTTGTGAAAAAGTTTTTGTGCTGTTTTGAATCCAGAAGTATGGTTACTTTTTTAGTAGAGAATAATGTAGAATGAAATATTTGTGAGTGTAATGGAACCAAGGTATAATTATTTTTATATGGATATACAAAAATCTTTAATTTCTTAGGTATAGGAATGGAATAGAAATTGTCAAGAAATATACGGTTTATTTTGCCTGCTGTAAGAACCTTATAGATTTTTGAATAGAAAGAGTAGGGAAGGTCGTAACTATAAAAGAATGTATTTTTATTTAAGAGAGTATCGAACATTTTTATATATTTACTTTTTTGAGAGATGTAACTTATCAAGGGTTTGTCCATATTATTGTTGGAGGAAAGTGTAAAGTAGATTTTTATTCAAGCAAAAGAATATGCTGTTTTCTGGAACAGCAAAACTACTTACAGGTTTGGAGATTATTTTAATGTTAAAGTTGCTTTTGAGCGCAACTGTTTTGTCAAACTTTAGGTGTTTTTCATAGTCCAGCACAGACGATATGGTAGAAAGAGTGGAAGAAAATTTCAATCCCGTTTCAAAGAGGGTTTTATACATTATGAAGTATTTACTTTGCATAAGTAAGTCCAGGTCAAAGATAAGACAGGATATATTCTCAGGAATTTCATCGGCTGATAGGATGAGTTTCAAAAACAGATAATAATCTATGAAGTTAATGCTTTTTAGTTGGCTTATATGTTTGGGGTGCAGCTTAATTATGTTATTATATTTCTTTTTGAAGAGGTTATAAAAATACAAAGAATGCCAAAAAGAATAAGAAACGAATGTAGAAACCATGCCGGAAGGCAGCGTTTGTAATAATACATTAGAAATAACATTTTTTCTGTCCTGCACTGTATTAACATTCTGCCATAGGATTACCATCTTATCCATATAAATATATAGCATATAAATAAATAATAATATGTCAAGTCGTTAAGTATAGTAGTAGAAAAGATATAAACGGTGTGAAGAAAATTAAAGATGAAAAATTTCAATCTTAAATTTCCTATTCCACATCTCTAATCAAATCATTCTATTATATTATTTTCAGAATGTATAATTTCTAAGGTGAAAAAATACCTCAAAAAGGTTAAATGTCAAAACTCAAAAGTCAAAGGTTAAAAGTTCAAGGTTTGAGGTTTAATGATAAATCCATCTCGCTAAACTCGGAATAAAATAATAAATATAATAAATAATAAATGTTAAATACTGAATAAAGGGGAATTTGGGAGCATGGGAATTTCTAAGATGAAGATAACAAAACGTAAGGTTATAGGTTTTGTAATTAGTATTGTTATAGTGATTCTGCTCTATTATGGGTTGAGGGCTGTCTATTATTATCAGAAAGTTAAAAAGATGGTTAAATTAGCCACTTATAAACTTTCCGCCAACGTTAATACAAAATATTTTACTCTGACACATATAGGTAAAGTTCCCGTAATAACGTTAAAAGATAAGCCGAAATACTATATGAAGGAATATGCAAAACATTTTTCAGAGGCGCTTAAAATTTTGCCTACGATTTTACCACATTTTTTTATTTCTGATAAAAAGTATGAAGAGTTTAAGAAGATTGCGAGGGAGAACGTAAAGTTTATACCAAAGTTCTACTTAAAGGAATTGAGGTATTTATCTAAATACTCAGGCATAAACTTCTTTGATTTGGTTAAGATACATATATTTTCGGACTACTTTAACTATTCCAGTAGTTTTTTATGTTCAGTTTTTGCAGCTGATAAGAGCAAGAGCAAACTGCGCAAGATTATTATAGGAAGAAACCTTGATTATTTTGTTCCCTTTCTAAAGGACCTAACGGTGATACACATTTTTAAAAGGGGCAAAAGAGAGTACCTTTCAATAGGATTTTTAGGGGTATTCGGCATCTATTCTGGGATGAATAAAAATGGACTTGTAATATCAAATCTTTTGGCATTAAATCCCAAAGACAAACCGCGACACATAGGTATTCCATCTTCATTTTTATATAGGAAGATTTTAGAGACGACAAAAAACGTCGTTAGCGCTGCAAAGGTTATAAAAAATACTTATAAACCGTTTTCAAACAATATCTTGATAAGCGATGCAAACAGAACATATATAATTCAAGCGTATGGAGCTAAGATAAGAATCAGAAAATTCAAAAGGGGTTATACGTATATTACCAATTACATCATGGCAAAAGATATTCGTGGCAAAAAGCATATAGGAGTAAGATATCGCACCTTAAATAACATAGCCAAGACAAATAAAAAGGTAGGTATAGAAGATATGAAAAAGATTTTAGACAGTGTGGCAATGAAAATGTTGACTCAACATTCCATAATATTCATTCCTGAAGATAGAAAGATATACTTCTCTTATGGCAAAATACCATCAACCAAAGGGTTGTATGTGGAACTGAAAGATATATTTAAGTAATATGTTTCGTTAACGGCTATGACCAGTTATGTGAACTCTAACTTATTTTAGGTATTGATAGAGCATAAACTTTTTTACTTTTCCCAATATGGTTTTGGGCAGGGAATCGGCGAAAATTATCTTCCTCGGTATATGATTTTGTGGCAACTTTTTGCCTATACAGTCAGTTATGTCTTTCTCACTTATAGAAGTTCCTGCCTTTTTTACTATAATGGCAATAGGAACCTCACCATATTTTTCATCCTCCTGTCCTATAACGGCTACTTCCTCAATATCTTTTATTTCTAAAATTGTCTTCTCTATCTCGTATGGAAATATACTTTCGCCAGCATATTTTATCACCTCTTTCATTCTTCCCTTTATATAATAATAACCTTCAGAATCGGTTTCTGCAATATCCCCTGTTTTCAAATATTCATAATAAAAAATGTTTTGGGTTTCTTCGGTATTTTTGAAGTAGCCCTTCATAACCTGAGGACCTTTTACTATAAGTTGTCCGTTTATTATTCTACAGAAAGTGTTGGGTAACGGTTTACCTATACTTTCCGGTTTGGGGTTGTCAATAGGATTTAGATGTGTAACAGGAGACGTTTCCGTTAAGCCATACCCTTCTATAATACTCACCCCAGTATTAATTTTAAAAGTCTCAAATTCTTCTCTTTCCAATCTATCCGCTCCGCTCACGCAGAATCGTAATGGTAGTTTCAACTTTTCATTTAAGAGCGCTTTATTAATAATTCTTGCTATTTGTGGTACAAAGAAGGCAATCTCAATTTTTGCTGTCATTATAGTATCCAAAAAATCTTTTATCTGGAACTGCTCTTTTATATAGGAATTTTTACCGAAGAATATAGGAAAGTGTATACCTGCTAAAAGTCCAAAAGCATGAAAAAAAGGTAGTACAGTTAATTCATTTTGTCCTAAGTATCTGCCCTTTACGACCTCTTCAATCTGCATGAGATTTGATAGCAGATTAGCATTGGTTAACTCTACAAGTTTTGGCATACCTGTTGTTCCTCCTGTGGTGAGAAGCACTATGGTATCATCTTTACTTTTAGAAAATTTTCCTGGTTTTATGTTTTTATGGATGTTACTTATAAACTCAGTAGAATTTGTATTAACGAGTTCGCAGTTAGGAAGCCGAGTTAAGGTATCGGCGGGCACATCTATGGCATCAGCAATAATCAGTATATTTTTAAAGAATTGCAAATAATCAGTGTAGAGGTGCAGAAGTTTTATGGATGGCAGTAATAAAACTACTCTTTCACTTTTTAAGGCAGCAAGGTAGCTAATTATAAATTGTAAAGAGTTAGTTGAAGAGATGATTACAAGTCCATCTTCATCAACTTTTTTGTATAAATAATTTGCCATAGAGTTAGAGTATTTATCAAGTTGAGCAAAGGTTGTTTTTACGTTTGCGTGATAGAAGAAGCAATTAGAATTTTCGTTTAACCTCTCTGTAAGGCTTTTGATAAAGTTCATAGTACTGTTACATTAATTGCTGATTTGTAATTATATTCTATTTTTCTGTATTGCAATTAGTAGAAGGCAAGAATTCGAAAACCTCGACATTTTCAATATATATTAAAAGCGATAGATGCTGTATTGAAATGCACATCTACGACATCGTTAATATCGGTGGGGTAGCCACCACCTAAAGTAACTACGATAGGAATGTTCATTTTTTTTGTCCAGTTAATTATGAGTTCATCCCTTTTTTTCAATCCTTCTTTTGTAATTTTCAGGGAACCGAGTTGGTCCTTTTCATAAGGGTCTGCGCCTGCTTGATAAATCACTAAATCCGGCACATGTCTATCTTCAATTACTTTGATGGCATCCTGAAGTTTTTCTAAATATTCATCGTCTCCTGTAAAATCAGCCAGCCCTACATCCAAATCACTTTCCTGCTTCGGTGGATACAAATTTTCCTGATGAATTGAAAACGTAAAAACAGTGTAATCATTTTTAAATATCGTTGCCGTTCCATCACCCTGATGTAGGTCGCAATCAACTATTGCTATACGTTTGATACCTAAATTTTTTTGGGCATATTTAGCAGCAATAGCAATGTCATTTAGAATACAAAATCCGCCTCCCCTATCAGAATGAGCATGATGAAAACCACCTCCAATGTTAAACCCGCAGTTCCTATTTTCCACAGCATATTTCGTTGCTTCAATCGTTCCCCCAGCACACAAAAAAACAGCATCTAAAACATCCTGCGAAACAGGAACCTCAAATTCATAATAACCCAAATCAGGTGTCTTGGTTAACTCTTTCAATCGGTTCAAATATTCTTTGGTATGAACCAACAGGACCTCGTCTTCTGTGGCTTTTCTTGCAGGAGAAATGACTTTTTCGCCGAAATTGTCTTTTATCTTTTTATAAACTAGTTTAAACTTTTCAACAGGGAAAACGTGTCCGGGCCAATCTAGTAAATATTCATCGCTATAGAAGAATTTAACCACAGATTAAAATTATAAGATGGAATGGTTTTAAATAATCTACCGTTCTCACCAAAAATTACCATAATCTTTAAACCTTTGATTTAAGTTTTGATTTTTTCTTCCCTTCATAATTGCAGTATTCATCATTGAATATTCTACATTTTGTAATCTACAATCTATAATCTGAAATCCTATTGCAAAAGGGGTGCCCCGGAGAAAAAGGTATCTTACCCTTCTTCTTTCATTTTTAACTATCAACTATTTTCATATTTTATTCCTCTCGTAACTTCTGGCATTTTTTATAAATATTTGCTTTTTTATTTTTTGCATTTTAAATTACTGCCATTGGTTTATTACGGGGAGAAATACTCTAAAGATGTATAGGATGAGATTAAAGGAGGGGTTTTGTTTTAGGAGAGGAAGATGAACTGGAGAAATAAAAAGGTTTTGGTAACGGGCGGAGCATCTTTTATTGGGTCACATTTAGTTGATAAACTTGTTGAGAAAGGGGCAAAGGTAAGAATTGTAGACAATTTAAGTAGTGGAGAGTTGATTAATATAGAAAAACATATTAAAAACAGAACTGTGGAATTTATCAAAGATGATTTATTGGACATAAAAGTGGTGAAAAAAGCGTTAAAAGGAGTAGATATTGTATTCCATCTGGCTGCTGACCATGGTGGCAGGGGCTATGTGGATACTCATCAGGTTGACTGTTCTACTAATTTTATCTTAGATGGGCAACTTATAAAAGAATCTGCAAAAGCAAAAATAGAAAAGTTTGTCTTTGCATCCAGCGGCTGTGTCTATCCTAATTACCTTCAACAAGATGTTAACAGGGAATTGTATTTAAAAGAGGAACAGGTTGGACCTCCTTATGATGCGGATAATATGTATGGCTGGGCAAAACTTGTTACTGAGTTCGTTTTGAAAGCATATTATAAAGAGTTAGGATTGAAAAGCGCTTGCTGCAGGTATTTTACAGTATATGGTCCTCGCGGTAAAGAAAACCATGCGGTGATTGCAATGATAGCAAGGGCATTCTTGAAAAAAGACCCTTATGAAGTGTGGGGTAATGGACAACAGATAAGGAACTGGACTTATGTTACTGATATTGTAGATGCCACAATTTTAGCAGCAGAAAAAATCAGCGATGCAACTGCCATTAACATAGGCACAACGGAAAGAATAAAGGTTATAGATGCAGTAAAGGAAGTGATAAGATATTCTAACGAGAAATATTATAAGTATACTCCACAGATAAAACTACTTCCCCATATGCCGACAGGTCCTTTAAACAGGGTGGCAGATAATTCGTTAGCAAAAAAACTTCTAGGCTGGGAGCCGAAGGTTAAATTCATAGATGGTTTACACAAGACGCTTGACTGGTATTTTCAGACAAAGCAGAGAAAATATATAGCAAAAATATTCGATAAAATTCTCATAGAAAGAAAGTAAGAAACAAAATTCGATTTAAAATCAATAGTTCCAAACCCATAATTACCCTATAGCAAAAGAAAAATAGTTTTTAAACGTTCACCCACTCCCTTAAAACTATTTATTTTTTGGGGTTTTTTTGTAAGTATAATTGGAGTGCTTTATGGCAAAACTGCAGGAAATTCTTATTGGGAATATCGCCGTTAAGCTAAATTTATTAAAACCAGAACAATTAGAAGAATGTTTAAAGGAACAGGAAAAAACCACGCCCAGAAAACCGTTAGGTCTAATAATGGTGGAAAAGGGGTTCATTACAAAAGAAAAATTGGATGAGCTTCTAAAAATGCAGCAGGAAACAATTCAGAGAAAAAGCGAAGAATACCAACGAAGTTTACAAGATAATTTGTTCGGTAGAATTCTCATAGCAAAAAAGTGGGTCACACCTGAAAATGTCTATGATGCGGTTAGAGAACAGGCAGAATTAATGCAAAAAGGCATAAGAAAAAGATTGGGCGCTATCCTTGTAGAAAAAGGGTTACTAACAGAGCAACAGGTAAAAGAGGTCTTAGAGATTCAAAATAAAAAAGTATTATATTGTGAAAAGTGTGATTTAATTTTTACAGTGGAGTGGATTTTAGGCAGGGTATATGCATGCACTAAATGTGGCATGCGACTTTTAGTTCCGCCTAAAACCATCATAGTAACAGAAGTGGAATCTTTTACTTCCAAACAAAAGATAGGGCAAACTCCTATAGGTCCCAAAATATCTTTACCTAAAGAAGAATTGGAAAGTATTTATAAAAAAATGGAAGAAAGAGTATCAAAAATAGAGATAAAACCCATTACCGCTCAAGAAAAGGAAGGAAATATTATTACAAACTTCCTAAAATTTTTAATTTTCAAACCTTTAACACTTGTTAGTCTTGTTGTATTAATTATTTCCGTTGTATTTGTAAATTATGCTTTACAGAAAAAAGAACAAAGCGCAAATTTGAATGTAACCGTTAAATCACCAAAAGAAATTGATACCACATTTATAAAACTACCTGACTTCAAACAACTTGAAAATGCCGTTGAATTCAACACGTTCACGGCGGTTGCTATAAGACGGTTCACAAATAACGACGTAAAAGAATTCTGCAACATCGCCAGTATAGATGGGAAATTTATAAATACCAAAACGGGTAAGCCGATAACTCTTGCAGAGAGCCAGGATTGCGAAAACACTATAAAATCAAAACTCAGCAACTACTTTGAAACATTATACTATGTAAGTTCTGATCTTGAAGAATATTCCAAGTTTGATTCCAAAACAAAAGAAGTAACTGTAAAACTAATAAACTTTTTTAAAAGTGACGCTGACCTCAGTGATAAAATAGTAAAATTTCAAGGCAGAAGTGTATCCATAGGCTCCACACTATACATATATGGCAATACGTTTGGAAGCGATAAGAAGTCGCAATTAACATTGACCATATCATGGTGCAGATATGAAAATTATAAGGGGACACCTTTAATAAAGTTTGTGTTGCCAACAGGGAAACTAAGGGAAAGAGATTTGGCAAATTATTACATCAAGGTATATTTTTATTTACTTCCCTATTTTGAAAATAAAGAAATAATCTTTGGTAAACTTGCTGCGGTTGAACTCGTAGAGAAAGAAACGGATTCGGTAAAAGATACTTTTTTATGTAAGGAGGGCGAAAATGAGTAAACAAGAGCAAATACAAGATCTGTCCAATAAACTTATTAAGGAGCTTCACAAAGGTGAAGAACTTGAAATAATATACTACTCAACCGAGACTTGCCTCACAAGATTTGCAAATAATGCAATAACTCAAAACATAGAGCAGAAAGAAAATTCCTTGACCCTGCGACTAAAAAAAGGCAAAAGATTCATTAACTTAACAAGCAATTCCATAAACTTTGAATCACTAAAAACCCTTATAAAAAAGGGCAGGGAAGACATAGAATATGTGAAAGATACACCCGATATATTAGAACTATTGGGACCACAAAAATACGAAAAGACACCTCCTTGCGATTCAAAAATCGCAGCCATAACACCAGAAGAACGCTCTGCCATCGTCCAAAAAACTATAAGTTTATCAAAAAAACACGAATGCGAAGCAAACGGAACTGTATCCAACACACTCGAAACCGTTTTTATTGCAAATAGCAACAATTTAAGTGCATACTTCGAAGATGCTCTTTTCAGTTTTAGATACGTTCCGAAATATAGAGATGTAACATCTTTTAATTCGTTTAATGCCTCGTCACTGGACAAGTTTAATTTAGAAAAAATCGCAACTGATACGATTGAATTGGCAAAACAGAGTATAAATCCAAAAGATATAGAAGAAGGTGTCTACACAGTCATTTTTTCACCCGATGCCGTATCAAATTTTCTGGAATTTTTGAGTTGGGTTGGATTTAACACAAAAAACATATACGAAAAAAGTGTGGTATTCTGGGATAAAATGAATCAGAAGATTTTTTCCGAAGAGGTAACAATGTATGATGATTTTCAGGAAGAGGATTTTGTGGGGATTCCATTTGACATAGAAGGGACACCGAGAAAGAAAGTTACCATTATTGAAAACGGCATATTCAAAGCAACCCCTCTATCCAGAAAGTATGCTAAACTACTAAACAAAGACCATCCCACAGGTCACAACTTTGTGCCTGAACCAAATATGGCAGGAGTATTCCCCTTAAACCTTATAATAAAAAACGGTAATAAATCCCTACAGAACTTAATTAAAAACACTGACGATGGAATTTATGTTCATAACTTACATTACTGCAATCTTATAGACCATTATAACTTACTTTTGACGGGATTAACCCGTTTCGGATTATTCAAAATAAAAAACGGCAAACTGTCATATCCTCTAAAAAATATGAGATTCACAGATTCAATACCCAACGTATTCAACAACATTGTAGAAATCGCATCAGAGCATCACGTTTCAAAAGCATTTTTTGGGACAGGTTTTAAAACACCCGGTATAAAAGTAAATAAATTCAACTTCTCAAGCAAAACTACCTTTTAAAATGATATTAAATAGTGGAATTAATATTATTTAGGGAGAGAAATATGAAAGATTTAGTAAAATTGGCAATAGATGAGTTGAAATTTTTAGGCTGCGATTATGCTGATATCAGAATAGGTAGCATTACTGAAGAAGGATATTCATTAAAGAACGAAAATGAACTTGCCATAAATGAAAATTTCGTGGAAGGTTTCGGCATTAGAGTTTTATACAAAGGCAACTGGGGATTTGCATCTTCTAATACTATTACAAAAGAGGAAATTAAACGCGTTGCTCATCAGGCTCACAAGATTGCTCAAGAAAGTGCAAAGTTATCAGATGAAAAAATAATTTTGGCTGAGGAAAATGTATATGATGATTTCTGGTTCACCCCTATTTTAATTGATCCTTTCAAAGTAGATAAAGACCAGAAAATATCCCTACTCAGAGAAATCAACAAAAAACTTAGATTAGATACGAGAATCATAGAGGCACTATCTACACTTGCATTCCACAAAGAGCATAAGTTTTTTGGTAATACGGAAGGTTCCAACATTGAACAGATAAGATACATATCTCAAGTTTATTATCATGCACGTTCTACGGGGAATGGCGACAGCCAGATCAGAAGTTTTCCTAATTCTCATGGAGGGCAGGTTGCAACGGGAGGATTTGAAATAGTTGAAAGTTTACGGCCATTGGACCACGCAGACCAGATTAGAGAAGATGCTATAAGTTTGTTATACGCGCAACCCTGTCCACAGGGAGTTATGGACCTAATTCTTGACACAACTCAACTTGCACTGCAAATACACGAATCGTGTGGACATCCAAGTGAACTTGACAGGGTCTTAGGAAAAGAAGAAAGTTTCGCAGGTAGCAGTTTTCTTACACTGGACAAATATAAAAAGTTTAAATACGGTAGTGATATAATAAATCTTTTTGCAGACCAAACAATATCAGGAGGCCTTGGAACTTATGGGTATGACGACGAGGGGGTCAGAGCATGTAGATACTTTATCGTCAAAGATGGTGTTTTTGTGGGCTATCAACAAGATAGAGAAAATGCTCAAAAGATTGGTGAAAAAAGTCATGGAAACTGCCGAGCCCAAACACCTTGGCATTGCCCAATTGTCAGAAATACCAATATAAGTTTGCTCCCCGGTAAATTAGAATTTAGTGAACTTTTCGATGGCGTTGAGGACGGTATCTACATGGAAAATAACAAATGCTGGAGTATTGACCAAAAGCGGTTGAACTTTCAGTTCGGCTGTGAAATAGGCTACTTAATAAAAAATGGAAGAAAGGTGAGGTTAGTAAAAAATCCGGCATACTGGGGTATAACATATGAGTTCTGGAACAGCGCGGATGCAATAGCAAACGAAAATTACTGGAAGTTGTGGGGTGTTCCAAATTGCGGAAAAGGCGAACCTATGCAAGCTGCTGGAATGTCCCATGGCGCTTCTCCTACAAGATTCAGAAAAGTTCACATAGGATGGAAAACCTAAAAAAGTTACTGCTGATCAGTCGTTAGTTGTTAGAAAAAGAAGTGATTTGTTTGGCTAATAACTAACTGCTAAAAACCAATGGCTATTGACCGGATTTGGTGTCCCTGGAGAGGAAAATACATTGAAAGCATATCAAAAAATAAATCTTGCTTTTTATGTGAGGAATTAAAAAAGAATAGTAAAAACAGTTTAATTGTAAAAACGGGCGAGAAGGTTTTTACCATCTTAAATAAATACCCTTACAACGCTGGACACTTAATGGTGTGTCCAAAAAAACATGTTGGAGAATTAGAAAAAGTAACAGAGGAGGAATGGCAAGAAATATATGCTCACATTCTTAATGCCAAATTAGCGCTTGACAAAACACTTAAACCAGCAGGATATAATATAGGCATAAATCTTGGAAGACCTGCGGGCGCGGGGCTGCAAGGGCACCTGCACATTCACATAGTGCCGAGATGGGATGGCGATACCAATTTTATGATTACGACCGCAGAAACAAAAATTATTTCGCAATCACTTATTGAACTATCAAAGAAATTATCTGAAATTCTCAGATAGAAATTGGAATATTATGGATGAAAAAACTAACTTCTTGGATTCTTTGGAAAAGGCGCTGGAGCCAGACCATAATGACCCCCCACCTACTACAAGTCCACAACCCTCCAACGAAGCACTCATACACAAAAAATCAAAACCAAACCCTATAATAAACAGGACGCTTGTAACTTTTTGGGGACCGCTGTTGGAAATTATCCTTTTCTGTATTACACTAATAATATCATCAGCTGCCATAATAAAATCCGCTTTCTACGAAAAAACCCTACTATTAATCGCCGCAATGTTCTTACAAATGATTATAATCACAATATTCTTTATATCACTTCAAACAAAACTGTCTCAAGATAAAGAAACCAATACCACAAATACCTAATAAAGTTTTACAACTTTAGAAAATTCTTGTAGTTGAGCATTATCCGTTTTTTTCTCTATAACTATTTTTATAAACTGTGGAATCAATATTTGCGTTTGTCCTTCTTTACCTTCTCCCCCATTACCTAGGTCGTTACTTTTACTCTTTCCCTCTTCCAAATTACAAGAGAACTCTTCTTTCCATTCACTGTTAAGGTTGATTACTAATACTTTAAACGTTTCTATATCATCAAGAAGCAAATATTCCTTTGATTGGGTCAACCCTACCACATCTTTATTGATATACTCATTGAAAAATACAGGTATCCACGAAAAATATATTGATTTTTTACCTAAATCCATCTTTACTTTTATTTCCACTACTGTAAGCCCATATAATAGATCGTCCGTTCTATCAGGATTATATTGAATAAACCTTAAAACTTCCGTTCCACCTGAAAAACCCCTTGATTTTTCTATATAAAGAGGACATTTTAAACTAAGTTTGTAGTTAGAGCCCAAATGTTCATATCCCTTAACATCCTGATAAACAAATGCAGGATAAAGATAAATCCTGTTTAACATTCTTGTTAGGTTGGTCATAAAAATATCAATCTGTTTACTCTCATAAGAAAAGTTCTCAAGAGCATCTACAGTTCTCATAGAAACGGTAAAAACCTTTGTAAGCACAAGTGCAATCAATGAAAAAATAGATACCGCAACTAAAATCTCCAGAAAAGTAAAACCTTCTATAGATTTAAAATTGTGTGATTTTTTAATCATTTTTCATTTTCCGGATTAACTTCCCTTTCTTCCTCTATGGTTTTAAGAAAGTAAAGTTCCTTTTTGTTCTCTTCTTTGTCCCTATTGGTCTGTTCACCCACGTTAACGGTTAAAACATACTTATCTATATAGCATTCCTTTTTCGCATCCTTAGTAGTAAAATAGCGGCTGCAAATCTCTTCAGGAATATCTTTTCTTATCTGCCAACTATAATTATTATTAGAATAATTTCCAAGATTACCCTTTCTAAAATTCACGTCAAAAGGCGCTGCTTCAGCCAGAGCATTGTTTACAAAACGACCTATGTGAGGCAATTGAGTGTAATCAGCAACCTTCCTTTGTAAACTTACTATCTGTGTAATAATAAGATAAGAAACAACTGATATAACGGCGCTTGCAGCCAGAACCTCCAGCAAAGTAAAACCGCCTTTATTAAGCGTCAAGTTTTTAGTGCTAAGGAGCGAAATTCTGCCAACCACTGCTCTTGTTGTTCCTTTCATCAATAGCAACTACATTAAAAGAAGTGAGGTAGTTTGAATATTCGTTGTCATAGTTTTATCTCTCTTACATTAGTCAGTATTCATCGATATCTCATATCCGCTTTGTTTTACTTGAAACTCGTATTTTTTATTCTCCGCCTCAATTATAAAGGTTAAATTATCTATTATTCCATATCTATCAACCTTTATAAACGGCTTTTCTAAATCACTTTCTATTTCTATGTTCTTATCAAGATACACGGTATATATTGTTTTCAACCTCAACTCTCCTTCTACAAGGTCTACTAAGGAATCTACAAGTAAAATTTTTTTATTGTTCCTATCCATATAAATATAAAAATCCCTATTTTCGGTAATAGCAGTAAACTGTGCCATCCTGAAAACAGTCGTTAATTCTCTTTCCAATTTTTTCAGTTTAAAACTTATCGGTTCAAATCTTATCCGTGGTAAAGTAATAGACAACAATAGTCCCAACACAGTTATAACGGCGATTAATTCTAATAAAGTAAAGCCCTTCTCTGATTCAAGAGTGAAGATTGGAGATTGAAGATTAGTATTTTTCATCTTCTTGATATCTAATCTTGCAATAGAAATTACCACACCCCCTAATTCCCCTTCGCTCACTAATCATCATTTATTATTTTATTTCGATTTAGCGAGTTAGATTTCTCATTAAACCTCAAACCTTGAACTTTTAACCTTTGACTTTTGAGTTTTGACATTTGACCTTTTTAAGGTATTCCATCTTTATGATAATTCCCGAATCTTCCAATTTTTTCATTATTGTAAAAATAAATATAATTATAATTTTGATATGTTTTGGCGGGTTAAAAACTTCGGTAAAAGGTATGTTTTTATCTTTATTATATTGATTTCTGTCACTTTGCAAGATGAAGAATCCGATATACAGAAATTTCTGGAAAACATCAAAAGAAGCATACAGAATGTAATATCCAGAACACAGAGGAGGAAGAAAATTCGTAATGCAAAATCCATAAGGCATAAAAAGAAAATAAGAAAAGGCTTGATACAGAAACTATCAAATCCTTTTCTATTGTTTAGAAAACCAGAGCACTATATAATAAATGTTAAAAGTCAAAACTCAAGAGGAAGGAGTGGTCAGTGGCCAGGGGGGAAGATAGGTAAAGAGAACTTGCGACTGATTAGTAAAGTGTTGCGCGAAAATCCTCTTCTCTCTTTCAAAGTTCCCAATTTTGAGAAGTTCCTGAAAAAAACCCCAAGCCAAAATTCATCATCCCCTCGCCGAAAAGAAAATTCCAATCTTGAACCTTCAACCCAAATTGAATATCAAACGTATTTTGAATCAATAGTTGGCTGGATGGAAGAGTATGCGAGAACACCTTACCATTTCTGGTTAACTGTTCAATATGTGCTATTTGATAATGAAAAAGGGAGAATGTACTTTTCAAATTATGTATGCAAAAATCTTACCCTCTATAACAATGCTCAACCCTTTTTTTGGTCTCCATATGGTGTCAAATATTACGGTGATAAAAAAGACGCATTAGCACCATTAGTAACAGATATCTCGGGACCGTACAAAATTGTTTATAAAGTTAGCGGCACAGATATACATTATCATAAGAAGATTGCAAAAGAAAAAATTAATGCCCGCTCCGATCTATGCAATGACTTTGTGGTGTTAAATTCACAAGGGTTGCTCATAAAGGAATTGTTTACATCACTAAATAGATGTGTAAATTTGTTCAAATCAAATATATCATATTTCCTATCAGATATCGAGTGTAAGGAATTAAGTATCATTAATGGTATTGTTAATTGAATAATGTCTCTATCCGAAAAATATTTTAAGAATATGAAATTGGTCATCGAAAAAAAATTAATACCTATAATGCTAGATAACCAGCTGGGAAATGCAACAACAAGGTATACTTCCACAACGAAAAACGAACGAGAAATCCTTTTGCTACTATTATACTATGACACTGAGTTTGAAAAAAAACTCACATCCATAGAAAACATCCTGTTTGGAGTAGAAAAAGCCCATCTTGAATTACTTGAACAAAGATATGCCTGCAAATATAACATACCATTAAAAGATATATACGAAAAGACCCTACAGGACGTTCTTTCCGCAATAGAAAACAGAAAATCATCTCTCTATGAGTTATATGCCGGGCTAACCAATTATAATCCTCTTCACCCTATCACATCTATTGTGGATAAGTTAAAAACTGCTAACGTCCAAGACCTATTTGTTGATATTATATCTAGTAACTCCTTTCAAAACCTCATTAAAGGATTGGATAATTTCATAAATGGCTTAATCAACAATATAAAAAACAAATCAGATATCCTCTGCTCTTCTACACTATTAGGATATATTTATAGATATGTAAACAGCATATACCCCTATCTTACAGACAGTGAAAATCCTGTTAGGTCATATATAGAAGGAGCAATATTTCACATCAACCAGACAATAAAGCAAGAATATAATTATAGCATAATAGAATCACTGCTTGGCAATCTAAGTTATTTGCCAATTTCAGGTTATCTATTTTATACCAACTATTATGCTTATATCTTTTCAAAATGCATAGTAAAAAAAGAAGATATTGATAAAGAACTGAAAAAATTTGTAGAAGAAAATAAATGCATCTTTCAGGGTCAATCAATTAACTGTTCCAACAACTTTGCAATGGATTTACTAAGTAAATTTCTTACTAAAAAAGATTCTACTCTGAAGGTAGCATTAAATAATATAGACAGAACTATTCCTGATATAGTTAAAGTAACCCGTGAAGAAAAAAATATAATATTAACCTCTCCATTGCCACAAGTAAGAGGTAGCGACCGTATCCACATAAATAGTGGTATAATACGTAAATGGTTATATAAAGAGGGAGATAAAATTGAAGGTGGTTCATCAACTATTGCGCACATAACCGATGTTGATACAAATGCTATCACTGCTTTGGCTGTTTCCGATAGCGGTATTTTAAGCAGAATTATAAAAAAGGAAGGCGAAGTCATAAAAGTAGGAGACCCTATTGCACAAATGTATATAGAGGTCTATTTAAAAAATGATATACCTATAGGTGAAAAATTCCAGGATGTCTGCTCTTTAGTAAAGTCCTGTCCCCAAACATCAATACCATCTATCGTATGTTCATCAATTAAAGAGTACCTCGACAAACAACACACATTTTGCCCGGATGAACTTAAAGAGTGTAAGAACACTGCGAGGGGCAACTTATGCTATATTAATAGTGAGGTCTGTCAAGAGAATGGGGATGACCCACCGTATTGTCTTTCGACTGAAAAATGCACGGATGATACTTGTCGCAAATTTATAACTAATGAAATAAACGCATTATTTCGAAATAATATTCCACGGAAAGAACAGTTCTGTAAAATACTAAAAAATGACATTTATAACTGCTGTAGTAAACTTAACGAGTATATGAACCTAACAGGTACAGTGTTAGAAGTATGCAACAAAGGATACTACAGAGTAGACAGCAGAGTAGCAGTTGAAATTTATAATAATTTTAGCACATTTATATCGGATAATTTAGGCATTAATTTTCTGGCTATTATGAAAAGGAAGTTAAGTAATTTAGATAAAGAACCGTTTGAACTGGACGACTGTTCTAAGGTTTTTAAGTAAACCTGAAACATAACTATAAGACCGTGATTCTCGTCACAGGGGCAGCAGGGTTTATCGGGTCGCACTTAACTGAACAACTGCTAAAAAACAGGAATATTGTTCTCGGTATAGACAATTTTGATAACTATTATGATATTGACATTAAAAGAGAAAACCTAAAGACATCTCTGGAATATAAAAACTTTCTTTTTGAGAGATGTGACATAAGAAATAAAAAGTCGCTCACTAAACTTTTTGCAAAACACCATATAGAGATTGTCTATCATCTTGCCGCAAGACCCGGTGTCAGACCTTCTTTTGTAAATCCGTATATATACGACCAGATAAACGTCCAAGGCACTATGGCATTACTTGAAATATGCAATGCCTTTGGGGTTAAAAAGATTGTTTTTATATCATCTTCAAGCGTTTACGGCGATAATAAAATCCCATTTAGAGAGTCAGAATACCCGCTAAAACCCCTTTCTTTCTATGGAACCAGCAAGTTAAACGCAGAAGAGATTTGTAAATTCTTTTCAAGAAGGTTCGGATTTTGTATATGGATTTTCCGACTGTTCAGTATCTATGGCCCACGCCTCCGTCCCGATTTAGCCATATATAAATTTACAAAAGCAATCTTAGAAGGAAAAGAAATTCAACTATATAACTACGGGCAATACAAAAGGGACTTTACGTATATAGATAACGTAATAGCCGTATTCATAAAAGCAAAAAACAAATTCCCACAAAAGTGCGAAACAGTAAACCTGGGCAATTGCCAGCCGGTGCCGATAAAAAAGATATTAGAACTACTTCAGGAAAAGTTAAACAAAAAAGCAATAGTAAAGTATGTAAAAAACCCATTTAACGAAAACCCAATAACTTACGCCAACATTGACAAGGCAAAAAAACTGTTTAAATACACTGCTAGATTCCCCATTGAAGAAGGTTTAGATACCTTCTTAAACTGGTTTTTATGTAAAAACTAAACCACTAAATACTCTAAGAGAAAAGGATACTCGTCTTTTAAAAAATAAAATAAATATATCGATCCTCCTATCGTTATTAAATATACGATTAAATATATTATGGTTTCCAATATTGATTTATAACTTTTTCTTCTTATGTCTTCTGCAAGATATGATTCTATTTTTATTATTTTTTTAAATAGAAACATAAATATTAACAGAAGAAATAAATAATGAACAAATACCTTTTTATTGGTACCAAACGTAAAGTTTGCAAATATGAAATTAGTAATAAGTACTAATAGTATTATATTAAGTATTATCATGTTATTATAGGTGTATAAAAAGTTGAAAAATAAGATACTATATTTGTTGTTACAAACATCACTATAACGAAGTTTGATAGGAGCAACTTAAAACCCTTTTTCATTTTAATACATTTTAACTTTTTAACTAAAAAAATCTTGTGTAAAAGTTGTTGAAATAATGTTAAAAAGTTGAATGAATTTTATTTATCAACAATTTTTCAACACTTTTTAGCATTGTTTTTACATCATCATTTGTATGAATAAGATCAGATATTTTATTGTATGAATAAATGACTGTTGAATGGTTCCTTCCACCCAGCAATGCTCCGATATCCTGTAAGTTCATCATAGTGTATTGTTTCAAAAAGTATATAAGCAATTGTCTTGCTATTGATAACGATTTATGTCTTTTGGAGGATTTTAAATCCCTGCTAGTGACATTGAAGTACGTGCAGACCGCTTCCATAATTTCTTGAGGTGAGAAATATTTCTTTCTTTGGGGCGCAAACCTTTTCAAGAGCTCTTTTACTGAGTCCTCGTTTATTTTTGTGTGAAGGGATAAACTTTTTATGGTATTGATTACTCCTTCTAATTCCCTTATGTTAGATTTTATGGAGGTTGCCAGTATGTGCATGATTTGTTCAGAGATGTTTAACGACAACTTTTCAGCCTTCTGTTTTATTATGGCGAGTTTGGTCTCATGATCAGGTGGTTCAATACTTGCTATCTGGCCCCACATAAATCTTGATACAAGTTGTTCTTTTATTGCGGTTATGTCTTTTGGTGGACAATCTGATGATAGTATTATCTGCTTTCTCGAGTTGTATAGGGCATTGAATGTGTGAAAAAATTCTTCCTGAGACGCCTCCTTATGCGATAGAAAATGTATATCATCTATTACCAGTATATCAATATTTCTTATGAATGAGCGGAACTCGTTTAAATTGTTTTTTCTTACTGCATCTACATAAGCATTTACGAAACCCTCGCAGGACATATATAAAGAACTTAATTTCGGTTTTGATTCTCTTAGACGGTGCAGTGTAGCGTGCAAAAGGTGTGTTTTGCCTAATCCGATTCCTCCATATATGAATATGGGTGATAATCCTTCACATGGATTATCTGCAACGTTCTTTAATAAAGTATAGGCATGGCGGTTTGAACTACCAACTACGAAGTTATTAAATATATAATTACTGTTTAAGGAAAAACTTATTGTATATGATGATGCTGAACATTTCTTCTCCATACTTTGTGCATTCCAGTTTATCATGGATTGACAGACGATATAAACGTTATAATTACCCGGCTTTACTTCCTTTATGCTGCTTTTTATAATATCTTTGAAATTGCTTTCAAAGTAATCCTTAAAAGACGTTTTTATTGGTATGTAAACGTTTCCATCATTATCTTCAAATAATTCTATGTTTGAGAACCATAACTTAAACACTTTATAATTTGAGATTTTGCTCTGTATAACTTCTAATATTTTACTGCGAACTTTCTCTTCAATTTTTTTATCCATCTTTTTTGTCCCCCCAACTATGCAAAGTTAGTTTTACTTTTACAAGAATTCCGATTTTAATAACAACATTGTTTGTGTCAAGTAAAAAAATGAAAAACAAATAAAAAAATTCTGATAGAATAGCAACTTGTTAGTATGAAAAAATTTTTTTTGATTATCTATTTGGTTTTAATCGGCTTTGAGTGCGGTCAAAGCGAATGTATTAAAGGTACCATAAGAAATCCATTTTCTGCTGAAGTAGAAGCAATGTGGCGTGTTAGTAAGGTTAGTAAGTTTAACGTGCGAATTTCTGTTTTTGTTAATACTCTATACGACCTATTTGCAAAGTTTGTAAGTTCTGCCGGAGAGAATTTTGAAATTTACAGATTTAAGAAAAGGATAGCCATATATGATAGAAATGCGCAAAAGTGGATTCCATATAGAAAAAATATATATTTAAAAGGTGTTCGGCTTCTATATTTGCGGGAATTGTTTTCCTATGTTTTAAAAGTCATTGATAAAAATTACAGGGGTATTGTAGTAAATGAATGTTCAAAAAAACTGGTAGAAAAACGGTTTAATTTTTCTGTTGCGAAGCCCGATGTGGAAGGCGTGCTGTCATTTTTATTTGACAGAAAAGAACTTCCTAAGGAGTCAACAAGCAACATTGACATAAAGTGTGACTGTTTTGATAAGTTGCAGGCAATTAATATAAGGTTTCAGATTGTAGACAATGATACTATAATAAAAGGTATTATTAAGTTTAAATTCTCTTCAAAATGGTTAAGAAAGGATTTCGATATTCCAGCGGGGATTAAAAAATTTTTAAGAAAATAAGAAGTAAAATATTGCTATGAAGAAAATCGGCATATACCTACTCTGCGTGGTATTTTTACTATCCTTCCTTGCTCACAGCAAAGAGCATCCAAAGTCGCTATATGATAAACTGCACAATGTAATGCAGCGAATACAAAATTTTTTGAAATCTGTAAATAAGGATATTCATAAGCAGAAGTGGGATTTTATGAAGGAGTTTGACAAGGTATACGACCTTGTAAAGGATGATCTTAAGCACTTAAAACCTTCTCATTCCTTTAAAGCCGAGAGAAGGATATTTTCCAAAGGGTATAACGATTTAAGAAAGGACCTAAAAAGATTAAAGGTATTGGGAAGCAAGAAAGGCACGAAGCCACTAATGAGATTGCTCAATCTTCGCCTGAATTTGCGTAGGGGCTCTTGCGCATACTGCCATTCTCAATTGCAGGGTAAGGTGGTAAAAGAAATATGGCCAAAACGGTAGTAGGACAGGATAAAATTTTAGGCGCCGCTTATGGATTTATACTATCTAATGCGCTTATGAATAGACCATCTTCTCAGTATCTAAGGTATAGCAAATATATAAAACTAGAGTTAAACTTTCGCAATCTTGGGCAGATAGATAAATTTTTTGATTTCTTTAAAAAGTTGTCAGATGACAAAAATTATATTTGTGCCCATTGTGTTACTTTCTTCAATGGCTTGATGTCGGCGATTTCGCAGGATGAAGAGGCCTTTAAAAATATTCTTCCCGACGTTGTAGTATATAGTTTACTGAACGCTAATAATGATAACAAAAGAGCATTTTCGGATTTGAGTTTGTTGGTTTATTCAAACACCTTTTCAGATAATTTACTTTATGCTTCCTTTTCAGTGTACCTTATTTTGCAATGTATGTTAAACGGAAATACGCGGCAAAAGGGAGAAATCTTGGATAATATTAGGGAAGTTATTTTCAGGGAATTAAAAGGCCTTACTACCTGTAATGATGTATTCTATCAAAGCATTTCAGACAAGGACTTATATAGATTGAGTAAGGAAAGAAACGTTTGGAATAGTATGTTAATATCCTTTGGCGTGCTAAAGACGTCAGATGATTATTTAGAAGGCATAAAAAGAATTATATTGTTAGGCGGTTGTGATATGGACGTCAACGCCCAATTATATGGGTTATTTTTTGGTGCATTATATGGTGTTGCTTCTTTACCATCTGAGTATGTTGCCTATATAGATACTAATTTACCTGCTATTGTCTTGTTCACGGGAACTTTTAGAAACCCACCTTCGCCGCTCTCAGTATTAACGCAACAGTCGATATCCGGCTCTTAATATGAAAGATGAAAATATATATATATGTAATTATGTTTGTGATGTCATCTTTGTTATGGCTACAAAACGAAGATTACATTGTTATTAAAGGAAAGGAAACAGTTCCGCCAGCGAAGGAAGATGTTAAAAAATCTCCATCGAAAAATGAGAATACTGATTTAGAAGAGATAACCCAGATCCAGGAGTGTGAACGTTATCAGATAAAAGAAGTATATAGATGTAAGACGTGTTTGAAATATGTGGCAGAGAGTCAGAAAGAACAACATAATCCTTCGCATGATTTGGAGAAGGTTAAAGTAGGAGAGCGCTTAAAATGCACAACCTGTGGCAGATTGTTTTTTGGTGAATTTACTCATTACTGTCCTAAATGCAAGGGAAAACTGAAGGTTGATACTATTGAAATAGAGGAGGTAGTTAAAGATAATGAAACATTTTTTGTCAACAAAAAAAACGGGAAAAGAATTTGCTCTGATAAAGAGAGTGTAGAAGGGGAAAAAGAGCCAAAAGATAATCTAAAAGAAGCAAGAAAATAAAACTTGCCAGAGGTATGAAAAATTTCTTTTCCTTGAGTTTAGCAGCACTAAGAATAGCAGCTTTTTTATAGTAAGTACAATATACTTTCTTGGGAGACCCCTACCTTTATACAAACAATTTAAGCATCTTTTTTCAGTCTTATTTTTATACTTCTGGGGAATTTAGTAGTGTGGTAATTTCGGCAGGGGTTGAATCTGCAATCATCAGTTTAAGGGATTTTTATAATGGTTCTTCTAAATGATAAATCAACCTCGTAAAACGGGATATCTTTTATATTGTCTATCTTAGAAAGCGCGCTCCCTAATCTTTTATCTATCTCTTTGAGCACATCTTTTGTTATGTTTGAAAAGTATCCCGCATATAATTTTACGTTATGGTCTATCCAAAAATAAAGATGTAATACATCATAGGAAGGTTTTATGTAAATCGCTTTGATTTTTCTCAAATTTGGAAGCGTTTTTATATGGTATGCAACCGTTTGGTAATATTTGAATAACCTTTTATCAATTTCTCTCATACTCTTACAAGAAAGGGTTTGTGCATAGAAAAATATCGGCAAGGAATGAACGTTATTATATTCCTTCATAATTTTATTATCATCAGAAACAGAGCAGGTTTTATCCCCATCAGTTACATAAAAAATTTCCTTTCTTATATCCAAACTAACGAGCATATTGTCCTTGTCTTCTATTGCCACTTTTTCTACGTTTCTAATATAATTGGAAGATTCTTTTAATGAATTATAAATATGTTGTAACTTCTTTTCATAAGAGGAGAGGTTTATTCTATATTTAGTTGTAGCGATAGCATATATTTTTTTATAGGAATTAAAAATCCAGTATACAAATAGCATAGTAAATAACAGCTGAAGGAAGCACATAGTGAACAAAGATGAGTAAATAGTATGCGAAACTTTAATAATGCAATCTCTCCTCAAATTAATTGATTTCATATCGTTTTATTGCATCTTCTAATAATATTAAAAGCAACTGGTCAAATTCTATACCCTCTTTGTTAGCGGATTTAGGAAACAAACTCATCTTAGTCAATCCAGGCAGAGTATTTACCTCTAGAAGATACAATGAATTGCCATCGCTTCTAAAATCAATTCTTATGTAAGAGTAGCATTTTAATGCTTCAAAGATTTTAAGTGATACAACATCTATGTTTTTATAATCCTTATTCAAAAACTCATATTCAACCTTTTTGTCTTTGTATTTAAGATTATAATCAAATATTTCTCCTTCGTATTTTAATCTTATAGGAGGCAATAGTTTATTTCTCAGGACCGAGGCGGTAATTTCTTCACCTGGAAGGAATTCTTCTACCAAAAACTCCTTATCTAATTTTTCTATCTGAGCGATGGCATCTTTTAATTGATTAAAACTTTTGCACACTTTTACACCAATTGTTGAGCCGGTGTTAACGGGTTTTACTATGAGAGGGAAGTTTAGAAAATCAGGAATGGTATTAATTTTACTTAAATCATCGAAAGTGAAATGCAAATAATTAGGTATATTTATACCATTTTCTTGGGCAATTTTTTTTGTTAAGTATTTATTCATACATACTTTAGAAGAATAGGCACCGCATCCTGTAAAAAATGCTCTGTTTTCCTCCAGCATTTTTTGGAGAGTGCCATCTTCACCAAAACCGCCATGTAGCGCTAAAAAAAATATTGCTCTATTATTAATTAGTTCCTTATCAAACTCATCCATAGATTTACAATCCAAAAGATATAAATCTAACCCTTTTTCTTTTAAAGTTTGATATATATTTTCTCCTGTTTTAAGGGAGATTTCGCGCTCTGGAGAATCGCCACCATATAGTATGTATATTTTGAAATTTGAGAATTTATTAATCATTTCTATATGAAAAGTTTGGTTCATCTGGCCATATCTTAATCTCTCTGTGTAAGGTTATTCCAAAGATTTCATACACCTTTTGTTTAACAAAATCAATCAGTTTTATAACATCATCCGCTCTGTTCCCCGTATTTATGAAAAAATTAGAGTGTTTTGGAGAAACAAAAGCATCTCCGATTTTATAATTTTTTAAAGAGCACTGCTCTATGAGTTGGGCGGCGCTATTGCCCGGCGGATTTTTAAAAATACACCCAGCACTATTCGCAGATAATGGTTGTGTCTTAATTTTATATTCCAACGCTCTTTGCATGTTATCAAAAATCGTCTTTTTGTCTGAATTGTTAAGAGTTAACTGTATTTTATATATAAATAACCTCTCCAAATTAGACGTTCTATAACCAAACTTGAGGTCGTTTCTGTTAAATTCGCATAACTGAGAATCATCCAGTTTTATGCACCAACACCGGGATACAAAATTCCCAATATTGCCGAATTTCCCTCCGGCATTCATATAAACCGCTCCGCCTAAACTTGCTGGTATCTCCACTAAACTTTCCAGTCCAGATAAACATCTTCTTGTAGTATCTGATATAAGTTTCTTTAACGAATATCCACTACCTACTTCTACCAGATTGTTTATAAAAGAGCTCTGACAAAACTTTTCAGTGTTTATAACCAACCCTTTAATGCCTTCATCTCTAACGATTAAGTTGCTACCTTTACCTAATATGAAAATATCAAGCATTTTATCCTTTGCAAACTTTAATAAATATTGTAAATCCTCTATGCCTTCAGGAGTAGCAAAAAACCTCGCTTTGCCCCCTACCCTTAGCGTTGTATAAGAGTTTAAAAAAACGTCATTTTGAACTAAAGAAGATGCCATTGTATTCATAATAGTGTCATGTATAGGTTTTACTTTCTCCTTCAAAGAAATCAAGCACTTTGTAAATATCTCCAGCTCCTGCTAAAAGAACTGTTTTATATCCACACGTCTTAATATATTTTGCTACGTCTGAATAGGAATGCAAGTAATGATAGTTCCCATTACCATCTTTTTTAACATTATTCAGTATATCTTGTATTACATCTGTGCCATCAAAATCCTCTCTTGCCCTAAAAACAGGCGTTAAAACCAGATTCCTTGCGTATTTAAACGTAGATAAGAATTCCTTTTCAAAATAGATAAGTCGTCTGAGTTGATGTGGTTGAAATACTACCAGGAAATTTTCTGAAAACACCTTTTTCAGTGAGGAAATGACATTGTAAAGTTGGGTAGGATGATGTGCATAATCCAATATAAATAAGTAGTCATTCAATCTTATGTTTTGCATCCTTCTTTCCATACCATCAAACACTTTTATAAATTTAGAAAAGTGTTTTACATCACAATTCAAAACGTTACATAGGGCAAAAGCAGCAGTTATATTATAAGCATTATGCCTTCCTAAAAGTGAAGTTTCTACAGTTAATAAATCTTTCCCACTTTTTTGAATTGAAAAGTTTACCCCTGAACCATTGCAGAAATTGGAAAAAGAATAACTGTTATCCGAAAAAGTTCCTGAAAATGGCACTTTCGTTTTACCTTTTACCTGCTCCATTAACTCAACAAGTATGTTGTCATCTTTATTATAAATAATACATTCAACCGAACTTTTTTGAAAAAACTTTAGATAAGCATCTTTTAACTTATCCATATCACTATAATAATCAGTATGATCCATTTCCACATTAGTTGCGATAACGATATGCGGTGTCAGATTCAAAAACGATTCCCTGAATTCGCATGCCTCAACTACTATATATTCGGAATTACCAAATTTACCGTTTCTATGAAAATTAGAAATAATACCTCCAACGATATAAGATGGGCTAAGTTCATACTTTGTAAGTAGATAAGCAGATAAACCAGCAACAGTCGTCTTACCATGAGCGCCACATACGGCAATCACTTTTTTGAAGTTTTTTGTTTGTTCCCCCAAATATTGTGGATATTCATAAACCTTTTTGTGAAGCATCTTAGCGGATTTTATTATAGGCATTTCATCTGATATAGCTAAGGTTTTTACGAAAATATCATAATTATTTAATTCACTCAAATTGAAACTACCTTCATAGAAGTTAATATTACGCTCCAAAAGATATTTTAATTCCCAGCTTTTAGATATGTCATAGCCAGTTATATGAGCACCTGTATCCAAAAGATAATGCCCTAAGGCGCTTACCCCCGCCCCTCCTACCCCTACCAAATAAAATCTAGCCATATTATGTATAATTAATAATATGCATAAGGAAATTATCTACCAAAAATCCCATCATAGATTTTCCTTTCAGCATCGTCTAAAAAATACCCTTTCATCTTGGCTCTTAAGTTGCTAATTAAATTATCGTAGAAAAGAAGTTTTTTACACAAATTAATAAAGTATTCATTGCAAAAATTTCCCTCTTCTATCAGAAATGTCAAACCTTCTTTTTGCAAAAATTTAGAGTTCTCAAGTTGATGATTGTTAGCACTTGCAGGATAAGGTATAGATATATTAGGTAAATTCTTGTAGCAGATTTCTGCAAGTGTAACAGCACCCCCTCTGGTGATAACTAAATCAGCAGCGTCATAATATTTACCTACTTCTAGAGTAAATGGCAATACTCTAATATTTTGGCTATCTCTAAATTTTTCGTGCGGAAACTTATCAGATGTAAGTAAAATTATATTAATATTATCACTTAAATCAGATTGTAATAGCGATTTTACAATATAATTATTAAGAAACCTTGACCCTTGACTACCACCTAAAATCAATACTGTCTTTCTATCTGAATTAAGATTCAACTCCGATAATACCTTATACCTATCATGCTTAATTTTTATTGACTTCCTAATAGGTATTCCGCTTATATATGCTCTTTTACCGAAATAATCCGTAGAATAATCGTTTCTCCAACCTGTAAATACCTTTTCACATAAGCGGAAGAATAGACTATTTACTCTACCAGGTATTACGTTAGGTTCAAAAAGAAATGTCTTATATCTTTTAATTAACAACAATAACAATGGAGCAAATGAATATATGCTACCAGATGCTATAACTATATCAGGTTCTATATACCGAACCAATGTGCTTACATTTGATAAATGCTTATACATAAAAGTGCAATAATCCAATTTGCCGGAGATTTTGGGTATTGTAGCATAAGGATAAGGAAAATTCTCTATAATTTTTATATCTACACTTTTATTTGATACCAGAAAATAACTCAGACAATTCTTTGTAGAAAAATACTCAGCCATTGCGACAGATGGTAGTATATGTCCACCAGACCCTCCACACACAAATAACACGCCCTTTTTATGCACCGCTGTTAATATAATAGTTTTATTTTTTATTAAATCATATACTAAAAAGAACCCCAGAAATTACCCAATTTTTTAAACATTGAACTTTATCATAGAAGGGGCTGTCAACCGAAGGTTGACGGGATAGTTAGAATGAAAATCCAACTCACTAAGCTCACTAAAGTCGGAATAAAATAATAAATAATAAATGTTAAATATTGAATATTGAAAAATGAATAGTAAATTAGAAAAAGGAGGAATTGTTAAAGTTGTGGTAACTTCTGAAAGAACGTTATGAACGACACATTAAAAAGAGGAAGAATGTTTACATTGAAAACTCAATATCTAATAGAGTTTATATCTATAATAATACTAATCATTATGTTAATATACCTGCCCAATAAGACAAAATTAATCCTAAAAAGCATATTCATAAAAACCTTTCCCTCTTCTAAGATGAATATCCAAGATTGCAATAATATAAAGATAATAAAACACTTTCATCCCTTAAAAGGAGAGCTGTGGACAATAGTTGACTCTCAATGCCTTTCTTTAAGCATCAATGATTTAATTGTCTACAAACAACAACTTATAGGCAGAGTAACCGATAAAAATGGCGAATATAATACGATAACACCAGTTTATAATAAAGACGTAAAATTGAAAGTAAAATTAAAGACAAAGAATAATAAAACAATAGAAGGGGTATATCAAGGTATGGACACAAACTTAGGAATGATTTTCTACATTCCAGCATCATTAGACATTGAAAACGATACTACGGTTTATACTGCTATGGATAAAAAAAATAGAGTACCAGAAAACCTTGTAATAGGATTTGTTAAGGAACGGCTAATAGAATCCAATCAAACCATTACCTTAATAGTAAATACAAATACAGGATTAGATCTTCTATCAGGGCAGTATTTAAGCATACTCCCCTTTTAAAATCATTTAATAAATATATTTGAATGTAAAATTGTTTTCGATGTTTAAAAAAGCGTTAATTGTATGTATTGTCTTACAATTACCTATGTTTACGCAATCTGATGTAAAAAAACATATAAAAGATATGCTTCCTCATATATTGAACATTGAAAGTTATAAAGCAAACCTTCATATGCGACTTAACATACAAGGGTTACAAGAATATTTTGAGAATATATCAATAGATTTAACTTATGTAAACCGCAAAAAGAAAATACACATTGAAGGAGTGCCTCTATTACCTAATAATGCTATACTTACAAAACAAATAAAAAATTCTATAAAAAAAGTATGGGATTACTTATTGTTCCCCTATATTTTTGATATTCTATTTAAAGAACAGTTCTTGTCATCTGCTTCTATATCCGAGTCAGGTGACAATAGTAAAACTGTAACAATCAGTAATTTAGATAAGAAATTTAGAAATATATCAAAAATACAATACATTTTAGACAAAGATTTGCTACCAGGTGAAACACAGGTATTTTATACGAATGGCGCAATTAAACTAATAAAAGTTGGATTTGAAAAAGTAAATGACAAAGAATATATCATAAATACAGTAAGAGAAGAGTTTAAAACAAGGGGAGGCAACAATAGATACATAAACACTGCTGAGATAACCTATGGAGAAATTAATAATTTTATGCTACCCACACAAATTTCTTATAATATAAAATTTGGGAAAATACCTAACGATGAATTCAAAACAGTAATAAATATCAACTATATAGCGGTCAAAACAAATGAAGAGTTCAACTCAAAGCAAAAGAAAGCAAGATCCGATACCACTCAAGACGCAGATGCATTTGGCACTAAAAAAGATACGAATCTATCAGGGAAATCAGAAAGTTCCACTGATACAAATTCCGGAAAGGCTGAATGTGTGCCCCCGCCGAAATAACCGATGCATTTTGTAGATAGTCACTGTCACTTACAGTATTATCCTCTAAGCACACAGATTGATAGTGTATTAGATAAGTGCAGACAACATCAAGTTACAACATTAGTATGTGTGGGAACTGATATAAATTCGTCAAAAGAGGTTGTAAAAATAATTAATAATGAAAAATTAAAAAAGAATAGTTATGGAATAAAAATACTTGGGTCGTGTGGAATACATCCAACAGACGTGAATAATTACCCTGAATTTCCAGCAAAGGATTTTGAAGAAATTATATCAAACTCAACTGATTTTGTGCTATTTATAGGAGAATGTGGACTTGATTATTTTCATAAAAGTACTTCAAAAGAATTGCAAAGAGCATTTTTTGAATGTCAAATAACGTTAGCAAAAAAGCACAATAAGATATTAATAATACATATCAGAGATGCTTTTGAGGATGTGAAAAACATATTAAAAAACTTCTTTCCGCTAAAATTTATATCTCATTGCTTTAGTGGAACTTACGAAGATGCAAAATTTTTTCTAGATAATGGTGGATATATCTCATTTGCGCTAAACATCACATATCCCAGAAATACTGCTTTTCTGGAGGTATTAAAAAAGGTGCCTCTTGAGCGAATGCTTTTTGAAACCGACTCTCCTTTTTTACCTCCCCAAAAATTTAGAGGGAAGACAAACTATCCTTACTATGTTGTGGAAGGATATAAATTGGCAGCAGAAGTGTTGGGAATGAATATAGAAACACTTTCTGCCAAGGTTTCAGAAAATTTTAGCACGCTGGTATCGTAGAATCTTAGAATACATCTGTAGCGCAGCAAGCAATAATAGTAGCAGCAAGATAGAATCATCATATTTTTTATTAGATGGTAGCGTATAGCAACCTCCGGGAGCCGCTGTTTGGGGCGATTGGGATACTGTTGTTTTTGTTGCTAACGCTGTATTGCCAAACGCACCAGCATTGATTCTGTTACCATTTGGTAGAGGTTCTAAAGAAAAATCATCTTGTGGATCCCCTGCATCAACTGAAGGTGAACCTTCTGCTTCTCTATAATCATTATTACCTTTATTAATAAATATGACAGGGAATGTAGTCAAATTGGTATTATCAAGTGATACATTTGAAGAAACGTTGCCGAGAGCGTTATTAAATAATACATTATATTTGATAAGATTAATTGTTCCTGCCGTTAAATTTATACCTACACCACCATTATCTCCAATGATATTATTCTTAATTATATGGGAGCCTCCATTAATAGAAATTCCATTACCTGTATTGTCGGCTATAGTATTATTTATTATTTCTGCATCAGCATTAGCAAGTATACCAGTTCCACTCTTCGCTATCACGCAATTTTTAATTCTCGTAGGGGCATTTATTTCAATCCCGCTAGTAGCATTAATAATAGTCAAGTTGGAGATCTCAACTACTACATCGGGCTTGAAATCAGTTTTTGTTCCCGATTTTGGCAATATATTAGTTACCACTATCCCTTTTTCAAAACCATCAAAACCGATAAAGGAAGTTAATGGATTATCTCCCTGAATTTTAAGTGGCTTATCTATAATCATAGATTGAGACAGAAGCAGGGTTACTGCCCTAATTTTTATAACATCATTAGGGTTTGCTATCTTGATAACCTCCTGTAAGTTTAAGGTATTTTGAGGAATATTGTTGATAAGAAATGGGATACCGGAAAAAAATGTTTTTGATACAGGAATACTGGATAAATCATCTATGCTGATGGCTCTAACCTGAATTTCATAATTTTTCTCTTTTTCTAAACAACCAAACTGCGAAGTATCGTTGCAATTTGTTGTAAGGTTAAAGTAAGTGAAGGTAGTTTGTTGTTCACTAAGAAAATTTTCGCCACTTTTTCTATAGGTATACTTATAATACTTTATCCCGACTGTGGAAGAAGGTGTCCAATTCACTGTGAAGTCGATTCCGCTGCCCGATTGAGAAGATGTAATAGTTAAATTGGTTGGAGGTTCTGGGGTTATTTGATGCAATTTTTTATAGAAAAAAGTTATCGTGTCAGACCATACAGAATATGCTTTTTTTGAATCAGAAGACCTGACTCGCACTAAATACGGAGTATTTAATCCTAAATTAGAAAGTGTATAACTATTCTCAGTTAAATTATCAAAAATATGCTTTTGGTGGGTAATACCATCTGTCAGTTCCAATGTGTATGTTAAGTTATCTCTATCTGCATCTGTTGCCTCCCAATTTATTGTGACAGTGTCTCCAATTTCCTCCTGGAGGTTTGCAGGACTGATTATAATAGGTTGAGATGGTGCATGATTTGCCGAGGTCTCAAATACATAAAGTGCACCTTTGTTGGTGGCAACGAATATCTTAGCGTTTGCTATAACTATTCCTGCATACACCTCGCCATTTAAATCAAAAGAATTTTGCACAACACCGTTTTTATTGCTTATATACAATTTTCTATCTACTGGTAAGGCGTAATAAACAAGGTCATCTTTTATCACAGGAGAACCTATGGGCAAAATACCAGTATTTGCATGTAAAAAGGTGGTGGAAACTAAATTGCTTGTGGCTTTATCTATACAGACCAGATAATATGCGGGTAACCCTATGATAAAACATAAATGTGTAGAATCCATAGCAAAATTTGACGCCAATCCGGATGGTTCGGCCGTATTAGGTTGAAATGAACTCCCAGAACCCGAAGATGGTTTTTGGCTTTGATTGTTATTTACATTGTAAGATTGATATCCTATCCCCATACGCCTCAAATCTTTGTTTCTTATTTCTACTTTAAACGATGGCTTAGGGATGGATAATCCTTTGCTCCAGAGTATCTCGTTGGTGCTTTTGTTATATTTATAGATAGTCAAATCATTACCAGAAGGGAAAAAATAAAAAGCATCATTATCTATTGTTACATTCCACGATGAAATTATTGAATTAAAAGAAGTACTCCATAACACATTTTGGATGTTATTTTTATCTAATTTATATAACATACCAGATGTAGAAACAACATAGAAATTATTCGAATCCAATCTACCTGAAGCATAAAACGGCTGACCCCTTGTATCCTGAAATTCTTCTATTTGCTGTTTAGTATTTAAATCAAACTTCACTATCTTATTTTTCGGGAAACCTAAAGAGATATATAATATATTAGCTTCCTTAACCGGTGAATCCATACAGGTAGCATCAAATAATTTTTTATAAGTTATATTTCCCGTGTTAAAATCCAATACATGAAGGTTGCATGACTTTGTTAATAAATAAATAAAATTATTGTCAATTATAGGGGTGGCTATAGTTTCCTCAAAAATATTTTTCTGCCAAATTACAGAACCATTATCTTCTTTTAGTAAATAAATTAGCCCATTCTGTAATACTAACAAAACAGCGCCATTAGAAATCATAGGAGTAGCATATATAGGAATCTGGTTAGTTGAGAAAAAAGCCCATTTCAAACTTATGTTATTATTGAATCCTATCTCTTCAGAATTTCTGCTACCTACATAATCATAGTCCTTTTTTTGCCAATCCAAAGGTAACAGAAAAATTGTCATAAAAATTACGCACATACTAACGCAATATTTCATCTTATACTCTATATCCACCATTTTCTAGTTTCTTATTATAAATATAATAATATATTATAATAACAGGTATGGGGAAGATTAAGCAGTATTTGGTTTTTGTGAACATAATATTCAGCATCGTTCTTTATACCAGATCAGATGATTTCTGCGATGATATATATGAAAATTATATATATAAATCTGGCACTTCACAGGATAAGTATTTAACCGATAAACTGGACAAAATTATAAACGGTGAGGAACAGGCAAAACAGGCATCTATAAAAGATTTATTGAGAATAATAAAGAAAAAAAGGTTGGGTAAATGCTCCGTAAAATTTTTGGATAGTGTAAATACGTTTATAAACGATTACCTACAAGCATTAGGAAATAATCAACAGGCAGATGAAGCAACAGCAAGCATTAATAAATGGATAGGCAACAAAATCAACTGTCTAACAGTTAGAAATGAATTAAACTTAAAATTGAAAGTAAAAATACCTTCAAAGATATGTGAAATTGATAATTGTCATACAATTCTGTTAGAACTAAGCGCTGCTTTCGGAGGATCTGGTTATTCTTCTGAAGGCAGTAAAGAGTTGCTGTTAATGACGTTTTTAGAATTATTCTGGGCTAACTACCACACACCTAATAAAACGTTAAAGAATAAGGTCTTAACTGAGTGGACTGAAAAAGTATGTGGAGGTATAAACTATATAAAAGATTTAATTCTTAAAGAAGGCAATGTTATCGACTCCAGGAGTTTGATAGATAACGAAGATTTTAAACGCAGCGCATCAGATGCGATACTTCTGTATTTTGGTAAAGAATTGTTACCAAAGTGTGGGAAGCCATGCATTTATAAGG
Organism: uncultured Planctomycetaceae bacterium; assembly: GCA_964633175.1. Taxonomy (GTDB): domain Bacteria; phylum Planctomycetota; class MHYJ01; order CAZWFP01; family CAZWFP01; genus CAZWFP01. The sequence continues at coordinate 6,362 of CAZWFP010000012.1, read as the reverse complement.
TAATGGAAATTGCAAGTAAAAGAACGCTTGAATGTAGTTTGAGGTCTGAGTTACTGAAAATTGTATCCAATGCCTATATCGGAACGGACAAAAACATTGATATAGAGTCAGAAATCAAACTTTTCGCTACCTTTGAAAAATTAACGAAAGATAAGTGCTATGAAATACAATTTGCTTTAAGTGACCTATTATTAAGCGCAAAACTGAAATTATATGAAAACGAGAAAATAATGAGCATTGTTATGAAAAGGATATTAACGAATGTTAAAGGTTATTCTGAGGAGGAAAGATTTCTAAAAAGTGACTTGGTGTCTGGCTTTATCAATGTAAGCGATAAAGTAGAAAGTATACAGGAAAGAGATGCGCTTTTTAAATTTTTTGAAAAAGAGTTTGAAACTACAAAGGACTATGATTATAAAGAATTATTGCTAAGAGCATTGTTCGCTTTTAACAGATATAAATATATATTAAAAAATGAAAAGAAATTATTTGAGGAATTCAAGACCCGAGTGAAAGAACGAAATATAAAATCATTAATATCGACTCAGTCCGATTTCTATACAAATACACTGTTACAGATAGCAGCTATTTATGGGTTAGAAAGTTTTAGAAGCTACATTGAAAAAAATGTTCCTGGAATAATAAAAAATTTTGAACAATCTTCTACGGATGACGATAAAAAGTATTTATCCATACTACTTGCCATCTATGGATATAATGATAAAAGTATAGAAGAATATCTTATGGGGCTACTAAAAGGTATTACACCTACTATGGTAAAACAATACGCTCTTAGAACTCTATTCTATAATAGTGCCAGGAAAGAATTAGTCAATAATTATCTAAACAAATTATTCGAAAACCCTGATGTAGGTTGTTTATCATATTTAGCAAGTGCCGTTGTTGGAGACGTAACTGCTTTAAAAAAAATAGACAATTTAGAAGAGTGTGAAAAGATAAAATTGTCCACGAAAGCGGTACGAGAACTTCTAAAATTATCATTAGATAAAGATTGGAGAGATAAAATAAAAAGTAATCAGGATGCGATTAACATTAAAAATCTAAATCTAACGAAATCCAATAAATTTGTAACTTATGATACGTGTAATGTTGGGCATAATCCTATAGGGACACCTCCTACTTTTCTAAAAAATGTTGTGTATGGATTGGAATGTGAGGAAATCTGCACAACGGAAGGATGTTACTGTAGCTCATGCAATAAACTAGCCTTTACCAGTTCACTTTTATATCTAAACTTAAACAGTTTAAAACATTACAACTTTTCCAGGAAATTAGAAGAAAATACTGCGGATACAGTATACAGAGGTAAATTTAAAAATATTATGAGAAAAATAGGAAGAGAACTTAATGCTACTATAAGTTTCGGTGCATTAAAAAAAGGGCAACTAAAATATATATTAGATTTCTTCTCTGCCTTTACCTTGCCTTCAGATAAACAACTTAATAAATCAATAAGTTCATATAAGGCATTATTAGCTAAAATATCTGAAAGATTTCTCGTAACATTTGTGTTTTTTAAAGGTAAAGAATCTGGCAGTAATTTTATAAAAGTTCTGCCTTTCGACAGCGCTTCTATTAAATGGAATATAAAACTGAATAAGATATTTACTGATTAATGGAACCAATAAGTTTTGACGACTTTAAAAGAGTATCCTTGAAGGTTGGAAAAATTCTTGAAGTTACTGACCATCCCAATGCAGATAAATTATACTTAATGAAAGTAGATATAGGTAATAATGAAGTTAGAACAATTGTAGCAGGTATAAAAGAATACTACAAAGATAAAAATTCATTGATAGGTAAAAATGTGGTAGTTGTAAGTAATTTAACCTATCGGGAAATTCGCGGAATAAAAAGTGAAGGAATGCTGTTGGCATCTTCAAACAACAATGAATTAACGCTTATTACCACAGATAGAGACATATCAGCGGGTTCTATAGTTTCGTAATTTTTCTTATATATGACTTACCTAAGAGAAAAATTCATTGAACGAAAGGATTTCCTGGATTTGTTAAAGAAAAATGATGAGTCAGCAGTTAATATTTTTATTAATATGTACTATGAAAAACTATACAAATACTTTTCGCTACGTGGATTTAATTCAAACCAGTCATTAGATCTTATACAGGAAACAATATGTAAATTTCTCTCACAACTAAAATCTCAAAATCAAATAACAGTAGCAAATGCCTCATCGTATTTGTTTAAAATAGCAAAAAACTGCGCCATAGATGAATTCAGGAAGTACAAAAAAGAAAAGAGATTCAAAGAGAATTATTTATACACTTTAGATACGTTGCATATAGAATATAACAATGACAAATTAAAAATACTTTCCAGCCTTCTTCAGAAACTTGACGATGTAGAAAGAGACGTAATAATACTTCACATAGTATTAGGTAAAACGTTTATCGAGATAAGCGATATACTGAACATTTCTCTATCTTCATCTAAACGGGCATTTTATAAAGCATTTGAAAAACTGAGAGCCCTATATTTTACCGTAGGGCGTGCACACTTTGACTTTTGAGTTTTAACTTTTTAAGATATGTGCCCTAAAGAAGAAGAAATTATAAAAGTGGTCTTTGGGCACAGTTCAAATCAAAACATACTCCGACATTTAAAAGAATGTTCAACCTGCTTAGAAAGGTATAGCGAATATAAAACATTATGGAATGATATGAGTCAACTACAAAATATTACTCCCCCTCCCATTAATTATGATTTTATAAAATATATAAAAAAGAAACTGATTACAAACACTATATTCAGATATGCTATACAAACAGTTTTTTATCTGGCAGTTGCCCTACCTTTACTATTGTATTTTTATTACAATGAAAACAACCTCAATTACAAAAGCTTTTCAATTTTTCAATTATTAGACAATAATTCAATAAAAAAATATTACAACAATACTAATATGATGTTAAAAAATTACTACAAGGAAAACTGGTTCTTGGGCAGTATAAATAGCGTATTAGTAAGTCATAACAATATAAACAAGACATACGCCCAATATCTTTACCCGTTCATTGAAAAACTCAATAATTTAAATAAAGAAGACATCAATGATTTCACAAAGAATTTTACAAATTTATATGAATTGTCTATTTTCTCATATTTTTTGTCTCAAGAGTTGAAAATCAATAAAATGTTGCATGGGCAATTCGACTTAAAAGCCAAAAAGTTGCTGGATGGGATATTATATTATTTGACGTTTAGTCAGAATAGTGATGGTGGTTTTGGCATTCAACCCTCAGATCAAAAAAGTTTACCGCAAACAACGTTCTGGATTTCACTATTTGTGAGAAATTATACCATACTGACAAATACAATACCCTATAACGTCGTTAATAAAATAAAAACTCATACTTCATCCAAAACTGATATAATATCGATTTTTGTGCAATATCTTTTGTTTAATCGTGATTCAAGCATTACTGGCAACCCTGCAGAATTTTCCTATGTAGAACAGTTCTTAGCATACCAGTTTTTAGTAAACAGAAATAAGGTTTTACCCAAGGAGCAAATAGCAATCTTTATCTAGGATCAATACTCAGGCGTAAAATTCAGCCTAAAACATTATACTTCTGAATGAAAACATATACTCTAAATTTACTCCTGCTATCAGTCCAGATTGTCATAATAGTAATATCATTTTATTGCCATCTAAACACGCTTTTGTATATATCTATTGCGATGAATACACTATGGATATGTTTCTTAACATATAATAAAAAATTCATTTATGTATGTTTCTACATTTTTATACTGTTTTTACTACTAATAAAATTACAAAAAATAAAGAAAACTGAAGAATATATAAATGACTATGTCGTGGGGAAAAGATGTATAATTAATGCTATTGTAACGGACATTCCCAAAGAATCTACGCTAAAGCCGGGATTAGAACCAATATTTACGAGAAAATATATATACTTTCCTGTTTTAATAAACGATATTACCTGCCAATACCTGAAGGTGGAACTAAAATTTTATGCTATGGTGTATGTTAAGAAAGAAATTAATGAAAAGGTAGGGATATCAGTTTTTGATTTAATAGCTTTTAAAGCAGCCATTCAAAGACCTATAGATGAGCAGGAGAACTGGAAATTTCAATTCAAAAAATTTTTGTATGCAAATGGGTATATGGCTTCTGTAATTATACAAGATGGCAAACAAATAATAAATAAACAAAAAAGTGATGCGTTTGATGTTAGAAAACTGTATTTTTCTATATACAAATTTTTAGACACACATGTAAGTACACAAAAAGAGTATATAAACTTCTTACAAGCCCTTTTATTTGGCACAACGTATAAACTAAGTGAGCAACAGAAGGAAACCTATATAAATTCAGGCACGTATCACTTCTTTGCAGTATCAGGATTTTCGGTAATGGTTCTATATATTTTCTTATTAATACCTTTCAAAGCATTTCTTTTGGACTATAAAATATCAGGGCTATTAGGTATATTGATTATATGGGTCTATATTGCTATATGCGGTTTTGTCCCGACCGCCCAAAGAGCGGGCATAATCATTACGTTTTTACTTTTAGCCAACTTACTATATAGAAAAGAAAATCACCTATATTCGCTCCTTTTTGCTTTTATCTTCATATTGATTTTTGATAATCCATTTGCTATCTTTGACGTTTCTTTTCAATACAGTTTTATCACATATTCTGCCATAATATTGATTCTTACAAAAGTTAATGTTCGCAACCAACAATACAAGATTGAGAAGATACCTTTTTCACAAACGACAAAATCAGTTCCAGCCATCATACATTCTTTTACAAAAGTTATAGCCAAACTCAATGAAAAACGCGCTTTCATCGGAGATTCTTTACCTATAATAGGAAGATTAGTAAACACAACCACCGATGCCTTTCTATCTGTAGTACTTATGACATTAGTTGCCTCTATATCAATATCTCCTCTTACCATCAAATATTTCGGATTAGGGAAAATTATCTTCTTCGACAATATAATAGCAAATTGTATTAGTTCCTTGTTTTTTAGTATCTACTTTATTATATCACTCATATTCTTATTGTTACTATTTATATTTGGCAGTTTACCGAACCTGTTCTGGTATGCTTTTAAAGGTGTTCCCATAATGGAGCGGATTTTATCAAAAATTACAAGCAATAATACATATTTTGGTATGCCAACTGAAATCAGCGTATATCTTTTTTACATACTTTTGTCTGCCATAGCCGTATTAATATATACAAGACGGCTTTCTATTTTTAAAGGGATTCTCATCTTAGTTTGTATGCAACTTTCTTTCCTGTTCTTCTGTGACAATCCTAAAAAATATACGACTAATTCAATATATTCAACTACAAGCGGCAAAAATGCCGTATACTATTACATAAAAACGAATAACGACATCACGATACTCAGCATAAATAAATTTAACAAACAACTATTTTATCAAACATTAGGTTTCTTACGATACATAAGATTTTTGGACGGCAATATAACTTTTGTTACATCAGGTGATACTCCTTCAACCAAATCAATTAGATTTAGAAACTTTTATATACATTTTAGAAACATAGAAGAATTCCAAGAGAAAAATCTAACGGTAAGGAAGATAAAGGTTAGCAAAAAACTATACAATCTTTTTATTTCCACAAATAACATATCGGTTTTATACCTTCAAAGCGTTAACAAGAAATGGCTTATTAATTTTCTGGCAAAAAATAAGATAGATGTCATAGAAATCGCAAATAAAGCAAGAAAACCATCAACAGAAGACATATTATGTAACTGGTCAAATTTAATAATAAACCGCTCAGATAAATTCAACATTACCTGTGATAAAACTAAAATCCTAAAAACATCAAAAACTATTTACCTCAATGCTTTTCTAAAGAATTAATCCCTGCCTACTTTATTACCTTAGGAACCTTAAAAAACGGGAAGACAGTATCTTTTGAATTCTTCAGGGACTCCTCTTGAGTTAAACTCTTACCTACAATATCATCTCTCAAGACAAGATTTTGCAATTTTGTATATTTAAAAGATTCGACGTTAGATAAATCAAGTTTGTTAATAGTATGCACCATACTTAAAATTTTATCGAGATCTGCAAGCATTTTTTGTTTTTCATCACCTTTTAGATTTATCTTAGCCAGTTCTAACAAATGTTCCAATAGTTTTTCGTCTATTTTCATATTTGGAACGGATTTTAAAATAAAATAATATTTTTATTTTCCATTTGATAGTTTGCCAGAAATTACCACAAAGAGGGAATACCTTAAAAAGTGAAAGGTCAAAAGTTTAAGGTTTGAAAGTTTAAGTAGCACAGACATTCCTGTCTGT